>JBAVSO010000113.1:0-60443 GCA_049695635.1 Candidatus Cybelea sp. | reverse complement strand
GCTAAGTCCCGCTAGGGAACTACCCGGCACAATCGACCGCTCCAGTAGGCTGCGCTCCTGCCTTCACACGCCCCTCACCACCACGTCACACCGCTACGCGTCAATTATTTATTAGAATAGATTCCAGAGGTACTGGTTGTAGACTTCGTGGTGGTACTGCACTTCCTGAGTTTTTACGAACGTGCCGAGGAGGCGCGGGCAACGGTCGGCGCTCGCCTGTTTGAGATCGGCGTAACGTGCCTTCACCTCTTCTCCCAAGAGCTTGCTCGTCCACTCCGAAGCGCGAAATGCCCCGAGCGCATCGTAGATGTTGTCGGGCAAGTAGCGATCGGCTTGCCGCAGGTTTTTGAGGTTGCTGGTGCTTCCCTCGAGCCCGGTCTTGAAGACCGCGAGCATCACCATATAGGGATTGGCATCGGGCGCGACCGAGCGGACCTCGGTTCGCATGCTGCGCTCGTTGCCGATTGGAATACGCACCATCGAGCCGCGGTCGATCGCCGAAGCCTTGAGCTGATTCGGCGCTTCGAAGTGCGGGTCGAGCCGCCGGTAGGCGTTGACGCTCGAGTTGAGCATCAAACAAATATCCGTGCCGTGGGTGAGGATGCGGTCCACGAACTTCCAACCAAAGCCGCTGAGCTGCTCCTGACCCTTTGAATCCCAGAACAGGTTCTTTCCGTTCTTGCTCACCGAGACGTTGGTGTGCATGCCGCTGCCGTTGACGCCGACGACCGGCTTGGGTAAGAAGCTCGCCGTCATGCCGAGTTTGGTAGCCACCTGGCGGCAGATCAGCTTGTAGAGCTGGATCTGGTCCGCGGCGGCAACGACTTCGCCGTAGCTGTAGTTGATCTCGAACTGCGACGGCGCCACCTCAGGATGATCTTTTTCGTTCTGGAAGCCCATCGCGCGCTGAACTTCGGCGACCGTATCTATGAAGTTGCGCAGCGGATCGCCCGGCAACGAATGGTAGTAACCGCCGGTGTTGACGTACTCGAACTTGCCCGTTTCGTGGAACCGGCGTTCGGCGTCAAGACCCTTGAAGAGGAAGCCTTCGATCTCGTTGGCAGCGTTGAGCGTGTAGCCTTCCTTTGCGTAGCATTCGTTGGCGAGCTTCTTGAGCGAGCCGCGAATATCGCCCGCAAACGGCTTTCCGTCACGGTCGAAGACGTCGCCGAAGACAAGGATCTTTCCGGCACCGAAGATGTCGGCCGGTCCCCAGTAGAAAGCGCTCCAGTCGAGCGACAGCCGCAAGTCGCTCTCGCGCTGCGGCGTAAAGCCGCGAATCGACGAGCCGTCGAACGTAAGGTTGTCGTGCGCCCGCAACAAGAACTTCTTGTCGTAGTCGAGCATGTGCAGGCGTCCTTCGAGATCGCTGAAGAGCACGGTCAGCGCCTTGATTCGCGGCTCCTCGGCAAGATAGCGCAGACGCTCCTCTTGCAGCGCGCGAATCGGTACGCGCTCTTGCCGCTGCGCCTTCGCACGAAGATTCAGCTCCTCGAGCTCGGAGTAAGGCAGCATCAAAAAATCGCGCAGCTCGGCGTTAGTCGGCATGTCCGTCGAGTTCATCGTCACTCGTTTCTCCTCTGAGTTAGGCGAGTTACATTGCAGCGTTTCGTTGCACGCGCGCGCCCACGCGCCTTTATACAATAGGTTAAAGCGCTTGGGCCAAACGTGCGCCGTCCGGAGAGCCTAGTCCGGTGCAGGGATCCCAGCCGGGACCAGCGTCATAAGCACCATTGCTGCCGCTCGTGATGTCGCGGATCGGTCCCGGATTCTGCGGATAGCCCGGCAACGCGTAGAGCTGCGCGTTGACGAACCCGAGCTGCAGGCCGAGCTTCTGATTCGCCAAGGCGATCAGCGCCGCCCAGAGCGGCGCGACGGCGCTGGTTCCGCCGGCAACGACGTTCTCGCCGTCGACGCGTATTTGGTAGCCGGAGTCCGGGTCGGCGTCGCCCGCCACGTCCGGCACGCCGCGTCCTCCGGACGAACCGCTCGGAGGCGCTGGAACGCTCGCCTTGGATTGCCACGACGGTAACGCAAAGAAACTGCTGACGCCGCCGCCCGAGTCGCTCCAGACACTTTCCGACGCGATCTTACCGCCGGAAGCAGCCAGCGTCGTCCCTCCGCAGCCGAGCGCGTAGGGACTCGATGCCGGAAAGTCTACGTGCGAAGCGCCATCGCCAACGCCGTCGGACGATCCGCCGTCGCCCGATGCGGCGCAGACGGAGACTGCGATTGCCGCAGCGGCCGCGATCGCCTGGTTGAGCGCGTTGAGCGCCTGCGCGGTCCAATCCAACTCGGGGGCGCCCCAACTGATCGAAATTATCGACGGGTTGTTGGTCTGATCGTGAACCGCGGCCGTCACTGCGTCAATGAAACCTTGATCGGTGTTGGGCGCAAAATACATCACGAGCCGGGCTGCAGGTGCGATTGCCCCGGTGATCTCGGCGTCGAGCATCACCTCGACGTCGACGTTCGAGTTTTGCCCCGGGGAACTAGTAGCGCCGTCGACCGAAACGATCGTTACAGTTTGAGCTTTGACGCCGAGCCCCGAAAGATACGTATCGAAGTCCGTTTGGCTGAATCCGCCTCCTAGCTCGACGATGCCGATCGATTGGCCTGTTCCGTCGACGCCGGTCGGAAAGTCGTAGAGCTGGGCGATCTGCAGCGGGGTGAACGACGTAGCCGGTTGCGCGGCGATGCGCACGCGCGCACTCGCCTGCGGCCGGTTATCCAAGCCGAGCACCGCGACGACGATATTGGCCAGGTCGCTCGGAACGCTCAAGGTGCCGCGCCGACCGCGATAGATCGTGCCGCCCGCGCGACAGCGCTTCAACGAGACACCGAAGGCCACGTTCATCGCCGCAACGCTTCCTCGCAGCTGTACGCTGCGACGCGCGGCGCTGCTTTCGACGACCGTCAAGCGGTGAGCCCGCGCGAACGCTTCGATCTTTTGCAGATCGACCGATTCGGCGCCATAGCGCTCAGCTAGCGCTTCGCGCGAGAGCCTGCCGGGTTGCGGCGCGCCTGCATGTTTCGATCGGACGATGACCGTCACGGTTAGCTCCTCCGCACCGTCCGCGTCGTCGAGCTCCGTACCCGGAAACTCCGGCCGCTCGCTCCCTGGGATGGTCCATCGGTCCGCCATGATCCCTCCTTTCGCCAACACTTTGCCCGTCCGACGCATCTATAGTGGTATGGCCGGTCTACAAGAGCCTACCGGATGCCGCTGAGAATCGAGCCCGAGGTCGTCGAGCGGGCTCGCGACCGAGGCGCGACCGCGCTCGAGCCGCTGATCGCACTCGTTTGGCCGGAAGCCTATCGCCTCGCTTTAAGCATTCTGCGCGACCGTGGCCTTGCCGAAGACGCCGCACAAGAAGCCTGCGCGGCAATCGCCGGTTCACTGCATTCGCTCAAGAGCCTCGATGCGTTTCCCGCGTGGAGCTATCGGATCGTCGTAAGTCGTGCGCTCGAAGCGGCACGCAGGCGCCCGCGTATTCACAGCCTTGACGAGGCCGCGTCACTCGGTACCGCCTTAGACCGCAGCGACGCGCTGGATCTCGATAAGGCCCTCAGGTTGCTTTCCCCGCTGCAGCGTGCCGTCGTCTTGCTGCACTACTATGCGGGTTATAGTAGCGCCGAAATCGCGGCGGCGACCGGGCTAGCCCCGTCGAGCGTTCGTTTTCACCTGATGCGAGCGCGCGCGGCGCTGCGCAAAACACTTTCAGAGACGCAGGAGCGTCGCTCCCATGACGAGGTGTTCTCCGATGTTCAGTGAGGCACGCATTTCCGGCGCGTTCGCAGCCGTGCTTTCGAGCATCGAGGTACCGGCGGTTCCGCTGCGCGATATCCAGCGCCGGATAGCGCAAAGGAGGGTGCGTGAGAGACCGCGCCGCCACTGGTTCTGGTACCTATCCGCCTCAGCCGCCGCGATCATCGTGCTAGCCCTTCCGAAAGTCGCACCGGGTCTGACGCAGAGCATCGAGCAGCAGGTAGAGGCGATCTTACATTGGACGCCGCCGCCGCCCGCGCCGGCGTCGGTCGAGTCGGCGATGCGCTCGCAGACGGGAAGCCTTGCTGCGGCGCAGTCACGCGTCCCCTTCACGATCGTGCCGCCGGCGGGGCTGCCGATGGATGCCCGCTTAGATACCATAGTGACAACGCCGACCGGCGTCTATTCGAAAGTCACGCGTCGCTGGAGCGTTGGCAGTCCTTCCGTGGTGTTCATCTACCGGCGCCCCGGGGACCGTAGCTTTTCATTGATGGCCGAGCGCTTCGACCCACGTGAGGGACCGCCGTCGAAGTACACGTTCGAGGACCGGGGTATGCGCGACGGTCACGTATTTTTGGTTCGGCACGACAAGTTCACTTGGCAAAACGGCGACCAGGTGATGAGTGCGACGGCGGACGAGGGAATCAACGCACCAGAGATCGCGCAAATTCGCGCCGCAATGAACGGCGCCGCGATTCCCGGCGTCTGGCCGCCGCAGCACGGCAGCATCGAAAAGCAATTCCGGGTCGAGTTTCCTAGCTCGAAGCCCTAGCTAGCTAGAACGGAATTTCGTCTTCGAGGTCGTCGCCGAGTCCGTCGCCCGAGCCCGATGCGCGCGCTCCGACCGGACTGCCGCCGCCATTGTAGCCGGTATTGGCGTCATCGCCTCCGCCGGTCGCGCGATCGCGCGGTGAGCCGAGCATCTGCATGTTGTCAATGACGACTTCGGTGGCCTTTCGTTTGTTGCCGTCCTTGTCGTCGTAACTGCGAATTACGAGCCGGCCTTCGACCAGACAGTTCGAGCCCTTCTTCAAATACGTGTTGCAGGTCTCGCCGAGCCGATCCCATGCGACGATGTCGACGAAGGTCGTCTCTTCCTTGTTACGCGGATTGTTTACGGCGAGCGTGAACTTCGTGACGCCCTTGCCGGATTGCGTGTACCGAATCTCCGGGTCGCGCGTGAGATTGCCGACCAGGATGACGCGATTATAAGAACCTGCCATTGCCTACCCTCTTTCGCCGCGTGCGTTCACGGTCCGAGGCTATCGCCTCAGAGTGTCAACAGTATGGCACAGATGTTGCCGAAACGCTCGCAATTTCATTGCGGGATCGGAGCCGGTGGAGCTGCGGCTGCAAGCGCCGCCATGTGCGTCAGCATTTTCGCGTCGAGCCGGACGACCAGCCCGCGTAAAACGTCTTCGTGAAGCTTCAGCTGCCGCTCGAGCTCTTTAGAGACCGCCGGCTCGCTCTTGAACTGCATCACGACGTAGTTCCCTTCGCGAACGTCGTTGATTTCATAGGCGAGACGCTTCTTGCCGAGCCGCTCGACCCCGACTACTTCGCCGCCTTGACTCTTGACGATCTCCGCGATGACGTTAGCGCGCTGCTCGACCTCGCTCTCTTCGAGCGAAGGACGTAAAATATAGGTTACCTCGTACTCAGTCATCCGTTTCTCCGTACTATGGACGCCCGACACGGCGGGCGGCCCACCTCATCTATCGCGGTGGGCAGCAGGTTGACGCCCCTACTTCGGGCCGGGGCCGCAAATCCCCATCGAGGAGTCCGCACCACCCTTTTTGAACCGCACCACTCTACCATGATGCCCCGGCTTACGCTCGTCCTCGCAGTCATCGGGTGCGCTCTCGCGACCGGCTGTTCGTCGAACGGAACCGGCGCGAGCGTGCCGGCACCGCGCAGCGCGAGCGATCGCCCGCCTCGGCAGGCGAGTGGCCGTTCGGCAACCAGCCCGATCTCGCACGTTATCGTCATCATTCAGGAGAATCGCAGCTTCGAGAATTTCTTCGCAGGCTACCCCGGCGCTAACGCTCCGTTGACGGGCTGCGCGTCGCCGCCGCCGGGTGGAAGCAAATTCGAGACCGGCTCGAGCAAGTGTCCCAGCGGCGATGCCGTCGTATCACTGCACCAGATGACGTTCGAGAACAATCCCGACCTCAAGCACGATTGGACGTCGTCGCTGGTCGACTGGAACAACGGTAATATGGACGGTTTCACGGCGTATGGGACTAAGAGCGCCAAGGACATAGCCTACGGCTACGTCGACCGCAAAGAGATCGAACCATACTGGCAGCTGGCGCAGCGGTACGTGCTCGCCGACGAGATGTTTCCGACCGAGTTCGGCGGAAGCTTCACCGCTCACCTTACGCTGGTCGCCGGCACCGACGACATCAAGCTGCCCGGCCGAGCGGAAGTAAACTATCCCGACGTGGGAGGCGACTGCGACTCGCCGCCGGGAAACCGCACCTCGTACGTGCAGAACAAGCCCTACCGACGGGTGCATCCGCACCAAGGTCCGCGCCCGTGCTTTGCTCAGTTCAATACCATCGCCGAGGTGCTCGACAACGCCGCGATCTCGTGGCGAATATACGCCCAAAAGGTGGACGATACCGGACTGTGGGAACCGTTCCACGCGATCCAGTACGTGCGCTATGGTCCGGACTGGCCGGGCGACATCAGCGCTCCGCCGTCCAATGTCTTAAACGACGTGAGTGACGGTCAGCTTGCGTCGGTAAGCTGGGTGACGCCGGTCGCCAGCGACTCGGACCATCCACAGTACCTCAACGACAAGGGCCCATCGTGGGTCTCCTCGGTCGTCAATGCGATCGGCGAGAGCTCGTACTGGAACTCGAGCGCGATTATCTTGCTCTGGGACGACTGGGGTGGCTTCTTCGACAGTGCCAAGCCGCCGCAGTTGGACTACCGCGGACTCGGCATCCGCGTTCCGTGCATCATTATCTCGCCATTCGCCAAACACGGATACGTTACGCACGTGCAGTACGAGTTCGGCAGCATCCTGAGATTCATCGAGGAGACTTACGGTCTTCCGGCCGGCAGCATCGGTTCGGTCGCACAGGGCTATACCGATGCGCGCGCGACCAGCCTCGACGACGCCTTCAACTTCTCGCAGAAGCCCCGCGCGTTTCGTCCGATCGTAACGAAATATTCGCGTTCGTATTTCCTTCACGAGCGGCCCTCGGATCAGCCGGTCGACACGGAGTAGTTGGCGAATGGACGTTCAACGCTTTTCGCGGGTCCTAGGACTCGCCTCGATTCTTTTGCTGCTCGCAGACTGCAACGGCGGCGCCGGCGGGCCGGCGAACCTTCCGCTAAGCCGTCATCCCGAGTCGGGCAGCCCGCCGAGCCCGATCCAGCACGTGGTGATCGTCGTTCAAGAGAATCGCACCTTCAACGATTTCTTCGCGACCTTCCCCGGAGCGGACGGCACGACCACCGGACACGCCCTTGCCGAACCGAACTGCAGTCCGCCGATTAAGAAGGGCCCGATTGCGCTCACCAAAGAGCCGCTCATCCTTCCAACGGATCTGAATCATAGCTATCCCGATTACAAGATCGCGTACAACGGCGGCAAGCTGAACGGTTTCGACAAGGCGCCATTCGGCAACGGAACACCCGAATGCGCGTATCCGTATCAGTACACCGATCCGTCGCAGATCAAGCCCTACTGGGACATGGCCATGCAGTACACTTTGGCCGAGCACATGTTTACGACTCAAGGCAGCAGCAGCTTCACGGGGCATCAGGATCTCATACGCGGGGGAACGATCGTCGAGACGGGTAAGGCGATGGTCGACCTTCCGTCTTGTTCGAATTGTTTCTGGGGATGCGACGCGTCGAAAGGCACGCACACGTCGCTCATCACCGAGAAGGACGTCTATCTAAAGGCGACCGGCCCGTTTCCATGCACGACGGACTTTAGCGCTTCGTACCCGACGCTGCGCGATCTGCTCGACGCGAAAGGCCTCTCTTGGAAGTACTATCAGCCGCCATTCAAACAGCTTTACGGAAAGCTGTTAAGCGCCTTTGACGTGATAGCGGCGGTCCGCAACGGACCCGAGTGGAAGAACAACGTTGTAACTCCGGAATCGGCGATCCTCAACGACGTCTCCGACGGGAAGCTGCCGGCGGTCTCGTGGGTCATCCCCGATGAGCCCGAATCCGACCACCCGGGCGATGCGCAAGACACGGGCCCGCAGTGGGTGGCCAGCGTCGTGAACGGCGTCGGCGAGAGCTCGTATTGGAAATCCACCGCGATCGTGATCGTCTGGGACGACTGGGGCGGACTCTACGATAACATGGGCAAGCTTTCCGCAAGGAAATACGGCTACGGTGGGCTTGGGCTGCGAGTGCCGGCGATTATCGTCTCGCCCTACGCTCGGGCCGGTTACATCTCGACAACCCAGTACGAGTTTGGCAGCATTCTGAAGTACATCGAGCAGAACTGGAATCTTGGATCGCTTGGAACGACCGACGTGCGTGCCGCGAGCATCATCGACTGCTTTAACTACTCACAGTACCCGATCAAGTTCGTTCCAATTCAGTCGAGTCTCGGCAAGTCGTACTTTCTCCACAAAAGATCCTCGCTTCGAGCGCCCGACACCGACATGTAATTGCAGCCTGCGGGCGCGATTCTACTGCTCGAGCTCGTACAAACCGTTCGAGTTCGTATCGGTAAAGAAGAGCGCTGTATTACCGTCGTCGGAGCCGACGGCCGCAAGCCCGAAGAGGCCGGCGGGCTTTCCTTTCTTGCCCACGACTTTGGTGTCAAGAACCTTGCCGTCGGCCGTCAGTTCGACGAGCCTATTTCCGCCGATGGTGTTGGCTACAATGAGGTTACCGTTTGGCAGAAGGGTCATCGCTACCGGTCCGTCAAGCGGCTTACCGCTATAGATCAGCTTGCCGCACGTGGTCTTGGGATACTTGCAACTGAAGGTCTTGCCGCCTTTTTTCACGACGATTTCGTCCTTCACCAGCAGCTCGCTAGCGTTATTGAATGAGACGATGGTGTTGTCGACACCGTCGGCGACGTAGAGCGAATCGGTCTTGGGCCAGTACTGAATGCCCGATGGGCCCAGCGTGCCCCAGCCGGTCTTATCGTTGACCCCGAAGCCCGACACAACCTCAAGCGGAGTCGGGTTGCCGTAGTTATTGATGCTGAAGCTGACGATTCCGCCGGTGCTCGCGTCGGTGCCGAAGATGTACTCGGCAGCATACAGATTTGGATTCGACGCGTCCACGTCGGAGAACGGCTTCTTGTAGGGCGAGCCCAACGAATTCCCGACCTTTCCTTTGCTGGAGATAGCGACCAGCAGACCGCTGGTGGCGGCCGTCGCATAGACCCCATTAATCGAAGTGAGCGCGGTGCCCGAACAGCCGTCGATCTTGCTGCTCTGGGTAAAAGTAACGGGCTTCGATCCAGGCTTGGGATCGAATACGTCGACCGTCGTTCCCGCGCCGGCGTTGCCGGTCTTGTCTTCAAAGTTGCAGACGAGGACCTGCCCCTTTTGGAAGAAGCCGTAGTTCGTGCTGACGACGGAGAGGCCGCGACCGCCCTTATCGCCGTTTTTTGGATCGACCGTCGAGCCGATCAAGACGAGTTTTTTTAGTTTCTTGAGTATTGACGTGTCGTCGGTCGCCGGTTTGGTTCCCGAGTCGATCCCGGAATTGAATCCGGAAAGTTGGGACGCGGGATTGACCGCGCCCGGCGCGGTCGGAAGCATCGTTCCGCTTCTGCTGCATGCCGATGCTGCCAGCAGCGTTCCGATCAATAGAATCGCTGCGCGATTACTAAAAAACATGGTAAACCCTCATTGCTCTAGCTACTGAACGTTGATTGAGTCGTATCGGTTCAAGGTGTTCGGCGCCTTCGAATCGCCTTTTTGCTCGCCCTGCAAGAACAAGCAACCGACGTCACTTTTCACGCACGAATTTTTACAAACAGTACTATAGTCATCGCACAACCTATCGCGATCACCATGGCACGCGAGACGGGCTGCGGCACGCGTCGAAAGAACCGCGCGCCGAAGTACCCGCCGAGCAGAGCAATCGCAGCCATCGGAACCGCGAATCGCCAATCGACGATGCGCGCAATGACAAACGGTACCAGCGCGACGCCGTTGATCGAAACGGAAAGCACGTTCTTGATCGCATTCTGCGCGTTGAGGTTCGGCAGACCGGAGAAAGTGAGCACCGCGAGCATCAAAATGCCCATTCCAGCTCCGAAGTAGCCGCCGTAAATCGCGACGGCGAACTGCGCGGCGATCTGCCAGGGAGCGTGCCCCGGCTGTGCGCTCGAAGGTCGTCTTAGATAGGGGCTGCCCGCGAAGACCAGCGTCGCGAAGAGCAGCAACCACGGAATTAAGCGCTCGAAGAGCGTCTGCGGCGTGACGAGCAGCAGACATGCGCCGATCAGCGAACCAACGATACTCACGAGAATGAGGGGGAGCAAGAGCGCGCGATGCTCGGCCACCTCTTCACGATATCCGCGCGCGCTGCCGATCGTGCCGACCCACATCGCCGCGTTGTTCGTCGCGTTAGCCGAAATCGCGGGCACGCCCGCAAAGAGCAGCGAGGGAAAGGAAAGAAAGCTTCCGCCGCCGGCGACGCTGTTCATTGCGCCGGCCGCAAACGCGGCTACCGCCGGGACGATGAGTTGAGCGGTCGACACGCCTCCTAGAGCGCCGTGCGTTCGCGCTTCGTTACGCGATACACGCGGCGGACATTTTTTAGCGTCTCGAGCTTTCGCAGCAGCTTGTGCAGATGGTCGAGATCTCGAATCTGCACGGTCAGACTGGCGACGGCTACTCCATCTTTGCGGACGCGTGCGTTTACCGAGCTGACCTGCGTCTTCAACTCCGCGAAGACTGCCATGATGTCTTGGAGCAGCTGCGAACGATCGTCCGCTTCAACCTCGACGTCAACGCCGTGCGTAAGACCCGCGTCGTCGATCCATTGCGCCTGTAAAATGCGTTCCGGCGTCGCATTCATGTACGCGACGTTGGGGCAATCGGCGCGATGGATGCTGACCCCACGCCCGATCGTAACGTAGCCGATGATCGGATCGCCCGGTACCGGCGAGCAGCACTTCGAGAGACGGACGAGTACGTCGTCGACCCCGGCGATGCGCACTCCGCTCGAGCGCCGCGGGCTCTTGCGCGCCGCGGGCTTGCGCCCGATCTTGGTGAGGTCGACGACGTTATCGTGCTTGAACTCCTCGCGCACTCGGTTGGCTACAGCCTGCGCCGACGCATCGCCGAATCCGATGGCTGCGTAAAGATCGGTCGGCGTAGCGTAGTTCAGGCGAGCTGCGATCCGTTCGAGCAACGCGCCGCGCGCGACGTCGGTGCGAAGACCCGCACGCACGAGCTCCTGTTCGAGCGCCTCCTGCCCAACCAGCACGTTCTCCTCACGCCGCTCCTTGCGGAACCACTGCTTGATTTTGTGCTTCGCGCTCGAGGTCTTTACGAGCGAAAGCCAGTCCAGCGACGGCCGCCCGCTCGACTTGTTAACCAAAATCTCGCAGATATCGCCGTTCTGCATCGCGTAGTCGAGCGGGACGATCCGCCCGTTCACCTTGGCCCCTACGCAGTGATTGCCGACGTCGGTGTGAACCTGATACGCAAAATCGAGCGGCGTGCCACCGGCCGGAATTGAATAGACGTCGCCGCGCGGCGAAAAAGCGAAAACCTGCGAGTCGAAGAGGTCGAGTTTGAGGTTTTCCATGAAGACGCGCGAATCGCGCATGTCTTTCTGCCACTCGAGGAGCGCCCGTAGCCAGGAGAGCTTGTTCTCGAACTGGTCGGCCTTGCCGCCCTCCTTGTAGCGCCAGTGCGCCGCGATGCCGTACTCGCTCGTGCGGTGCATCTCCCAGGTCCGTATCTGAATCTCGAGCGGATCGCCACTCGGTCCGACGACGGTCGTGTGGAGCGATTGATACATGTTGGGCTTGGGCATCGCAATGTAATCTTTGAAGCGGCCCGGCAGCGGCGTCCACATCGCGTGGACGGCTCCGAGCGCCGCGTAGCAATCCTTGACCGTATCTACGATGATGCGGATCGCGGTCAGATCGTAGATCGTCGAGAAGTCGCGGCCCTTGCTGATCTTAGAATAGATCGAGTAAAAGTGTTTCGGGCGCCCTTGAATCTCGGCGTTGATCTTTAGATCCTTGAACTCGTCGCGAATGCGCGCGATCGCTTTCTCGACGTCGGCCTCGCGCTCGCGGCGAGTCTTCGCGACGCGCTCAACGATCTCGGCGTACGACGACCGATCGAGGTAGCGCAAGCACTCATCCTCGATCTCCCATTTGATCTTCCAGATTCCGAGGCGGTGCGCGATCGGGGCGTAGATGTCGAGCGTTTCCCGCGCGATGGCTTGTTGCTTGGCCGGCGGCAGGCTCGCGAGAGTCCGCATGTTGTGGAGCCGGTCGGCGAGTTTGATAATGATAACGCGAATGTCTCTGGCCATCGCCAAGAACATCTTTCGCAGATTCTCGACCTGAGCGTCTTCCTTCGATTGATATGGAATCCGCGTTAGTTTGGTTACACCGTCAACCAGCCGCGCGACCTCGGCCCCGAACTGCTCCGTAACCTGCTCGCTGGTGATCGACGTGTCCTCGACAACGTCGTGCAGTAGTGCGGCCGCGATCGTTTGGTGATCGACTTCGAGCTCGGCTAGGATTTCCGCAACCGCTAAAGGATGCTCGATGTATCCCTCGCCCGAAGCCCGGCGCTGGCCCCGGTGAGCGGCATCGGCGAGCTCGTAGACGCGCATAAGCCACTCCGCGTCGGCGGAGGGGTCGTATCGCCGGACGCGCTCGATGAGCTCGACGATGGTCATGGGTACGGGCTATTATATCAAGTTCCGCAACGCGTGAACGCGTCGGGGGACCCGAATCCTTTAAGGTGCTACGCAGGGCCCCCCGGGGTTCCCGATGGGGATGGCGTGACGTTCTCGACGTCGAGGCGATTCTTGAAGAGGACCGTGGCGAGTTTGCCCTGGGCGTCCAGCGCTAACCACAGGTAGACGTTGCCCTCCACGCACTGCATCTGATAGATGTAGCCGTTCGTTCCGGCCGGGAAATCCGGGTTGAGCCAGCGGCCGACGTAGACCGTGCTGGTCAGAGCCCCCAGCTTAGCCAGTT
Organism: Candidatus Cybelea sp.; assembly: GCA_049695635.1. Lineage (GTDB taxonomy): Bacteria > Vulcanimicrobiota > Vulcanimicrobiia > Vulcanimicrobiales > Vulcanimicrobiaceae > Cybelea. The sequence continues at coordinate 47,499 of JBAVSO010000113.1, read as the reverse complement.
GGCTCGATGTATCGTTGATCTTCTCGTCGGTAAGCTGCGTAAGCACCGGAGCCGCGTAGAGACTCTTGTTCACAACGCCGGCCTGCCACTGCACGAACTGCTGACGGGCAATCTGCGTGATCGCAGGGTCCGCGATTGGCGGGGACGGCGAGGGCGTCGGCGTCGCATGCGTCCGCGCAAAACTGACCGCCGGTACGGCCAGCAGCACGGCGACGAGCGCGCTAGCCAAAAATGCGAGCTTCACGCGCATTTAGTACTCGACGTACGCAACAACCTCGGCTTTGCCGAGTTTCGCACGTCCACCGAGCTCTTTGAGCTCTACCAGGAAGGCAAAGGCCTCGACGCGCGCACCGAGACGCTCGAGAAGGCGTCCTGTCGCGGCTGCCGTTCCGCCGGTAGCGAGCAGATCGTCAACGACTAAGACGCGCTCGCCGCGCGCGATCGCGTCGGAGTGGATCTCGAGCGAATTCGTGCCATATTCCAGTGCGTACTCTTCGCTTAGTTTCTCGTACGGCAGTTTTCCGGGCTTGCGCACCGGTATGAACCCGGCTCCAATCGCATAAGCAATCGGCGCGCCAAAGATATAGCCGCGCGACTCAATGCCGACCACGTGATCGATGCCGCGGCCCTTAAATTGCCCAACAAAACGGTCGATTGCGCTCCGAAAGCCTTGCTTATCTTTCAGCAACGGGGTAATGTCACGGAAAAGGATCCCGGGAATCGGAAAATCCGGGATTGCTCGAATTAAGGCTTCGATCTCCACGAGGGTCCGGGTTGGAGCCGGGGGGTCGAATCGCCTGCAGAAAGGACCGAACATGAAGAAACCGCAAGCTCTGGCTGCCGCGCTGACGGCAGCGCTTGCCGTAAGCCTCGCCGCTCCCGCGCTCGCCGATGGTAGCGGAAGCACGAACACGATCATTGCCGTCAGCGCGGCAGCCGCTGCCTCGGTTCCGCTCGTCGTCAACTATAATCACAAAGTTCGAGCGAAGCGTGCGGAAGAACAAGAGGTCGATCGCCGCCAAGACGCGTACCGCGACTGGTTCTACCACAAATACGGTTACTATCCGACCTACGACCAGTTCAAACAGTGGTACGTACAGACTTACAACACAAACCCTGAGTAACAACCACCGACGTAACGCCGAGCCTTTCTTACGCGAGGGGCTCGGCGTTTTCTTTGGAGGCTCGAGCGCGCGCAGGCTGACACTCGCCTTCGCGTTCTCGGTCGCATTGCACGAGGTAGTCGCTGGAGCTATTCCTTACGCCGTCCGGCCGCCGCCGCCAGAAATCGTGACGCGGGCGCGGATCGTTGTAGTTGCGGTGCGTCCCACCCCGACGCCGGACGCGATCGTCACGCCGCGACCGATCGTACGCCCGCACGCAGTCGTCGCGGTGCAGCGTCAGTTAATAGCTCGCGCGCACGAAGGCCGGCCGGGCGGGGGAGCCCCGCACCATGCGCCGATTGCGCTGCCGGCACGCGTCGCTTTCGATTCGCGGCCCGTCTGGGACGTTGGGGGCGCTAGCACAGGTTCGGGGCCCGCGCTTTCAAGCAGCGGCGCGGGCGCCGGAACCGGCGCACGCGGTCGCGGTAACGATGCAACGAACGCTGACGAACCGTGCGGGTTCGTTACCTTCTCGAACCCCCACGGTTCGCACTACGACCCAAACACGCATGGCTTCTGGGTCGACATCCGCATGGCGGTCCACTTCAGTAACGGTTCGTCGCAGTCGCTCATGCTCGACTATCCTTGGTACTATTCCAGCGAAGCCGCAAACCCGTGGTCGGATCAAAATCTGAGGGATCCGAGCTTCCCCACACGTTTTCAGGCACCGCCGCCCAGCAAGACGGCCGGCGAACCGCAGCTCGTCCAATACGTCATCGCGCACAGCACGCCTGACGGCATGACGCTGCTCCACGACTGCCCCGGTACGTCGCCCACACCCCCAACTTAACGACGGCTTTAGAGCACGGCGTCGGGACTCACGGCGATCGGCCGCTCGCCGTCGCCGGTGGTGAGTTTGTTCGTCAACGTCGTGCCGTTGGGGTAGGCGACTTCCTGCACGATGAACGGGCCGCTAGCTTCGACGCTCACGTAAAGAGCCGTCTCGGCCCTTATCTCGCCCGCGCTCGCGGCGTACGGCCGGAATCAAATAGAGGTACGTCCAGAGGATCAGCAATCCAGCTGCTCCATACTGGACCATCGGACCAATCAGCAAAACCTTTTCGCTGGGAAGCGTCAAGATCAGCACGGTGCGAATTGCCGTCTCCGCGACGAAGATCAGACCAACGGCGACCGTCATCACTCCCATCACGCGTCGAAACCACGGCGTCTCGAAATATGATTCCCACTCGGCCAGAGCGCGGGCAGCCATCCCGCTCGGGAGCACGGCAGCCGTTGCCGATTCCGAGCTCAGAACCGAGCGAATCATGGGCTGCATGATCGAATAAAGGAGCGGCCGGCGAACGATCGCGGAACCGATGAAGACGAGACCCGTCAACCCGGTGATCATGGATTCGCGGAAGAGTAAGAGCTTCGGCGAGCCGCCGAGCGCGATCGCCCCGAGCGAGAGTCCAATCCCGCTTATCACAACTACCGAAAATACGTCGACTCGGCGATTTCGCGCAAACTGCACCAGGCTCCACAGCATCGGAGCCCCAACCGAGATCATCAGTGCGTGGGTCTCGCCTACATGCGGCTTGCTGAGCCGATAGAGCGCCCAGGGCAGCAAAAAATTGAAGAGTACCCCGAGCCCGAGCAGTACGCGCTTGCGGGCGATTGGGATCCCCTTAAACTTTTAGCTCGACTTTTTCGAGCGCACCTTTCGTCGAGACGACGTGGTGGTTGAGCCGCAGCTGCGACGGCTCGTAGCCGAAAGCCAATCCTAAGAGTTGCGGCAGATGGAAGATCGGAACGTCAATATCTTTCTTGAGCACGCGAGCCGCGTCGGGCTGTTGGCCGTCGAGATTTAGATGGCAGAGCGGACAGGGCGTCACGAGCAGGTCGGCCCCCTTCTCCTTCGCCTCGAGGATATGGTTGCCGCCCATCGCCAGCGATTTATCGCGGTTGAAGGTGAGCATCGGAAATCCGCAGCATTTCGTCGCGCCGCGATACTCGACAGGCTCGGCCCCGAGCATCGCGATCAACCGTTCGAGGTACCCCTTGCGTTCGGGGCGTTCGAGTAAGCCGAGCGCTTCGCTCGGACGCAGAATGTAACAACCGTAGAAGGGCGCGATCTTGAGGCCCGTCAACTTGCGCTTGATCGCGCGCTCGACGCGGTCGATGCCGATATCTTCGAAGAGCATCCACAGCAGGTGCTTCACGGCAGTCGTACCGCCGTATCGAAAGCCCTGGTCGGCGATCGTCGCATTCGCGCGCTCGAGTCGCGCGGGATCTTTCTTCAGATTGTGGTTGGTGGTCGCGAGCACGCCTTGGCAGGTGCTGCAAATCGTCATCAGGTCGGCGCCCTCGGTTTCGGCCATCGCCAGCGTCAAGCCGTTGAGCGCGTCACCGAGCTCGGGATTCTGCTCGCTCAAAACGCCGGCGCCCGTGCATGGCGCCGAGACCAGTTCGTGCAGCTCGAGTCCGAGCGGCTCCGCAATCGCCTGAGTAGAAACGTACAGCTCGGGGCACGCGCCTTTTGATACGCAGCCCGGCCAGAACGCGACCTTCACTTAAACCGTCCTCCGACCCGTTGAAAAATTTTCTTGATACGCTCGACACCTGGAATCGCCTTATGGATAATCGGCGGAAGCTTGCCGGCGCGCGCCATATTGATCGCGCTTGGAAGAGTCTTCAGCTGCCCGGCGATGTTGAAGAGCCCTGTGGACTTCGGCATCAGCGTGAGCTCGTTGAGGCGTCCGCTGTGCTTGACCGAATCGGCGAATGCGTCGGCGTGCCGGGTGCCTGCATTGTGAGTGTAGCCGGCATCGACTGCGAGTTTGCGAAGCTTGAGAATCTGATCGAGCGGCGCGACACCCTTGGGACACTGCTGCACGCACTCGAAACAGTGCGTGCAGTCCCAGATCCCGCCCGGCTTGCTGAGCTCGCCTAAGCGCTCCTGCGTCTTCGCGTCGCGTGGATCGCCGACGTAGCGGTAGGCCTGGGCGAGCGCTTGCGGCCCGAGAAAGTCCGGGTTCACAGCGAAGGACTCGCAATCCATCAGGCACGCGCCGCAGCTAATGCAGCTGACTTCTTGGATCAGTTCTTCCATCGAGGCGTTCGGCACGCGGTACTCTTGATCGGGCGGCGGCACCGGTTGTTTGTTCTCGAGCCACGGTTTCACCGCGAGATGCTTATCCCAAAATGGCTTCATATCGCAGACCAGGTCGCGGATGATCGGCATGGACGGCGGCGACTCGACCCGCGTCTTTCCGTCTTTAGTGAACTCTGCGAGCCTGCTCTTGCAGGCGAGGGTCGCGTGGCCGTTGATCCACATCGCGCAAGAGCCGCAAATCGCGCTGCGGCAGGCGCAGCGCACCGCCAGTGAGGGGTCCTGGTATTCGCGAATTTCGATCAGTGCATCTAAGACCACGGCGTGTTCGGGCAGATTGACCGCGTACGTCTGATAGCGACGAATCGGAGAGGCGTCCCATGGCGCGGGGTAGGGCTGCCCCGGAACGGCGCTCGCGTCGTAGTTTCCTTCCGTATTATATCGGCCAACTTCGATCGTAAACTGCATCAGTAGGTCCGCACCTCGGGTTTCCAGCGAGTGATGGTAACGGGAACGTGAGAGACTTCCGGTTCCTGCCTGTCGCCGCGATGCGTGAGCAGCGTGTGTTTCAGCCAATCGGTATCGTTACGATCGGGATAGTCGACGTGGGTATGCGCGCCGCGGCTCTCCTTGCGAACGACGGCATCGCGGATGATCGTCTCGCCGCAATCCAACAGGAAGCCGAGCTCCAGCACAAACGTTAGGGCTTGATTGAAGACGCGGCCCTTGTCGCCGACCGCAACGTTTTCGTACCGTTTGCGAAACTCTAAGAGCTTCACAAGGGCTTCGTGCAAGCCGGCGTCGCTGCGATAGAGGCCGACTTTTTCATCCATCATCGTGGCTAGCTCGAGTCGAAGTCCGGCGCAGGTTTCGCCGCTGTACGGACGCGCTAGTAACCCTTCGAGGCGCTGCTGTTCGCTGCGCAAGAGCTCCTCGCCGCCCGTGCTCGGCAGCGTGCCCTTCGCGTAGCCGGCCGAGGCGCGCCCCGAACGGCGACCAAAGATGATCGTGTCGAGCAGCGAGTTCGCGCCCAGCCGGTTGCCGCCGTGGACGCTAACGCACGCGACTTCGCCGGCCGCATACAACCCCGCGATGATGGTTGCGCCTTCAACGTCGGTTTTGATCCCGCCCATTTGGTAGTGCATTCCCGGGCGCACCGGCACGGGCTCCTTGATCATGTCAATGTCGAGATAATCGAGGGCCATCTCATGGATCTGCGGCAGTTTCTTCAGGATGACGTCGGGGCCAAGGTGGCGCAGGTCCAACAGCACGTTTCCGTCGATGCCGCGGCCTTCGGCAATCTCGGTCGCCTCGGCGCGCGAGGTGACATCGCGGGCAGCCAGCTCCATCTTGTTCGGCGCGTACTTCTTCATGAAGCGCTCGCCGAGCGAGTTGAGCAGATACGCGCCCTCGCCGCGAGCCGCTTCGGTCATCAAGAAACCGCTGCCCGCCAGCGTCGTCGGATGATACTGCACCATCGCCATGTCCATCAAGGGTGCGCCGGCGCGATAGGCGAGCGAGTATCCGTCCCCGGTACAAATCAGCGCGTTCGTACTCGGCTCGTAGAGCCGTCCGAGACCGCCGCTGGCCACCACCACGGCTTTCGCGCGCAGCAAATGCAGCTCACCGGTGATCATCTCGAGCGCGATCAACCCTCGGCACGCGCCCCCGTCCATGTAGAGCTTGGTCGCAAACCACTCTTCGTAGACCTTGACGCCGGCTTTGAGAATTTGGTCGTAAAGCGTGACGAGCAAGGCTTGCCCGGTGATGTCGCCGACGAAGTAGGTGCGGGCTTGGGACGCGCCGCCGAAGGCGCGGGTGCCCAGCTTCCCGTCGGGACCGCGATAAAAAATCACGCCCATGTGCTCGAACTCGATGATATCGGCGGGCGCCTCGCGGCACATGACTTCGACTGCATCCTGATCGGCGAGATAGTCGCTGCCTTTGATAGTGTCAAAGGCATGCGACTCCCAGCTGTCAAGCTCGCCGATCGCAGCGTTGATGCCGCCCTGCGCCGCGCTCGAGTGACTGCGAATCGGATGGACTTTCGTGACGATCGCCGCGTCGGCACCGCACCGAGCAGCCTCGAGCGCCGCCCGCATGCCGGCCAAACCGGCGCCAAGAATTACGACGTCGTGATCGCGCGTCACGACCCGGTAGTTTCCCCTAAAGGCAGCGCTACATTCCGAACGCTTGTTCGATGGATCATCGCAACAAATATCTCGACTGCGTCATCCTATCAACGCGCGCCGCCGGCGGATATGCTTTTCGTAAGAACCGCTACCATCGTCGGGCGACTGGTTGAGCTCTGACGGGTCACCAAACCGGCCGCGCGAGACGCGAGCCAGTAGCCTTCGTGCAACAGACCGGCTCGACGGGCAAGTGACATCGGCAGGCTTTCACGCCGCAGAACCTGCCCCGTGGCGTCGAGCATCGCGGCGTGCGCGCTGCGAAAGGCGTGGAGAACCGGAAACCGCGCGTTGTATTCCGAGAAGTCTACGAACTCGGCAAGGCATCCAACGCGCCTCGCAATCGTCTCGATCGAATCCTGCGAGAACCACCACAGGTGGACCGGCGGGAGATCGGTGCTCCAGGCCTCGTCGTATCCGTAATACGTGCGGTTCGGCGTGGTCAACACCAGACAGCCGCCCGGGGATAGCAGACGCACCGCATCTTCGATCGCCGTAATCGGATCTTCGAGATGCTCGATAACCTCAACCATCACGACCGCGTCGAAAGTCAGCTCCGAAGTTCGGGCATAGGATTCGATCGATTCGGTCTTATAGAGCGGCCCGTAGGCGTGCGTGGCCTGGTTCACCGCCTCTTGAGAGACGTCGATCCCGACGACCTGGTAACCGGCTCGCTTTAGCGCGTAGGTAAAATAACCGAGCCCGCATCCCGCTTCGAGTACCGATGCGGCGCGATATTTATCGAGCGCTCGACGTACCCCCCAAACGGCGTCGACGCGTCCGGTCAAGTAGCGCAGCGGATCGCGCACGCGCACGATCCGGCGGGCATATTGGAAGTAGCGATCGTAACCCGGCGCGCCGCCAGGCACCGCGTAGATGGCATTGTAAACCCGCGGATCAACTTTCCGCGGATTTGCCACCATCGTATGACACGCGCGACAGTCCAAGATCGCGTAGACGTTCGGCTCTTGATAGCCAGGAACGCTCCCCGCATCGGTGAGCTTGCCGCCGCAAATATCGCACAGAGTCTCCAAACGCAACCGCCCGAGTTACCATGCCTCCCCTAAGGCTCCTGCCCCGAGGCGCGGCTAGGCGAGCGGCCCGCGTTGGACGAACCACGACGGAAAGAAAGGCTGACCCGCTGTGTGTACATGCCGTCCCCGGCACTACGCGACCTTATTTGGACTCCCGCTTAAAGGCAACGCGCACTCGTGCCTGGCCGGCGAGTTGCCGATGCCCCGGCGCAGCTGGCTTGCGACGGTCGGATCGACCGCGGCCTGGCTCTACGCATCGCCGGCGCTTGCCGCGGCAAAGCTCTACGGCACGGCGGTGCAATACGACTTCGTCTCCTCGGGCGTCGTCAAGGGCTCGCAGACGACGGTCCGGATGCCGGACGGATCGCTGGACGTGCGGTTCGAGTTCGTCGATCGCGGCCGGGGTCCGAAAACCCGCAGCACGATCGCGCTCGACGACGCTGGTCTGATCTCGCAGTTGCACACGACCGGATACAACTATCTCAAGGTAACGGTTAACGAGCGTTTCGTGACTCGTAACGGAACTGCTTCCTGGAGAAACTCCGCGGAGAGCGAGACGCAGCCGAACTCGACGCCGCGCTTCTACATAAGCATGGACGGAAGCCCCGAGGAGGGCGCGATCATGGTGCGCGCCGCTCTGCGTGCCCGCAACGCGTCGCTGGGTCTCTGGCCGAGCGGCGTTACCCAAGTCTCGAGCGTCAAGACGCTGACCGTCAGCAACGGCTCGCAGAGCAAACGCGTGACGATGTACGAAGCGACGGGTTTGGATTTCTCGCCCGGATACGTGTGGCTCGATGAAAGCGGCGAGCTGTTCATGTCGGGCGACACCTGGGGCGCAGTAATTCGGCGGAGCTGGAACTCCGCACTGCCGCAGCTTATCGCAGCGCAGCACGAGCGCGTGACCGATCTCGGCCGGCAGATCGCGAGCAGCCTTCCACAGCGAGCCGGAACGGCGATCGCGATCACCAACGTATCACTCTTCGACTCCGAACGCGGTGAGACGATACCGAACGCAACGGTGCTACTCCATGGCGAGACGGTCGCCGCCGTCGGCGCGTCCGAGGTGAGCGTACCGAGCGATGCACGCCGCATCGACGGCGGCGGAAAAATGCTGCTGCCGGGCCTGTGGAACATGCACATGCATACCTTTGCCGAATTCGGGCCGCGGCTGCTGGCCGAAGGCGTTACGACGATTCGCGACCCCGGTAACAATCCGGAGTACATCTCGAAGACGCAGGCTCAGTTCGAGAGCGGCGAGCTGGTCGGTCCGCGCGTGATCGTCGCCGGTCTGATGGACGGGACCGGAAAATATACGGCGCCGATTGGAACGACGACCGCGACCCCGGAGCAGGCGATCGCACAGGTCCAAATGTGGAAAAAACTAGGCGCCGTACAGATCAAAATCTACAGCTCGATGGATCCTAAGCTGGTACCGGTCATCGTGAAAGAAGCGCACGGCCTCGGCATGCGCGTCAGCGGTCATATACCTGCGGGCATGATCGCTCAAGACGCGGTCCGCGAAGGCTTCGATGAGATCCAGCACGTCAACTTTCTCTTCTTGAACTTCATGCCCGATACGATCGACCAGACGCAGACGCCGGTGCGGCTGACCGCCACCGCAGAACGCGCCGGCACGATCGATTTGCAGAGCCAGGAGGTCAAAGACTTCATCGCCTTGCTCAAAGCGAAGGACATCGTGAGCGATCCCACCGTCGGCATCTTTTACACCGATACGATGACCCGCAGCGGAGACATGGCGTCCACGGGTTTCGCAGAGATCGCCGATTGGCTGCCGGTTCAGGTGAGTAGGACGCTGACGACCGGAGGACTTCCGCTGGGCCCAGGGCTCGATGCAAAATATCGCGCCTCCGCCAAGGCCTATCTCGACATGGTCGCGCTGCTCCACTCCAACGGCATACGCATCGTCGCGGGAACGGACGACGTGCTGCCCGGCTTCGACCTGATCCACGAGCTTGAGCTTTACTCACAAGCCGGCATTTCAAACGCGCAAGTGTTGCAGGCGGCAACGATCGTGCCGGCGCGCGTGCTGCAGATGAACGACTCGCTCGGTTCGCTACGGCCCGGAAAGGTGGCCGACGCGATTATCGTCCACGGCAACCCGCTCGAGCAGATCTCGCAGCTTCGCAACGTCGGTACGACGATCAAAGGCGGCGTGATGTACGACACGCGCGCGCTCTACGCAACCGCCGGTGTGAAAGCTCCGCCGGTAACCTAGCCGTTCGAACGTCCCGTCGCAGTAAGCCTCCCGACACCTTACGTCAGGAGGCTTCATGCTGCAGAACGTTACGACCACACCCTCGCGCCGCTCGCTCGAGTTCGGCATCTACCGCGATGGGGACAACAATCTCGACGCCGTGCAGGAATCAACGCTCTCGCAGGCGCTGCGCGCGAGCGCTCGCGATTCGCGCATCGAGTTCACCGTCGAAGACACGACCCGGCTTCGCGCCGACGGTGACGCGATCGTGTCGGGGACGCTCCACACCGAACAGTACACAATCGCCGACGGCGACGTAGCCCGCGTGCATCTGGGCAAGGCGCATGAGATGAGCAGCGAAGCCAATCTCGCACGTTTCGTCGCGCGCACGCTCGACAACGCGCAGACCAGCGGCGCCAACCAGACCTGGATCGATTTGGTCGATCACGGTGGCGGCGACGGCGGCGGCCTCGAAACTCGCGACGGAAGCTGCATGTCGATGCCGGATATTGCCAAGGCAATTGCCGACGGTGTCACGCTTCATGCGCAGGAGCACCCCGAAGATGCCGGACGGTGCATTGACGGCGTGGTTGCGAACCAATGCTTGATGGATACGATGGGCTTTGCCGACGCTCTCTCGCACGCCGGCGTGCGATACCTTGCCGCAAGCCCCGAGACGATGCTCGCTCCCGGCGTCCCCAGCGACGTGGCACACGCGATCGCATCGCACGAAAACGACCCGTCCGCGATGGCAAGAGCGGTCACTAATGACGTGATGCGAACGAAATACGACGCCGGCGCCTTGGGCAGCTTCGGCGGCGCCGCGGCGTTCGACGTGCTCGATCTCAATCCATCGAAGATACGGCAAGCAGAGCTTTCGATCAAGCGCCTCAACGACGACGTCGCTGCCGAGGCGTGCGAACCCGGCGTCCGCAGCGCGGTCCGCGAAGACGCGCGGGCTATCGAGGGCATGGTGCGCTTTCCGGAAGCCACGAAGGACATGCCGTGGCAGGCCGATCGTCCCGCGATCGCTTTCTACGACACGTTGGCGAGCGACGGACGGTTGGACGCGAAGCTGCGCGAGGATGCGCGCGCGGCCGGCGAGGCGGTACGCGATCTCGTTATCGCCCATCGCGAGAGCGGCGCCTTCGAACCGTTCGGCGGCGCCGATTACACTGACGCCGTTGGACCGACCGTTCACCTTCCTACGACGCGCGGACAGATCGACCCATGGGCCGCCAACGGCGTCAGCGAGACCGATAACGATTTCTATCGCAACGTAGACGAAGCCGGGATGACGCGCGTCATCGCTTGAGCGCGCTCGGGCTCGGTGGTATGCTGGCGACGTGGTAGCACGTGTTCCGCTCGTCGCCAGCGATGCTGACGTCCTGCGAATCTCGGCCGAGAACCCCGGCTGGCGGATCGAGCGTGACGCGAGAGGCGCGCTGATCATGACGCCGCCGACGGGTATTGGAACGTCCAGGCGCAACGCTGTTCTGACATCAATCATACACAAATGGGCCGAAGCCCATGATTACGTCGCCTTCGATTCCAGCGGCGGATTCCGCTTACCGAATAAATCCATCGTCGCTCCGGACGCGGCGCTCGTTACAAAGGAGACGTGGGCTAGCCTGACGACCGAAGAACGCGAGGGCTTCTTTCCGGGCGCACCAGCGATCGCCGTCGAGCTCTGCTCGCACACCGACGAACCGCTGAGGCTGCGCGCCAAGCTGGAGCGTCTACGCCGCGCAGGGACGTCGTACGTCGTTCTCATCGATCCATATCGCGGCACGATTTGGACCGACGGCGCGGCGCCTGCCGCGTTCGACGTCGATTTTACGCAGCTCCTGAAATAGCTACCGTTCGTTAACGGGTGCTCGCACCTAGTGCTTGCGCTGGTGAAGCCAGACTTGATTTCCATCGGGATCGTGAACGACCGAGATGCGGCAGTTTTTCAAGTCGTGCGGCTCCGACGATTCAATCGCTCGTTGGCTCAGGCGCTCTCGGAACGCATCGAGGTCCTCGATCTCGAGCGCCAAGGATTGCGCGGTTCCCGGCTTGCCGACCTGTTCGAAGTTCCCCACGCCGAACGTCGTTCCGTCGACGTCGAACTCCACCCAAAACTCGGCTTCCAATCCCTGCTTCTTGAGGCCCAGACCCTCTTCGTAAAACTTCACCGCGCGCGGAACATCGGTAACCGGATACATCGTAAAAGCGATCGAGCGTACGGCCATGCCGAGGGCATTCCGGAGCCTTCGTCGTGAAACCTCCGCTAAGCGAAGCCGCGCTGACGCCCCGATAGCGCTTGAGCGCGCTCGCGCGCGATGCTATGCTAGCTGCGCGAATCTCTACCCAGAAACGATTGCGGAAAGTTACGATCGGCGAACCGGCGACACACGACGACGTTATCACGCTCGTCGAATACGACCCGAAGTGGCCGGCTGTGTTCGAACGTGAAGCCGGTCGCATCAGGCGAGCTCTCGGCGAGCGCGCCTTGCGAATCGAGCACGTCGGATCGACGGCGGTTCCGGGTCTGGTCTCCAAACCCATCGTTGACTTGTTGCTCGTGGTTGCCGACTCTGCCGACGAAGACGCCTACGTCCCGGCGCTGGAAGCGGCCGGATACGTGCTGCGCATCCGCGAGCCGAAATGGCACCAGCATCGAGTCTTCAAAGGTCCCGACAGCGACATCAATCTCCACGTCTTTAGACGCGGCTGTTCGGAAGTCAAGCGGATGCTTTCATTTCGCGATCGCCTGTGCGAAGATGAGGCCGACCGCGAGTTGTACGCGCGCACGAAACGACGGCTCGCACAGCGGCGATGGCAATACGTCCAAGACTACGCCGATAATAAGAGCGTGGTCGTCGAGGAAATTCTCGCTCGCGACGTTATCGGCGCAGCTCCACCCGCGACGGATAGATCGGGCGGTTAACGATACGCTCGAGCGTCGCAGCGGACGAGTTGAGCGCGACCTCGGCAAAACGCGCGAACGCCTCGCGAGTTGCCTCGCCTTCGGCGTAACGCTCGTTACGTTCCATTTCCACTCGTCCGCTAACCGGCAGAAAACGCACGTAGCGGCCTTCGTCGTCTTCGCCCGCTTCCACCAAATTCGAATCGGCGAAGATCCGCAACGCCGCCGTGACCGTGCGATCGCGAACGCGATCGATCGCGAGGAGCTCCGCGATTTCGGATTCGCCGGCGCGCAGCACAGCCTGCCCCGTCGAAGGGCGCGCGAGGTTCTTCATACCGCGATAGATCTCGCGCAGCACCGCTAGCGTCGGGGCGTCCAGGTCGATGAGATACTCGTTGAGCGAGCGATCCTTCTTGCCGTAGAGCAGGTGGATGCTAGCGGCGGCGCCGTCCCGACCCGCACGGCCGGCTTGCTGATTGAACTCTGCGAAGTCGAAATTCAGATGGTACAGCACGACGTTGGCAACGTCAGGAAGATCGATGCCCTCGCCGAATGCCGACGTCGCGACGACGACCCGCAAGCGCCCTTCGCGAAAGAGCCGTTCGACCTGGAGCCGATCGGCGTTGGGCATCTTCGCGTGATAGAACATCACCTCGTCACCGAGCTCCCGCCGCAGGCGACGAGCGACCGTCGTGACCTCGCTGCGCGAGTTACAGTAAACGATGCCTCTCTCACGCTCGGCCCGCGAGCGCCTGTTAAAGAGCTCGACCAGATACCGATGTTTGTCGCGCGTCTCACGCGCATCTACGACCGCAAGATTCTCGCGCACGGTCGGATCGACCACCCAGGTTTCGATTCGCAGGTCTTCGACGATGCGCCGGAACGCCTCATCGGCAGCGGTCGCCGTGAGCGCGAGTACTTGCGGATCTCCCAGCGCGCCGATCGTCGCAGACAGGCGTGCGTAGGCGGGGCGATGGCGGGACTCGTGCAGATGGTGCGCTTCGTCAATGACGGCAAACGACGGCAAACTCGGCCCACGCAGCGCGTCGCGATGAAACTCGAGGAACTCCGGCGTCGCGAGCACGAGATCCCACTCGCCGTCGCGCAACGCAGCGAAGAGTTCCTCTCGCTCGTTGTTCTCGATCGAGCCGTTCGCTCGAAAGCAACGCAGGCCGAGCGGATCGAGCGTTCGCCGCAGGGCTTCGTACTGATCGTTCGCAAGCGCGCGCAACGGATAAACGACGAGCGTCTTGCCGGCGCCGGCGAAGGCGCGCATCGCCGCGGCGAACTGAAAGCAGAACGATTTTCCGCGCCCGGTGCCCAGCACGGCGAGCGTGTTCTTTCCGGCATCGAGGCGGTCGAGCACGGCCTGTTGCGCCTCGCGCGGCTGCGAGTCACCGATCAACGCGCGACGAACGCGCTCCGCGACCGAATCCACATCGCCGGCCAGCTTTCCGCGCGCCGAATCGGTGCGGCGCGCGATCGCGCCGGCGGCTTCGCGCTCGACCAGAACGTTCACGCCGCGAAACCTCTCCTGCGCCTGTGCCGACGTCGAAGTACCGGTGAGCGACGCGATGCGGGCTCGGTAGCGCGCTCCAGCGTCAATCAGCGGCGCGATGTGCGCCGCCAGCCGCCGATTGAAGAACCCCAGCTGCAGATTGCCGTAATGTACCGCAATCGCGTTGGAATCGTGGGGATTATCGGTCTGGCGGAACAGCTCGAGCGGCGCGCCGGCACGCAAGCCGGCGATGACGTCTTGCCGTCCTTCGAACGAAACGCCGGCAATCTTGGTGTGGAAGTGCCACGCGTCGCCGATCGTTGAGTACTGATCGCGTAGATACTCGTCGCTCTTTGCGAAGACGCGCTCGACGAATGCGCTCATGGCATCGTCTGCCGCGTTCGCCGGAGTCTGAGCTTGTTGCTTTGTCGAAGGAAGACCTAAGAAGACCGCTTCGAACGCGGCCTCCGAGGGCGTAGGCGGCGGAAGCCCCTTAGCGGGTGCCTTCTTCGCGACGCTCAGCCAGCTCTGTCGAAGGGAAGTCGTCGAGGTTGAGCGCGATTTCTTCGTGGCCCTGCTCCATCGCCGCATCGTGTAGGCCGGCTTGCTGCGCGTCGAGCGGATCGATCGACTCTTCTTCGCCTGCGTAGGGCTCCTCGACGGCAACGCCACTCTGCGCGTCGTCGCGCTTCTTGCGATAGCGCTGCGGCGCCACCGGGCCGCCGGTGGTGCGTGCGGCCTTCGCCTTCGCGCGACGCTCGCGACGCGCCGCGACGATGTCCTCGCGCGCCACGCCGCCACGGCTCTGCAAGGCCGTGGATTCCGAGCGCGAACGCGACGTCACGGTACGATCGGCCCCTAGACCGGCACGGCGGCGCTTTGCCGCTGCTTCGAGCTGGCGCTTACGGAAGACCAGCACGAGCGGCGCCGAGAAAAAGATCGAGTGGTAGCCTCCCGAGACGATGCCGACGAGCAGCGCGAACGCGAAGTTCTTTAGGCTGGCGCCGCCTAGCGCGAGCAGCGCGACCAGCGTGATGACGACGGTCGCCAGCGTATTGAACGAGCGCGTCATCGTCTGCTTGATGGATTCATTGACGATCGTCTCGTAGGCCGCGCCGGCCATCAACTTGGTGTTCTCGCGGATCCGATCGAGAATTACGATCGTGTCCATTACCGAGTAACCGATGACCGTCAGCACCGCCGCCAAAAACGCGTCGTCGGCGCGCCGGTCGGCGAGCGCGTAGATGCCGATCATCATGGCCGCATCGCGGACCAGCGCGATGACCGTCACCAAGCCGAAGATGTAGTTCCAGCCGAACCGGAATGCGATGTAGATAAACTGAATGCTCAGCGCGATGACCAGCGCCCAGAGCGCTTTGGTCAAATACTCGCGGCCGAGCGACGGGCCGACGGCGGTGATTTGCGAGCTGGCGCGGTCGACCGGCGCGACCGTGTTGAGCGCGGTCCAGATCGGCGCCGAGTCGTTGGCGAACGCGGTCTGCGTTTGAACGACGAAGCCTTTGCCGTCGGTGCCGGCGGTGGTGACCGACTCCTCGGTCATTCCAAGGCCCGAGAGCGCCTGTTTTACTTTATCGGCGGTGGTCGGCTGCGTGAACTTCACCGTGATGTCGGTGCCGCCGGTGAACGAAAGGCCAAGGCGCAGCATTCGGTTCGCGTGGAAGCCGTTGCCGCCGGCGAACCCGTGATAAATCATTGCGCCAAAACCGATCGCGATGATCAGGGACGAGATCGTCGAGACGGTCCTGAACCAGCTGACGATATTCCAATTCAGCCGTCTAAAAAGCATTGGCTACGTCTCCGCCGTCGCGGACTTCGCGAAGATTCCGAGCTCTGAACGCTTCACGCCGTAGAACTCGGGCGCCGTCAAGATATCGTTGTCGACCAGCACGTCAACGAGGAAGCGCGTGATGAAGACCGCCGTGATCAGCGAGACGACGGTGCCCCAGAAGAGCGTGAACGCGAAACCCTTCACCGTGCCGGTGCCAAGCATATAGAGCACGCCGGCGCCGACGATCGTGGTGAAGTGGCTGTCGAAGACGGCCGAGAAGGCGCGCTGGAATCCGACCCGCACCGCGGCGCGCATCGTCTTGCCGTTCCACAGCTCTTCCTTGATGCGCTCGAAAATCAGAACGTTCGCGTCGACCGCCATACCGATCGAGAGCACGAAGCCCGCGATGCCGGGCAGCGTGAGCGTCGCGTGCGAGAGCGCCAAGATCGCCATCATCACGAGCACGTAAACCGCGAGTGCGAGGTCGGCGAGCAGACCGGGCAGACGATAGACCGCAATCATGAAGATCAAGACCAGGCCCAGCCCGAGCGCGGCTGCCCGCATGGATTGAATAAGGTCGATCTTGCCGAGCGTCGGTCCGATCGTCTCCTTTTCGATGATGCTGATGCTGACCGGAAGGGCGCCGGCGTTGAGCTCGTTGGCGAGCGTCAGCGTATCTTGTTCCGTGAAGCTTCCGGTGATCTGTCCGCTGTCGTAGATCGGGCTCTGGACGATCGGCGCCGAGAGATAGCGATGGTCGAGGAAGATACCCAACGGCTTCTGGAGATTGGCGGTCGTGAGCTTGCCGAACTTCGCCGGATCCTTCGTCTGGAAGAGGATGTCGGGACGACTGGCTTGATCGTAACCGGCTTGCGCCGACTTGAGCTCGCTGCCCGAGTAGACCACCTTGCCGCTCTTATCGTAGGCCGTCTTCGACACGTAGAGCTCGGCGGTAGCGCGATCCTTAGCCGGGAGGTTCGGCTGCTGCAGCATCGCGACGTACGACTCGGCCTTTTGCATGACGTCGAACGGCACGATCTTGTACTCGAGCACGGCAGCTTGTTTGAGGAGCTTTTCGGCTTGATCGGGATCCTTCACGTTGGGGAGCTCGACCAAGATGCGGTCGGATCCAACGTTGCTGATCGAGGGTTCCGTCACGCCCAAACCGTTGATGCGGCGATCGATCACCTCCCGCGTCTGCGCCTGCACCTGCGGGGTGATTAGCGGCACTGAGGCGGTCGGCGAAAGCTGAAGCAAGAGCCGCGCACCGCCCTGCAGATCGAGTCCGAGACGGATCGTCTTCTGCACGGGGATCACGGCCCACAACGAAATCGCACAAACGGCGAGAATGACCAGCGCCTTGAACGGCGCCTTGAGCGTCTTCCAGTTCATTGGGGCCGGTGGAGCTTAGCTTTCCGCGGGCGCCGGGCCTGCCGCCGCCCAGAGGCGGCGCCCGGTCGCGAGCAGCCCCAGGATCGCCACCGCGGCCACGACGCTCCAGGTCACGCCTTGGTCAATCCGCCCGTAGACGAAGCCTCCGGCGGCGAAAAGGGCGCCATAGACGGACGCCAAACCGAGCACCCAGCCTAGCAACGCGAGCGGCAACGAATCGGGCGACGAAGGCAGCGCGCAGGCGTCTCGAATGCGCGCCCAGCCCGGCCCGGCAGGCCGCACTTTGGCGTAAAACTCGGCGAGAACGCTCATCTCGACCGGCGGCGTTAGGTAGGTGACGGCAACCCAGACGATCGTCGTCACGGCGATCGTCGTCAAGAGCGCGACGGTCGTATCGGCGGCGTGACCGAGCCTTGCGGCCGCGAAGAACGCGAGCGCGACGACGAACGACGAAAGCATCGCCGCGACCTCGCTCCAAGCATTGATCCGCCACCAGAACCAGCGCAGTAAATAGATCAGCCCGGTGCCGGCGCCGATCGAAAGCAAGAGATTGAACGCGTTGTGTGCGTTGTCGAGCGCGAACGTGAAGAGTACGCCGAGCAGCATCAGCAGCGCCGTGACGATGCGCCCCGCGAAGACGAGCTCACGCTGCGACGAGCCCGGACGAATGAAGCGCTGGTAGAAATCGTGGACGAGATACGACGTGCCCCAGTTGAGGTGGGTCTCGATCGTCGAGCGATACGCTGCGAAAATCCCCGCGACCATGAAGCCGGCAAAGCCCGCGGGCAAGTAGACGAGCATCGCGGGATAAGCGATGTCGTTGCCGATCAGCCCCGGCGCGACCCCCGGAAAGCGCAGCTGGATATCGTGCAGCGACGGGTAGACGATCGTCGAGGCAAGCGCGACGATGATCCAGGGCCAGGGCCGCAGCGCGTAGTGCATCACTTGAAACATGAAGGTGCCGAACAGCGCGTCGGATTCGGTGCGCGCCGCGAGCATGCGCTGCGCGACGTAGCTTCCGCCGCCCGGCTCGGCGCCGGGGTACCAGACCGACCACCACAAAACCGTGAGCGGGATCACGAAAACGCCGAGCGCCGTGTGCCAGTCTTTAAAATTCGGCAGAATCGAGAGGGCGCCGGCGCCGCTATGGTTGAAATGCGCGATTAGTCCGTGCAAACCGCCGACGCCGGGCGCGTGGATCGCGAAATAGGCGGCCGCGAACGCCGAGCTCATCGTGATGCAAAACTGAATCACGTCGGTGACCATCACGCCCCAGAGACCCGCGGTCGCGGCAAAGATGATCGGGACGACAACCGAGATCGCGAGCGTCTCGGCACGCGGCCAGCCGAAGAGCACGCCGGCGATCTTCACCAGCGCCAGGTTGACCGTTGCGATAATCCAGCAGTTGAAGAACAGACCCAGATAGATCGCGCGGAATCCGCGCACGAACGATGCGGCGCGACCGGCATAACGCAGCTCGTAGAACTCGAGGTCGGTCAGCACGCGCGAGCGGCGCCAGAGCCGCGCGTAAAAGAAGACCGTTGCCATGCCGGTGAGCAAGAACGACCACCAGACCCAATTTTCCGCAACGCCGCCGTCGCGCACCAAATTCGTTACGAGATTCGGCGTGTCGGTCGAAAAGGTCGTCGCGACGAGCGAAATGCCGATCAGCCACCATGGCGCCTGGCGCCCCGCCGCGAAGAACTCCGTGATATTCTTGCCGGCGCGTCGTGCCAGCACGATCGCCGGCACGAAGCTCACGCCCAAAGAAACGACGACGATGATCCAGTCGAGCGTCGTCAGGTGCATGCAGCGACGGCCTTCGGTTCTTCCTCACCGAGAACCTCGGCCGGCGCGAGCGTGACCTCGTTGGGGAGCTCGCCGTACGCGTAAACGCTCACGCGAATTCCCGAGCGCAGCAAGAAATCGGCAAGTGCCGGGCGCAGCGCGGAGGTGCACACCACAGCCGCGCGTTCACGCGCTATCCTGCCCGCGTACTCTTCAATGCGCGCCCGCAGCGCCAGCGCCGTTGCAGGCTCGAGCCCCTCGTTTCCGTACCGGCACCACGCCGAGGCAAGTCTTCGCTCAAAATCGGATTCGAAGATCGCCGGCTCCAACTTCGCGACACCGCGCCGCCGCAAGAGATCGGGAACAATTGCCCGCCTCGCCGCTTCGGCGAGTTCCTGCGGGTCGTGCGTGTTCGCTTCCAGCATTGCTTCCAGTACCGCGATCGGGTCGCGCGGCCACGCTCCTTCGCGTAACAGCAAGCTGAGCGCGCGGTGCAGCGCTCCAAAAGGCAGCGCGTCACCGCCGACTTCCTTGACCAACGCGGGCACGACGGTGCGCAAATGTTCGAGCAACGACTGCAGCTCCTGACGTCCGACCAGCTCCGCCGCGTTGGTGCGCGCAATCTCGGCTAGATGCGACCCGAGCACCGAGATGGGGTCGAAAACGAGCGCGCCCGCATTGACCGCGCGCTCGCGCTCCTCCGCTTCGATCCACGCTGCGGGCAGGCCATAGACCGGCTCGCTCTCGACGCGGGCGCGTAAACGCGCGAGCACGGCATCGTCGGCAACCGCCAGCAGTCGCGCGAGATCGAGCCGGCCGGTTCCCGCCAAGCGATCTCGCACGCGGATGCCGTAGGTGCGCGGATCCCGCGTGAGGTCGTCGCGCAGTCTGACCCCAGGAAGAACGACGCCGATGTCGGCGGCCAGCGCGCGGCGGACTTCACCGATCCGGTCGAGCAATGCGTCGGCGAGCGGCTGGGCGAGAAGTTGTGCGAGATCCGCGCCGATCTCGATTGAGACGGCGTCGACTCCGACCAGGCCAAGGGCCAATTCGGGGCGCCGCATCGCGTTGCGTTTGATCCGGTCGCGCGTCTCGATGACCTCCGCTTCGCGCCGGCTGCGCTGACGCTGCGCCGCGTGCGCCAGAGCAAACGCGCCTGTACCGAGGATCGCAAAGAGCGGTCTTGGCAATGCGGGGACGAGCGCGAGCGCCAGCAGCAGAGCGCCCGCGCTGCGCAATGCATCGGGACGTGCACAGAGCTGCGCGGCGAGATCGGCCCCAAGTGCGCCGTCGGAAGCTACGCGCGTTACCATCATGCCCATCGCAGTTGAAATTAAAAACGCCGGAAGCGTAGTCACTAGCGCGTTGCCGATCGAGAGCAGCGCAAACGTATTGAGCGCGTCGAGCGGCGACAGCCCGTGATAGGCTATGCCGACGACAACGCCGCCTGTGAGGTTGAGCGCAACGATAACGAGCGCCGCGACGGCATCGCCTTTAACGAACTTTCCGGCGCCGTCCATCGCGCCGTAGAAGTCGGCCTCACGCTGCACGGCATCGCGTTTTCGCCGAGCGCCATCCGGGTCGAGGACCCCCGCGTGCACGTCCGCGTCAATCGCCATCTGCTTTCCCGGCATCGCATCGAGGGTGAAGCGTGCCGCTACCTCGGCGACGCGCTGCGAACCGCTCGCGATGACGACGAACTGAATCGTCACCAAGATCGTGAAGACGATCAGACCTACGACCAGATTTCCGTGAACGACGAATTCGCCGAAAGCCGGAATGATTGACCCCACGGCGCCTGGCGTCGCCCCCGCCGTGAGAATCAGCCGGGTCGCCGAAACGTCCAGCGAGAGGCGAAACAGGGTCGCGACCAATAACGCGGGCGCGAAGGCCGAAAACTCCAAGGGATCCTCAACGGTCACCGAGAGCAACAGGACCAGCGCGGACCCGAAGACGTTGATGCCGAGCAGTACGTCGAGCAGCCATGGCGGCAGCGGTACGATGAGAATCGCGACGACCGTCAACAAGAGCGCCGCGAACGCGTAAACGGCCCGCTTCGGCGACGTCCCCATCAATCTAACCGATCTCTTCGGCGCGGAGCAACGCAGCAACGATTTCCGCAACGGCGACGTAGTGAATGTGCGGAATCGGCTCGCCGATCCGCGCGTCGCGATAGAGAGCGCGGGCCAGCCAAACGTTTTCGACGATTGGAATCCGATAACTCGCAGCGATGGCGCGTACGCGTGCCGCAGCCGTATCAAGGGCGCGAACGAGCACGCGCGGTACAGGCACCTGCGGCGGCCGGTACTCCAATGCCACCGCGACGTGTTGCGGATTTGCAACTACAAACGCCGCATCCTTGAGGCGACGAACTCCGCCGCGCAGTAACGCCCGGTGCAGCGCGCGTCGCCGCCCGCGCGCGGCAGCATCTCCTTCCTCCTCCTTTACCTCGCGTTTGCGCTCGTCGAAGCTCATCCGCAGTTTGCGCAGCCAAGCATTGCGGGCGGCTGCGTACTCGGCAACCGCAAAGCAGAGACCTACCCCGCAAGCGGCGACGCAAACGTCGCGCGCTGCCATCCCCGCCGCAGCGGCAACTTGGGTTAGCGTAGCCGAACCCAGCATCGCAGAGGCGCCCAGCCCCACGAACGGCGCCATCGCCGTCACCGCGCATCCAAACGCCAGGGAAGCGCGCAGCGAGTGCGCGAGCGTCTCGCGCGAGAGAATGCGTTTGATTCCCTCGAACGGATTGATACGCTCGAGCTTTGCCGAAATCGCGAACGATACGACCCCGTTCTGAACGAGATTGCCGAGCACACCCGCGAAAGCCGCCGCACCGGCCGGAAGCAGTGCGACCGCCACAACCGCCGCCGGCGGCGTCGCGTGATGCGATCCCGAGACGGTGAGCGCGTTGCAGGCAACGGCTCCGAAGAGCGGCGCGATTGCGAGCGTCGTCACTCCCCCAGCCGCAAACGAAAGATTCGCCGCCAACTCGCTCGAGCGCGCGACGTTACCTTCGCGTCGCGCCTTCGCGATGCGGTGCGGCGTCGCTTCGAATGGCTTTTCGGAGACGTCGCTCACAGGCTCTTAAGGCTTGGGGACCGCGAGTAGTGGTGCCGGAACATGCTCGGAAACGACCGGCATCGCGACAACCGTCGCCACGAGCGCGGCGGCGAACGCAAGCGGAAAGGCGAGCGTGAAGCTGCCGAAGCGTGGAATTACGCGCGAAAGCGCTCCCACCGCGATCTGCACCACGAAGGCGCACGCCACCGCCGGAGCGGCTACTTGCAGGGCCGCTACGACGATCGTTGCAGCAAAGCTCGCGGCCCAAGCGCTCCATCCGTTCGCGTGCAACGGCGAGCCGACAGGAATGCGAGAGAAGCTTTGCGCGAAGCCGAGCAGAACGAGCCGATCGGCGCCGGAGAGAAAAAAGCCGCCCGTGAACGCCAGCGACCAGACGCGCCCGAATCCGCTCGGCGCGACGAGTTGCAGGCTCGGTGCGATCGCCTTGACGCCGACGTAGTCGTCCACGACTCTGCCGCCCGCATAAGCGCCGTCATAAATCAGCGACGCCATCATACCGATCGCGCTTCCAACGCCGAATTCGACTAGCAGCGCGAGTGCGAACTCGACTCCGGTGGGATCCCGCGACGGTCCATTGCGGCCCTGGACGAGAGCAACTGTTAGCGCGGCTGCCAAGCCCGCTCGAAGCGATGCGGGCACGCTCGGATGCGAGAAGCCGGGTGCGCGAAAGACGAAGCCGGCACAACGCGCAAAGACGAGCAGGCCGCTCACCATCCGGCATCGAGCGAAGGAATCGCCGCGACGGCGCGATCGAAGAGCGCGGCGAGCAGATGCATGGCGGGGTCGCCGAATATCGCTGCCATCAGCCCGACGGCGAGAATCTTCGGCAGCAGGGTGAGGGTTTGTTCTTGGATCTGGGTCGCGGCTTGTACGACGGCGATCGCGGTCCCGACGAGAGCGGCGATACCGAGCACCGGCAGCGCGATGGTAGCCGTCGTGATGAGCGCATCGTGCAGCAATCCGTCGAGAGCGTCCACGCCTCAACGGTACCGACACGCGGTTACGCGAAGTTTACCGCGTTGTTGTTACGCTGGGCGTTTGAACTGGACGCCAGGCACTTGCGGCCAGCAGCGACGAGACGATCGCGCGCGTTGCGGGCGAGCGATTCAAGGTGTAAAAATGAATGCCCGGAGCGCCGGCTTGCAGCAATCCGAGAGCCTGCATTGAGGCATAGGCGACTCCCAAATCCTCGACGGCGTTGACTTCGTCTTTGCGCGCCTCCATCTCGACACGCAACTTGGGCGGAATGCTCGCGCCGCAGATTGCGACGAACCGTTGGATTTGCGTGAAGTTCGTGATCGGCATCAGACCCGGAAGAATCGGAAGCTCGACGCCGGCGGCCCGAGCACGCCGTTCGAACTCAAAGAACTTTGCGTTATCGAAGAAGAGCTGTGACACGAGAAAGTCGGCGCCGGCCTCGGCTTTCAGTCTCAAGCAGCGAAGATCGTCCTCGAACGACGGGGCCTCCGGATGTTTCTCGGGATAGCATGCCGCGCCGATGCAGAATCCGTAGTTCCGCCGCAGCATACCGATCAGCTCGTTGGCGTGCGCGAAACCACCCGCCGTCGGCATAAACTGCACGCCGGCGGGAGGGTCGCCGCGCAGCGCAAGGACGTTCTCGATGCCGGCGCGCGCTATATCGTCGAATAACGTTCGCAGCTCGGCGCGGTCGGCGCCGATACACGTGACGTGCGCGACGACCGTCAGCCCGATTCGCTGCTGTATCTCCTTTGCGAGTTCGACGGTACGCGCCCGGGTCGAGCCGCCGGCCCCGTAGGTTATCGAGACGAAGGCCGGTCGCAGCGGCTGCAATGCCTCGATGGTCGCAAAAAGACGGCGCGAGCCCTCGTCATCCCTCGGAGGAAAGAACTCGAATGAGAAAAACGGCCGTTGAGTCGCAAGCGCGGCGTCGATGCGCACGGGCTCATCCTTATCGGAAGCTTCCGGCAACGCCTCCGCAGAGCATCGCCCAGCCGTCCACCATGACGAAGAGCAAGAGCTTAACCGGCAAGGAGACAACGGGTGGGCTCAACATCATCATTCCTAGGCCCATCAGCATGGCCGCTACCGCCAAATCGATGGCGACGAAGGGCAGATAGAGCGCGAAGCCGATCGCAAAGGCGCTGCGGAGTTCGCCGACGACGAAGGCCGGCACGACGACCGTTATCGGCGCCTGACGCGCGGCTTCGGGGCGCCGGCGTGCGATGCGTTCGAAAACCGCAACGTCGGCTGCCCGCGTCTGCCGAAGCATGAAGGAGCGCAACGGCACGATCGCTCGCGAAATCGCCTGCGACGGCGCGATCGCGCCTCGCGAATATGGCACCAGCGCATCGCGGTCGATCCGCTGCGCCGTCGGAGCCATGACGACCATCGTTAGGACGAGCGCAAGCCCGGTGAGCACGGCGTTGGGGGGAAGTGCCGACGCCCCGATTGCGGAGCGAACCAGCGAGAGCACAACGACGATCCGCACGAACGACGTGCACATGACCAGAAGCAGCGGCACCAACGAGAGCAGCGTCAACGCTACCAGTACATCGAGCGGCATCGTTGCGTGCCTTGCTGTAGCGTCCAGAACGGCTTGCGAGGTCATTAGAGCGCAAGCAGCTCGGTGATGCGCAACGCGAAGGTCTCGTCGATCGCCACGATTTCGCCGCGTGCGATCGGCCTATCGTTCACGAGCAGATCGACCGGATGACTGACGGCGCGATCCAACTCGACGATCGAACCGCTGCCCAGCTTCAAAATCTCGGCGACCGACATCTTGGCGCTGCCCAGCTCGACGGTGAGGCGGAGCGGCACGTGCAGAAGCAAGCCGATGTTTTCGCTCACACTTCGCGCATCGCATCCACGGAGAATGCGAAGCGTCCGTTGCGGATGCCGCAAGTGCCGCGAGCGACGCTTCGTCCCGCCACGCTCAAAGCGCAGCGCCGAAGCTCGGACGGGTCTATCGGAACGATTGCGCCGGGAGCCAGACGCGCGACCTCAGCGGCTTCGGCCTTCCCCAAGTCGAGCGAGGCGACCGCTTTCAGTTTGGCTGCGGCCAAGTGCCCGAACTCGAAAGAGCCGCGCGCCTCCGGCGACGGGTCGCGCGAAAGAGCGATGCCGATGCGAACTGCGACCGGCTCTTCGATCGATACTTCGAAATAGGTAACGAATCCCCGGATTTCGGCCACGCGTTCGACAAAACGGCCTTCCGGCGTCCCGCAAACAACGGCCAGGTTTCCCGCCAGCGCGTTGATTGCCCGATCCAGGAGGTCGCGTTCCATCGGCGAGAGCGCCCGGTCCAAAGCTGCGACGCGAGACTCTCCGAAGAGCGCTGCGGCGAGGGCGAGCGCATCGGGCGTTCGCAGCACGATCGCAGCATCGGCTACGTGACCGCGGAGACGGTACAGGAGAGCTTCGTTCAGTACGATCGGCCAGGCCTGCGGAGTTGGAATCGAAGGCGCCAAGAGGCGAAGCGCGACCGCTGCACCCAGCAGCGAACTCAGCGTCTCGCGCACGCCGTTTGCGACCACGCAGGCCGCAGCGGTCGGCAATGAGGAACGCGCTTCAAAGCGAACTTGCCGCAATCGCTTAGCCCCGGCCGTAACGGTTCGATCTTCCAACGCAGGTGCAAAACTCAGCCATCTCACTTGAGAAGATCCATCGTGGTCTTACTTACGTGAGCCTTTGCAGTCTCGGCGGCTCGCAGCGCATCGAAAGCCAGGTAGGCGTCTTTGAGACGGATCAGGCTCTCGTCCACGTCGATTCGACTGCGCTCTCGATGCATCGGCAAGAGCGATGCAAACGATCCATCGGCCGGCAAGCCGCTTGCCGGCACGACACCTGAGGGCGGAACGCAATACGTTCCATCGTTCGTCTCGAGCTTCGTTCCCGCCGGAAATCGCACGAGAGCGACACGGCCGGCGACGACGCGTTGCGGCTCCTTTGCGCCGCTGCGCGGATCGACCACCTCGCGGCTGTAAACGAGACTCCCATCGCGCTCGATGTGGAGCCCGCTAACTCTTTCCAACGCTTCATCCACACGATCGATCGTCAGTTCGCCAAGCGCACCGCCCGGCGCGCGCGTCCCGAGGATCGCCCGGCCGCCCGCGTCGGTCAGTTTGCCGGCATGAATCGTGAAAGCACCGTCACGCGTATAGCTCCTTGCGCCCTCATCGTCGGTCGTTACGAAGTAAGCGCCATCAGGAGCAACGACCGCGAGCGGATCGACGGTAACGTCCGAGAAGGGTCCGGGCGTCGCGACGTCGTCGTGTAGCGGAACGGCCCCGGGCGTGAACGCTCGACGCGCGTCGGCGGCGCGTTCGGCGATGCGGTCTAGCGCAGCGCTCAGGTTCGAACTCAGGAACATTCGCAACGTCCCGGCGGCTCGATACCGAAGCCGCGCGCCGCTAGCGCGCAACGTGCCTCCGCCAAAGCTCGGCCGACCACGCTACGCAGCTCGGGCCGGCAGAGCGCGAGCAGCATGGTCCGCTCTCCCTTCGTTTGAAGGATGACCACGACACGCGCCGTTCCGCGTCCCATCGAGAACGTCGCACGTTTGGGGTGAGCGTTCGGACGGGCGAACGCGCGCTCGATCCGCTCTGCCAGAAGCGCACCGCCGCACGGTAGCGCAAGGCGTTATTCCATGAATCGCCGCTTGAAACGGCGCGGCGTTGGGGTCGTTGCGCCGCGGTGCGAGGCCGGTCACACTGCCGGGAGCGCAAAGCTTGCGGAGCGGCCGACGACGTCGAGCGACCGGCAAGAGTTTGGGCGCGATCCGCGTGGTTTCTAGTAACAAAGGCCGGCGGCGTTCGCGGCCCAAATCGTAGCGCCGAGTACCACGCCTGCGAAAGCGCGCGCGGGTCAATCGCTGCGACGGGTGCCGCAAGAATGCTTACCTCGAGCTGGGCGGTCATCATCGGACGATCATCGCAGCGACCTTTGATCGGTTGCTCATCGCAACGTTTCCGCCTTAAGAACGCTGCCCGTTTGTCTCAAACGCAGCTCATGGTAGCGCGACAAAACGTTGCGTACGTAGTTTTGAGTCTCGGCGTACGGAGGCACGCCGCCGTACCGTTCGACGGCGCCCGCTCCCGCGTTATATGCCGCGACCGCCAGCTCGACGTCGCCGAACCGGTCGAGGAGGGTGCGCAGATAGCGGGTGCCGCCGCGGACGTTTTGCGCGGGATCGTACGGATCGAGAACGCCAAGGCTTACGGCGGTCTCGGGCATGAGTTGCATCAAACCGCGGGCGCCCGTTCTCGACGTGGCTTTCGGATTGAATCCCGACTCGTTTGCGATGATCGCCTCAATCAGCTCGGGATCGACGCCCAAAGCCTGAGCGTTCGCGCGGACGTCGCGATCGATGGCGGCGCGCGAAACCGATGGGGCCGATGCAACGGCTGCGGCGAACGCCGTCGCGTCGAAGCTTGGGCCCGCCGCGATCTCATCAATGCGCCGGATGACTGCGGCGAACTCGCTAACGATCTTCATCCACGTCATCCAAGAGCGCCGCGAGTCCGGTGAGCTCCGCGAGCGTCGCATCGCGCGCCGACGCAGTCCCTCGTTGGCGAAGGAACGTTTCTATTCGGTTCTCGTTGACGATTGCAGCGCGCGCGCCGCGGCCGGCCGGCTCGATGCCGAGCGCCCGCGCGTCTTCGATGCGCTCGAGCAACGCTAGCGCTCGCCGAACTCTGCGCGCGGCGCGTAAATGCGACTCATTCGCGACCGCATCCATCGTGCGACTCGCGCTCGCCGGCACGTCGACTGCCGGGAATCGTCCTGCCGCGGCCAGGCGCGGCGAAAGGACGACGTGACCGTCGAGCAGCGACCGCGCCGCTTCGCTCACTGGATCGCGATCATCCCCGTCGTTGATTACGGTCGCGATCAGCGTGATGGAGCCGTGCTCGGTCGCGCCCGCGACTTCCACGAATTGCGCCATTTGAGCGAAGACGCTCGGGGGAAAGCCGCCGCGCCCAGCACTCTCGCCGGCGGAAATTGCAATCTCTCGCAACGCTCCCGAGAAGCGGGCCAGGCTGTCGATGACGAGCAATACGTGCAAGCCGAGCCGGCGCAGCGATCCGGCTTGTGCGGCCGCGACGCGCGCCGCCATGACACGTTCGTGGGGCGGTCGATCGCTGGTGGCGCAGATGACGGTCATCCAGTCGTGGCGCCGTTCTATCCAACGCTGCGCTTCGCGCCCACGTTCTCCGACAAGAGCGACGACGACCGCGTCGGCGGCGCAACCGGCGACGGTCGACTCGATCAGCGTGGTCTTGCCGGCGCCCGGCGCGCCGAAGATCCCGATGCGCGCGCCCCTGCCGATCGTGAGCAGACCGTCAATAACGCGAATGCCCGTCCAAAGCGGAGTCTCAAGCGGCACACGATCGTCGGGGCGTGGCGAGCGCAGCTCTACCCGCGCCATGCGCCCGCGCAACAGCGGTCCCCGGTCGAGCGGCAAGCCGTGCGCGTCGATCGCACGACCGAACGCGCACGTTCCGAGCGGACGCGTCGTCGGCGCGGTCACGCCACCCAGGCGGCCAGCGCGGCGTCGAGGCGAGCCTGAAGTGTGAGATCGATCGTGCCCCATTGCAACTCGACGCGAACGTCACCGGGCATCAACGAGTCGTCGGCGACGCGCTCGATCGGTAAGACTGCGAGCGCAGCGCAATCCTGCGGATGAGCGCGAACCGAAATGATGCGCTCGTCAGCGAAACGATCGAGGGCGGTCGAAACGATCGCGGCAACGTCGGCGCCGCCCAGGCGGAGTTCGCGCGCCAGCACTTCAGTCGCGATCCTCCGTAACAGCTCATGGAGAGCTGCGTCGAGAGCATCGGCGAGCGCGGCGCGAAAGCGGCGCGCCGCGCGAAGCGCCTCTTCATGCTCCGGCGGATGGAGCGCAATCTCCAACGCCGGCGGCGCCGGCAGCGCGGGCTCGGTCGCCGGCTCGCAGACGGCGGGTCGGAGGAAGAACGCGAGCGGCACGAACTCGTCAGACATGGCGACGAAGCAGCTCGTCGGCGTCCGGAATCAATGGTGAATGACGGCGCTGCATACGGTCGACGATCGCTTCGCGCTCGTGGGGCGGATAGAGCTCCAAGACTGCCGTAGCCGTTGCGGCAGGAAGCGCGCTGATGATCGCCGCCGCCGCGTGGGGAGGCTCCCGTTCGAGCATGCTGCGGACCCGTGCCGGCGGAAAACCCGAGGCCGCTTTCGAGGCGCGTTCAACGATCGCACGCTCGACGAGCGCCTGAACCAGCGATGCGAGCGTCGGCGCGGCCACGCGCACGCACGCCACCAATCCGATCGCCAGAACAAGCGCCGGCGCAAGCGGCACAATTGCGCCGTAGAGCAGCCACCATGCATCCTTCTTTGCGACGAGTTCGCGATGAAAGTCGAGCGCCTCGACGGCGAGCGTGTCGCCGCGGCGGGCGTCGTAACCGAGCGTTGCGCCGGAGAGCTCGCGAACTTTCGCAAGATCGAGAGCGCGATCTTGATCGACAAAGACGGCAGTCGAAAGCCGCTTTAGCACGCCGGCCGGAACGAGTGCGAGCGACTCGTGCGTCTCGCTGCCCCGATCTTCCCTCGCTTCCAGCCCTCGATAGCGTTTGCCGTCGCCATCGTAACTCTCGTTGTGCTGCGCGCGCACGATCGGCGCTACGCCGACCGGCGCGCGGCGCACGACGCGCTCCGAGGTTCGCGCCGCATCGTATTCTGCGCGAACGCGGACGATCGCCGCCCCGGTGCCAAAAGCCGAATCGAGTGCGGATTGCAGCGAGTGCTGCAGGTCGGAGGCATCGTCGCTTCCCGCGGCGTCGTCTCCGAGCGCGATACCACGATCGTCGAGAATCGTTACCCGGGCGGCTTCCAGTTCGGGAACGCTCGCCGCTACGAACGCGCGGATGCCGGCAACGGCTTCCCGCGAGAGCCGGGTGCCGGAGCGCAGCTGCAGCCGTACCGAAGCGCTGGCATCGTGCGTGGACTCATCGGCGAACTCGGGAGCCTTCGCGGGCGCGACGATGACCCGAGCGTCGTCAACGCCGTCGATGCCGCGTAATCCGGCTTCGATATCGCCCGAGAGTCCAGCCCGAGCCTGCGCCTCGATGACGGCCTGCGGCGTCAGCACGCCGATGTTCGCCAGCGCCTCACCCGTACTCGCAAGATGAGGATGCGGCACGCCGGCGAGCGAGAGTCTCAACAAGAGGTCGTTGCGGCGAACAGCGTCCACGACGACGTTCTCGCTCGTCGGTGTAAATGGAACGCGCCAGGCGGCCAAACGTTCTTCGACCTCTCCGATCTGATCCGGATGGAGCGGTGCCGCAAAGAGCGGCGTGCGCGCAGGATGTGCCACGATCGCCGCGGTGATGGTTAATGCGAGCGCGCCCAGCACGCATGTGGTTACGACGAGCCGAATCGCTTTCGGCAGAGCTCCCCACCTGACGAGCAGTTGTGCCGCCGGTTGCACCGTGGCCAACCTACACTTGCATGTTCAGGATTGACTGCACGGCTTGTGCGATGCGCTGGGCGGTCGCGGTCGCGACCGAGAGTGCAACGTCGGCTCGCGCTCGCTCGTAGATCGTGTCGTGCAGCGTTCCTCTGCCGTACGCGAAATCGTCTTCGGCGCTCGAGGCGCCGCTCAAGGCGTCGCCCAGGGCATCGA
This sequence comes from Candidatus Cybelea sp., assembly GCA_049695635.1. GTDB lineage: Bacteria > Vulcanimicrobiota > Vulcanimicrobiia > Vulcanimicrobiales > Vulcanimicrobiaceae > Cybelea. Next base: position 16,749 of record JBAVSO010000113.1, on the reverse strand, counting down.
GCGCCTGTGAAAACCCGAGGCCGTCGCCGGTGCGGTCCGGCAGTGTTGGCGCGTCGGGTAGAAGCGGTTCGACTCTCACAGCCGCTCCAGATCGATCGTCTTCTCTGCAAGCCTCTTGCCGGTTTCGAAAATCGACGCGTCGGACTCGTACGCGCGCGAGGCATTCATCACGGAGATCATCTCAGTGAGAATGTCAACGTTGGTTCCGAGCTCGCTGCGCGTGCCGGCGAACTCCACGCGCGCCTCGCCGGCGTCCGAGTCGACGATTCGAAAGACCGGAATCATTCGTGCGTACTCGCCGTTCGGGCCGGCCGCTTCGGCGGCGGCAACGTTACGGGCCGCGACGTCGAGCGCCGCACGCTGAGCGTCCATTCCAGCTGCGGCCGCATCCAGTAAATCGATCTTCATTTTGTGACCGCCTTGATCTCCTCGAGGCGGGCTCGCTCGGCAGCAAGCAGCACCTCCGTAAAGATCGCTCCCTGCGCGGTCCGCGCCATCGCCGCATCGGCTGCGCGACCGGCCTCTTCACCAGAATTGGCACGAGCGACCGCGCCTTGCGCATCGCGCAAACGGCTCTCCGCGTTGGAGAAAGCGTCTCGCAAAGACTCGCCGACGTCGAACATGAGGAGACTCTACCAAGGTCGTGTAGCCCGCAGACTTACCGGGCGTAGACGATATGTGACGTGAGAGTGTGGTGAGGATCGAGTTAGCAGCCGCTGATTGCGGGGTAAGAATCCTGTGAAACCGCTAGCAAGCGCCCCTCGCAAGCGGCTCGGCTCGGCTATAATGATCTCCGGAAAAGGAGGAAAAGTGAAAATCACAAGATCGCTTTCCGCAATCATCGTAACTATTCTAATCGCCGCCCTGCCGGTCGCAGCGCCGGCCCAGTTCAGCGTTGGCGTCGGCTTTACGGTCGGACAGCCGCCACCGCCGCTGCCCGTCGTCTCGCAGCCCCCGGCACCGTACCCGAACTACATGTGGACCCCGGGTTACTGGGCATGGGGCTCGGCCGGCTACTTCTGGGTTCCCGGCACCTGGGTCGCTCCGCCGAGCGTCGGCATGTACTGGACGCCCGGCTACTGGGGCGCCGCCAGCGGCGGCTTCGGGTGGAACACCGGCTACTGGGGCCCCACCGTCGGCTTCTACGGCGGCATCAACTACGGCTTTGGGTTCCCCGGCACCGGTTTCTACGGAGGCTCGTGGAACGGCGGCAACTTCGCCTACAACACGGCCGTCACCAGCGTCAACACGAGCGTCATTCACAACACCTACAACAAGACCGTCATCAACAAAAACGTCTGCAACAACTGCAAGAACGTCAGCTTCAACGGCGGTAAGGGTGGAATCGACGCCAGACCGACTCAAGCGCAAATCAACTCGCGCAAGAACGGCAAGGCGCCCACGACCGCGCAGAAAGAACAGGCGACTATCGCCGGTGAAGATCGCAACCAGCTCGCCTCGGTCAACAAGGGCAGGCCGTCCGTAACGTCTTCCCAGCGGGCGTTCAATAACGACAACAAACCGAAGAACTTCGCCCCGGTCACGACGGCCGACAAGCAGGCCGCAGCGAAGATTCCCACTCGGGGCAACAACACCGCGAACAACAAAGCGCCAACCACACAAAACCAACCCGCGGCAAACAACAAGATGAATGCCACGAATCAGAACAAACCCGCGGCAAACCAGAACAAGGCCGCCAACCCGGCGCACGCATCGGCACAAAACCGCCCCGGGCAGAATAACAAAATGAGCTCTGCAACTCGGCCGGCAAGCCAGGGGCAGCACAACTACAGCCGCAACAATCCGGCCAGGCCGAACCAGCAGCAACCGCATAACCAGATGACCCGCCCCAATCAGCACCAGAACATGCAGGGTCAAGCCATGCATCAGGGCGGAATGCCAAACCACCAAGGCCAGCCTCCGCATCAGGGCCAGAACAGAACGCCGGCAAACGGCAACAACGGCAAACCGCCCAAGCACTAACTTCAGCTCAAGCCAAAAGGGGATCCGACAACCGGGTCCTCTTTTTTATCGGGCGATCGGCAAGCCTTGAGCGTCGAGCGGCGCGCCGAGGATCAGGCGCGTCACCTCGTCGTAGTTTTCAATTCCCGAACTGATGCGGTTGCTCTTCAAATAGACGTTGTAGGTGCGCCAGGACCAGTGCGCGAGCCTCGCGTTGATATGGCGCGCATCGCGTTTGCGCAATGCCGCAAAGTCTTCCCAAACGAGCGGAACGAACTCGCGATGCGCGTAGTGGCGCTTCTGCGGCAGGTAGAGAAAAAGCTCGAACCATCCCGAGTATTGCATCACCGGATCGGGCGAGCGCAAAGTGCTGACGATCGCTAAATAGTTTGCTTCATCTTCCCGAGCGTACGCTGCGTCGTGGCTCCATTCGTGCGCGATGTCGAAAGGCCGCTCGAACCAGAGCAGATCCGAAGCGAGCGCGACGTTGAGGGTCAGTGGATTGATGAAGCCGCTCGTTCCGGTCGCCAGCATGAAAGGATCGGCAATCGTCGGCTTCGCGTTGCCGACTGAAGGCGTCCAATCGTCGCCGGCGCGTTGTATGGCGGGAAGCCAGGCGACACGCAGCGCGTCCAAGTCGAGCGGGAGCTCGGCGCGGGCGTGGGCCGGCGCCGCCAGCGCGTTCATCTCGGCCATCGCGCGCTCGCGCAGCGCGTCGGCGCCGCCCGCCGTCACGCGGGATGGGTCGAAGCGCACGCGGCTCTCGATCGGCGCGCGAGCGTAGTTCCAGCCCCAGCTCAGCTCGAACCACAACGCGTAGAGGCCGACGATCGCGGCACAGTTCAGAACCAGCGCCGTTACGTCTTTCCAGCGGCGGGTGCGAAGTCGCGCGAAGACGACGATCTGCCAAACGATCCCGGCGATGCCCGCGAGCGCGGCGAGGTCGCCGAGCGACCACGGCAGCGAATGCGTGACCGAGAACGCAACGCGCTCCCAGTACGGATATGCGCCGTTGGCGTAGGCGCGCTCGATCCAGGCCGCGTGCGGTTGCACGAGCAAAGCGATCGCGCCCAGCACGATCGCAGCGATCTTGAGAAAGGTCCCTAGCGTTTGCTGTACTGGAATCGCTTACGGGCGCGCTTGCGACCGTACTTCTTCGATTCCTTTTCGCGCGGGTCGCGTGTCAGGAAGCCGTTCTTGCGCAACGTCTCCTTAAACGATTCGTCGATTGCCAACAACGCCCGCGCGATGCCGTGGCGAATCGCGCCGGCCTGGCCGGTCACCCCTCCGCCTTCGGCCTTGACGCGCACGTCGAAGCGCGCGGTGCTCTGCGTCGCCTCGAGCGGCTGGCGCACGATCTGCAGCAGCTGCGGACGCGGGAAGTATTCGTCGACTGGTTTTCCGTTGACCGTGATGACGCCCTGACCGAGCGAGAGCTTCACCCTCGCGACCGCGCGTTTTCTGCGGCCGGTCGATTGAATGACGTCGAGCGTTTCTTCCAAAGGGGCTCCTACGATACGGTCGAGAGCGGCGCAGGCTGCTGCGCCTCGTGCGGATGCGTGGCGCCTGCGTAGACGCTCAAGCGGCGAAGCTGCGCGTCGCGCATGCGGTTGGTGGGGAGCATCCCGCGAACGGCCTTTTCGATCAATCGCCCGGGTTGTTTCTCGGCGATGTCGCGCGCGGTCTCTACCTTCAAGCCGCCTGGGTAGTTGCTGTGGCGATAGTAAAGCTTCTGCGTCCACTTATTTCCGCCGAGTTCGATCTTCTCGGCATTGATCACGACCACGTGATCGCCGTCGTCAATGTGCGGCGTCCAGGTCGGCTTATGTTTGCCCGAGAGCGCGCGGGCGATGCGCACCGCAAGGGTGCCGAGGCGTTCTCCCGACGCGTCGACAACGTACCAGCGGTGCTCCGTCTCAGCCGTCTTTTGCTGATAGGTGCGCACAACCAACGTATCCTACGGGAAAGCCCGCGCTCAGTCAAGCAGCTGCCGACTAGGGACGCAGGAGCGGGGGCTCGGCGAAGGAGTCGTACCCGTCCGGATACCGGATGCCGGCCAAGTAGAGGCCTTGGGCCGGCGCCATGCCGCCGGCTGCCGCTCGGTCGCAGGCGGCCAGAATCGCGCTCACCTCGGCGGGGTCCCGTCGCCCCGTCCCACACTCCGTCAAGGTCCCCACGATCGTCCGCACCATGTGGTGCAGGAAGCCGTCGGCCGCTACCTCGATCCGGACCAGCTCCCCGCGCGGCTCGATCTCCAGTCGCTGAAGACTTCGAACGGTGCGCTCGCCGGCCGGCGCGGCGCAGAAGGACCGGAAGTCGCGTTCGCCCACGAGCGCGGCGGCGGCCTCCCGCATTGCCGTCAGATCGAGCGCCTGCGGCTGGTGATAAGCATAGCGCGCGAGCAGCGCGCTCGGTTGTGGGCGGTTGAGGATGGCGTAGACGTAGGTGCGCTCGCGGGCCGAAAAGCGGGCCGAGAAGTTGTCGTCTACTAGCGCGGCGTTCCGTGCCGAGCAGTCCGGCGGCAGCGTTCCTCGCAGCGCGATAAGGAGCCGCTCGAACGGGAAGCTCGCTTCGGTTTTGAACGAGACGACTTGCCCGCTGGCATGAACGCCGCTGTCGGTGCGCCCGGCGCCGGTTACTTTGACGCCTTCGCCAAAGAGCTGCCCGAGTGCGCCTGCCAGCACACCCGTTACCGTGCGCGAGTCCGGCTGCCATTGGAATCCGTAAAAATCTGTGCCGTCATATTCGACGGTCAGGCGCAGATTCGTCAGAGGCTCGCCCGGCGCAGCTCGTCCTTGGCCGCGGCAAAGTCGCGCCGGAACGCGCTATCGTGCATCATGACGTAGACCGCAAGCGTCCCCGCGGTCCACCCCGACGCAATGTCGCTTGGATAGTGCAATCCTAAGAGGATTCGATTCTCCGCGAACGTTCGGGCTTGCGTGAAGATTGCATCACGCTTGGCCGGAAGCAGCTGTGCGAGCACGATCGCGCTGGCTGCCGCAAATGCGGCATGCCCGCTCGGATACGAGCCTCGCGGTTTGTGCGCGCCGTCGGGGCGCGGTCGCTCCCAGTACGTCTTTGCCTCGTCCACGAGCTCCTTTACGTCGGACCCGAGGCGCGAAAAGAAGGCCGCGGTAATCGGAAGCCGCGCCGGCGTGAATCCGGCGCCGATCGACGGCGCATAGAAAAAAACCGTCCGCGCCGCCGCATCTTCGGCTTCGAAGAGCTGCGCGCTGCTGCGCGCCGCGACCGCTGCGGCAACTTGGGCTTCGTCGGAGCGCGCTTGCGCCGACGCAACGTCGGGCGGAGGCGGTAAGAGCACGGTCAGGTCGATCGCGCCGGGCTTGAGATAGTAGTAGTGCTGAGTCGATTGAGCCGCCGCCGGTCCGGCGACCACCGCGAGCACCAGCGTCAGCAACGCGACCGCGCGTGTCACCGAAACACCGTTATCCGTGTTGACGCTGCAGCGGGAACAGAATCACGTCGCGGATCGATCGCTGCCCGGTCAACAACATGATGAGGCGGTCGACGCCGACGCCGATTCCAGCGGTTGGAGGCATGCCGTATTCGAGTGCGCGCACGTAGTCCCAATCGGGCTCCGGAATCTCTTCGTTGCCGCCGGCTCGTTCCGCGATTTGCGCTTCGAAGCGCGCACGCTGATCGTCGGGATCGTTGAGCTCGGTGAAGGCGTTCGAAATTTCCATTTGCGCGCAGAAAAGCTCGTAGCGATCGGCCAGATCCGGATCGTTCGCCCGCCGCTTGGCGAGCGGCGAGATCAAAACGGGATAACCCGTAACGAAGGTCGGAGCGATTAAGTGCGGCTCCAGCACGCGCTCGAAGATCTTGTCGAGCGCGTGTCCGTGACTCGGCGAGGCCGGTACGCCGAGTTCTCGTAGAATCCGTTGGGCGGCGTCCGCGTCGAGCAGCCGCTCGCGCGTGTACTTTCCGTCGCTGTAACGCGCGATCGCCTCGAGATACTCGATGCGCGCGAACGGAAGCGCGAACGAGATCGTTCCGTCGCCACAGGGAAGCTCGGTGTCACCGTCGGTCGCGACCGAGACGAGATGTGCGACGAGCGCTTCGTTGAACTCCATCATGTCGGAGACGTCCCAGTAGGCGGCGTACAGCTCGAGCATCGTGAACTCCGGGTTGTGGGTCGTATCTATGCCCTCGTTACGAAAGATACGGCCGATTTCGTAGACGCGCTCGAGTCCCGCAACGATCAGGCGCTTCAAGTTCAGCTCGGTTGCGATCCGCAACTGCATCGTCTCGTCGAGAGCGTTACAATGGGTGACGAACGGACGCGCCGCGGCACCCCCAGCAACGTGCAGCAGCGTCGGCGTCTCGACTTCGTAGAAACCGCAGCCGTCGATGAACCGGCGCATCTCCGAGATCAGGCGGCTGCGCATGATCATCGTATCGCGCACGTCCGGATTGACGATCAGGTCCACGTAGCGCTGGCGATAGCGCTTTTCGACGTCTTGCAGTCCGTGCCACTTGTCGGGCAGCGGCATCAGCGCCTTACCGAGCACCGAGAACGAGGTTACGTGAAGCGTCAGCTCGCCCATCTTCGAGCGGAACATGTAACCGCGCACGCCGATGAGATCGCCGCGATCGAGATCGGCCCAGTCGCTGAAGGCCGATTCTCCAACCTCTTCCTTGCGAACGTAGATCTGCAGCTTTCCACTGCGGTCGGCAAGGTCGGCGAAACTCGACTTGCCCATCGTGCGTTTCGAAAGCACGCGGCCGGCCAGGCTCCACGCTTCGGCGCCGGCGTCTTGTCCGGGCACGAGAAAACCATAGCGCTCGCTCAGCTCGGCGGTCGTCGCGTCAACCTCGAAGCGGCGCGCGCCGAACGGATCGCTCCCCCGCGAACGCAAAGCGGCCAGATTCTCACGTCTGGCCGCTACGAGTGCCGCTTCGGTCTTGCCGAGCTCGTCCAATAGTTACGAAGCCTTCTTGGCAGCCTTCTTCGGTGAGTTGCTCTTGATCGATTCGATCTTGTACTTGACTACCCCGCGCGGCGTGGCGACGTCAACGGTCGTGCCTTTCTTGTGCCCCATCAGCGCGCTTCCGAGCGGCGATTCGTTCGAGATCCGGCGATTCGGCGGGTCGGCCTCGGCCGATCCCACGATCGAAAACTCGTAGCTGTCGTTGTTCTTGAGATCCTTGACTTTGACGACCGCGCCGAGGTGGACCTCATCGGCCGCGTACTCGGATTCGTCGATGATGCGCGCGTTGCGGATCATCGCCTCCAGCTTGAGGATGCGGCCCTCGATGAAGGCCTGCTCCTGCTTGGCATCTTCGTACTCCGCGTTTTCGCTCAAGTCGCCGTACTCTTTGGCTTGGCGAATGCGGTCGTTGACCTCGCGGCGGTGGACGCTCTTGAGCTCGTCGAGCTCCTTCTCCAGCTTCGCCAGGCCCTCGGCGGTGAGTACGATCTCTTTGTCGTTCAACTACTGATCCTTACGGGGCAAAACCATACCGAGCAACCCCAGAGATTGGATGGCGTCCTTCAACGCTGGCGCGGTTTGTTCTGAGGCCCCGGCCGGGCCTCCTCTGCCGCTGCAGCCGGAGCTTTATACCCAGGCTTTCGGCTCATTACGCTCGCGGATGACAGCTCAGGAGCGCGTTTCGTGGAGGCGCAGGACGCGCGGCTTCAGTTGCAGTTCCTTTAAGAGACGCTCGTAGTCGGCGGGAACGACGTCGCTCCACGCCTTCCCGAGAAGTGCTAGAAGCGCGGCCTCGAGCACGTTGGTTCCAAAGGAGCGCCCGCCGAGATCGGGCGTTGTCGTGATCAGGGTCTCGACGCCGCGTTCGGCGAGCTCGTCCACGTTTGCCTGGGTGACGGTGTTGGTGAGGACGGTCTTACCATCGAGCCGCGCGGGCATGAACTGGCGCATGAAATGGAAGTCGCCGGCGATGATCTCCGCCTGCTCGTAGTACTGCGGATACTTAGGCTCGGGCGGCTTCTCTTGCTTTTTACCGGTCGGGTAGAAGAACTGGAACGGCAGCTTGCAAGCGTCGGGAAGATACTTCTCGGCCATGCGCTCGAACTCGTGAAGATCGCGGACCGGCATGTCCTTGTCAAGTGCGAAGATGAAATCCCCGAAGAGCACGTCGGCGCCGGCGTCCACGAGCGCTTGCGCCATGCCAAAGCGATCCAAGGCGCTGACCATCAGCACGTGCCGCCCCCGCAGGTCGATTGCGAGCTCGTCTTGCATGAAGCGAACCGCTTCGCGCTCAAGCGTGTTCTTCAAGCCGCTTCCATCCACGACGGGCGTCGTTTTGGCCGCCTCGAGCAATCGCAGCCCGTCGCGAAGAGCGTAACGGTGGCGGCCGGCGTAGAGATAGACGTCGATTCCGCCAAGGCCGATCGCGTCAACGTGACCGTCGAGCTCGCGCACTTTCGCGATTGCCACATCGAGCTTGCCGTCGGTTCCTATCCGCGAGACGTCGAACTCTTCGCCCATGAACGTCACGTGTGCTTGATGATCGCGACTGCTCGAACCGAGCGAGACCGAAACGACGCGCTTCACCCTTCGACTCCGCTCAGAGTGACACGGGCGGCTTCGCGGGTGGCGGCGATCTTCTCTGGGGTAATCGCGGCGTCGAAAGCGCGCATGTCGGCTAACGTAAAGCCGCAGCGCTCCGCCATCGCGCCGATCTCGATGATCTTCTTGAGCTCGATGCCGCGTCCGAGCGTATAGGGCTCGAGCCGATTCTCAAGCGCGAGAATCATCGTCTCGCTCATGCACGCCAGCGCAGTGCGCGGCGGCAGATTTAAGTCGAACTCGGTGCCCTGCTCGCGCACTCGTTCGAAGCGCGGCTCTCCGGGGACGACCATATTTCCGCCTTCACTCACTAAGACGTCGGGCCGTTCTTGCGCGACGCGTCGGCTGACGTCGTGCGGCAGCGACAGCTCGCAGACGACCGCGCCGGGCTGAAGGTCTTCGGGCTCTATGACGTCCTGCGTCGAGGTCGTCGCGGTGAGAACGAGCCGCGCCCGGCGGACGGCCGCGGAGGTGTCGGTCGTATATTCGTTCGCGCAACCGAGCTCGCTCGAATTCTCCGCGTGAAACTTCCGCAAACGGGTTTCGTTGCGCGCGACGAGGATCAGACGTTTTACTCTCGGTGCGATAAGCCGTGCACAGGCGCTTCCGATCGAACCGGTCGCGCCGATCACGACCGCGGTCGAGGCGGACGGATCGATGCCCATCTCTTGTGCGCCGCGGAAAAGGCTCGCAACGCCGGCCGCGATCGTCAGCGAGTTGCCGGTCGTAACTGGAATCGGCGAACGTTCGTTGATAGTGATGCCCGCATCGCCAACGACGGCCGTAAAGGCGCCCAAACCGGCGACCTGGGCGCCGAGCTCAGCACCGATCTCGATCGCGCGGACGACGCGGCGATAGACCTCCTCGCGCGGAAATTCTACGAGCTGTTGCGGCAAGAGCGGCGCCGCGACGAACCACCCTTCGGTTTCGCGCCCATCGGGCGTGCGGACGCCGGTCACGTGCACGGCCGCGTACGAGGGCATCCACTCCATTATCTTGCGAAGGATCGGCTCGCCCTTGCCCTTCGCTCCCGGCTCGTAGCGAGCGATGTCCTCGAACGAGAGCGGATGTATCACAAAACAGAACTTGTTCACGTCACAACCGCCTCGGCTTGGCGTTTGAGCGCGGCGAGCATCATCTCGCTGTTTTCTCGCACTTTTCTTTCCAGCGTCGGTCCGATCAGCTCGGCGAGCGTCGGCACCCCAAAATCGAAATCCACGCCCAGCACGACGTGGGTCACGCCGTCACGGTATTCGAAGGTCCAGGCCCCTTCGAATTTGTCGAGATCGCCTTCGAGCAGCTTGTAATCGATCCGTAGTGCCGCATCGTCGAAGCGATCTTCTTCCGTCCATTCGATCGGCGCCTCCTCGACGAGCGTCTTCCAGCGTGAGACGACGCCGTCGAGATTGCGCTGCAGAATCGTCACCGTCTCTACGTCGGGCATGAACTCCGGAAACCGCTCCTGGTTTTTGGCCAGTTCGTAGACGCGGCGCGCGGGGGCATCGATCGCGATTCTACTCTCGACATACGGCATTGCAAACGATTAGAGCGCGCCTAGCTTTTCGTGGGCGGCGGCGACGCCGGCGCGCAATGCGGTCAACGCGTGGTTGATCTCGGCCTCGGTCACGATCAGCGGCGGTTCGAGCCGAATCACGCGCTGCGCGTTGAGGGTCCACGCCACGGTGACGCCATGCTTGAGCATCTCGGGGATGATCCAACCGCCGTACCCCTCGTTCGTCAGCTCGACTCCGACCAATAGGCCGAGACCGCGCGCTTCGCGCACCACCGCCGGATACTCGCCGGCGATTGCGCGCGCGCCGTCGAGAAGCTGCTCGCCGCGTATCCGCGCGCGCTGCGTTAACCCCTCGTCTTCGAGCACCTCCATCGCGGCCAGCGCGGCGGCGCAGGCCAGCTCGCCGCCACCAAAGGTGGACGTATGCAAGAGCGGCGCCTGACCGAACGCGCGATTCCAGATGTTCGGGCGCGCAATGAAGGCGCCGACCGGCACGACCCCGCCGGAGAGTCCCTTGGCCAGCGTCATGACGTCGGGAACGACCCCCTCGCGATTGCAGGCGAAACGATATCCGCAGCGACCGAGTCCGGTCTGAACCTCGTCGGCAATCAAGAGCGCTCCGCTCCGGTCGCAGATTGCGCGCACGTCTTGCAGATACCCATCGGGCGGAACGTGGACGCCGCCTTCGCCCTGTACCGGCTCGACGACGAACGCGGCCGCGTCGCGCAGTGCTTCTTCCAGGCTGCCGGTTTGCCCGTATGGCACGCTGAGCGAATCGGCGAGCAACGGGCGAAACGGCGACTGGAACGTCTCACGCCCGCTCACCGAGAGCGCGCCGAGCGTCTTGCCGTGAAAAGCATTGTTTGTTCCAACGATCTTGGCGCGTCCGGTCGCGGCCCGCGCGAGCTTGATCGCGCCCTCTACTGCCTCCGTTCCGCTATTGCACCAGAAGGAGATCTGCAGATCGCCCGGTGCAAGCTCGGCGAGCCGGCGCGCCGCGCGTCCGAGCATCACGTTGAACATCGTTTTCCCGGAGAGCGCAATCAACTCGAGCTGCGCGCGCACCGCCTCGACGATACGCGGGTGCGAATAGCCCAAGGTAAAGACGCCGTAGCCGCCGGCAAAATCGAGATAGGCCTTGCCGGTTTGGTCCCAAACCGTGCATCCCCGCGCGCGTACTTCGACCGGCGAACCCGAGAGCTTCATAACGCGCGCGAGCGGCGGATTGACGAACTCCCTGTAGTTCTCGTAGGTCTCCTGCGCGAGCGCTTGCGGCGTCGCCGCGCCGTAGAGATCGGCGCGTTCCTCAATCACTCTTCGCACCTTGACGCGAATTGGTCGCTCGCAGTAAAGTCAGCGTGCTTAGTCATCACCGTGTTTGCGCTTCGTAAGCTACGAAAAGGCGGGGGCGAAGAAATTCGGCCTCGTTTTTTCATGCCGCGACCAGCGGCGAGCTTTCGAGGCGCGCAATCGCGGCTTCGATCGTCTCGATAGCCTCGGCGGCGCGTTCGATGCGCATGATGCGCTCGCGGAGCACCGCCGCGCCGGAAATCCCTTTCAGATAGAGCGCGACGTGTTTGCGCATCTGCGGCACCGCTCGAGCTTCGCCCAGCTCGTCAACCATCGTGCGATAGTGTACGATCGCGAATCGCAGGCGGTCGGCGGGCGGAGGGAGCGGACTCGCCTCGCGCCCTTCCATGAGATCGCGAATCTGCGAGATCAGCCAAGGATTGCCGAGCGTCGCGCGGCCGAGCATGATTGCGTCAACGCCGGTCTCGCGCATCCGGCGCATCGCCAGATGCGGATCGTCGAGGTCGCCGTTACCGATCACCGGAATGTCCACGCCGCGTTTTAGCCGTGCGATGTGCTCCCAATCGGCGTTGCCCTTATAGAACTGTTTCGCGGTGCGCGCGTGCAACGTCACCGCCTGCACGCCGGCCGCTTGCGCGCGCCGTGCCACCTCGAGGTAGACGAGCGCATCGTCGCTCCATCCCAACCGCATCTTCATCGTGACGGGACAATCGACGGCGCCGACGACGGCGCGCATGATCGCTTCGCAGCGATCCGGATCGCGCAGGCATGCCGACCCGCCGTTGGTCTTCGTAACCTTCGGCGCAGGGCAGCCGAAGTTGATGTCGACGATGTCGGCGCCGCACTCGCGTACGACTTTCGCCCCCAGCGCCATCGTCTGCGGATCGTCGCCCCAAAGCTGCGTCGAGACCGGCTTCTCCAGGCCGTGCTGGTCGATCATCTCCATCGTTCGCCGGCTGCCGTACTTGAGCGCATTCGACGAAACGAATTCGGTGACGGTGAGGCCGAGACCGTACGGGCGATATAGTGCGCGCATCGTGCGATTCGTCACGCCCGACATCGGCGCGAGAATCAGCGGCGGCCAGACCTCGATCGGTCCGATCTTTAACGGCGCAGGGCGCATACGGCTAGCATTTACGGTGGAAGAGCTCCAATCCCACCAGGCTGAGATGCGGGTCGACGGCGTCGAAGACCGGCGTCTGCTTGGCAACGACCTCCGCCAGGCCGCCGGTCGCGATGACCTTCGCGTCAACGCCTATCTCGGCGCGCATCCGCGCCACGATCGCCTCGGCCTGTCCGACGTAACCGTAGACGATGCCGCTCTGCAGCGCTTCGTTGGTATTCACGCCGATCGCGTGCCGAGGCGTTTCGAGCGCGATCTGCGGCAGCTTTGCGGTCCGTCCGATCAACGCGTCGATCGAAACGGCGATGCCCGGCGCGATCGCGACCCCGAGGTACTCGCCTTCGGGCGAGATCGCGATGAACACCGTAGCCGTGCCGAAGCTCACGACGATGAGCGGCGCGCCGAAGCGCTCGCGTCCACCGACTGCGGCCGCTACGAGGTCAGCGCCGACCTCGGACGGATTCTCGGTGGCGACCCGCATGAGATTCTGCGCTTGCGGTTTCAAAAAACGCGGCGATACGCCGAAGAACCGCTTGCAGGCCGTTTCGAGCACCGGATCGAGCTGCGGAACGACGCTTGCAATCGCTACCGCATCGACCGCGCTGCGCAGCAGATCGCTCGTTGCGAAGAGCTGCGCGAAGAAGACGCCGTATTCGTCAGGCGTGCGACGCAGCTCCGTGGTCACGCGCCACGTTTGCTGCAGCACGCCGTCCGCGAAGCAGCCGAGTTTCGTCTCGGTGTTGCCGACGTCAATGGTTAACAGCATCTCAGCGTATCAACTCCTCGACCGCGTCCAACAAGCGCCCCGCGAGCGCGTCCTTATCGGCCGTACCGAGATCGCGGCGTCCTTGCTCGCCCCACAGCAACACGAGCGCGTTCTCACCGGTGCCGAAACCGCGTTCGTCCCCAACGTCATTTACCGCGATCGCATCGAGGTGTTTACGCCGAAGCTTCTCACGCGCGCGCCTTTCATGCTCTTGCGTTTCGGCTGCAAAGCCGACCAGAAAACTCGAGCCCTTCCGTTCACCCAACGCTGCCAGCACGTCGGGATTCGGCACCAGCTTCGCGGTCAGCTCTTCGCCGGTCTTATGCACTTTTGAGGCGACTTGGTCCGCGGGGCGCCAGTCGGCGACGGCTGCCGTCGCGATCACCAGATCGGCACCGACAGCGCGCTGCAGCGCGGCTTCGTAGAGCTGCGCGGCGGTCGTAACGCGTACCACGTCAATGCCGGCCGGCGGTTCGAGCAACGTCGGCCCGAGCAGCAGCGTCACCTCGCCACCGCGCAGCGCCGCTTCGCGCGCCAGCGCGATCGCGGTGGCCCCGGTCGACGCATTGCTCACGAAGCGAACCGGATCGAAAGCCTCGCGCGTCGGTCCCCCGGTTATCGCAACGCGCTTTCCTCGCAGCGAGCGGCGACGCGCGAGCGCGCGCTCGAGGCTCTCGATGATGCGCTCCTGCTCGGCCAAGCGTCCGATGCCGCTCTCGCGCTCCGCGAGAAAACCGCGATCGGGAGCGACGACCTCGTAGCCGCGCTCGCGCAACGTCTTGAGGTTGGCTTGCGTCGCCGGATCCTCATACATCGCTTGGTTCATCGCCGGAGCGAGGATCCGCGGAATGCGTGCCGCAAGCAGCGCGGCCGTCAGCAAATCGTCGGCGATGCCGTGCGCGAGCTTCGCGATCAGATTCGCAGTTGCCGGCACGACGAGAGCAACGTCCGCCTCGCGCACCAGACGAATGTGGGGAATGCGCTCCGGCGCATCCCAGAGCGACGTGTAGACCGGGCGCGCCGTCAGTGACGCAAAGGTCAACGGCGTGACGAAACGCTCGGCTTCGTTGGTCATGACGACGTCCACGCTTGCGCCACGCTGAACCAGCGCACTCGTAAGCGCCGCGGCCTTGTAGGCGGCGATCCCCCCGCTCACGCCCAGAAAAATCCGCGCGCCCGTCAGGACGTCACCCATAAATTATCAATCAAGCGCGTCGTCCCGAACCGAGCCGCGCCGACGATGAAGGCCGGCCGGCGCAATCGCTCGAGCGGAGCGAAGGTCTCGCCGTCGACGAGTTCGAGGTAGTCCAGCTTCGCGCTGCCGCTCAGTGCGGACGTGCCGGCTGTAATGGCTTCGCTCTTATTGCTGCCGCGCTCGAGCGCCTTGCGCATCGCGACGAGTGCCGCGTGAAGACTCGGCGCTTGCGCACGCTGCGCCGGATCGAGATATCGGTTTCGGCTCGACATGGCCAAACCGTCGCTCTCGCGTACGGTCGGCACGATCTCGACGTCAACCGGAAAATCGAGATCGCGGATCATCTTGCCGAGAACGACCGCTTGCTGCGCGTCTTTCTGACCGAGAAAAAGCAAATCCGGGCGCACGACGTTGAGCAGCTTCGCCATCACCGTCGCGACGCCACGGAAGTGACCGGGCCGAACCACTCCTTCCAAAACCGCGCCGAGCGGACCGACATCAACGAAGCTGGTGAAGTCCGGCGGGTACATTGCGTGCGGATTAGGTGCGAAGAGCACGTCAACGCCGGCCGCGTCCAGTTTCTCGCGGTCCCGCTGCGCATCGCGCGGATACCTTGCGAGGTCTTCGCCGGGACCGAACTGCAGCGGATTAACGAAAATCGAGGCGGCCACAGCGGCCGAACGTAGGCGCGCCTGCCGGACGAGCGTGAGATGTCCTTCGTGGAGCGCCCCCATCGTCGGCACGAAGCCGAGCGGCCGGGGCAGCGCGCCGAAGAACGCGCGCGCTCGCTCGACGGTAACCGCACTTTCCATCTAATATCTTACGCGCGCGTCACCCGGAGAATGGTGCGGCCGACCACGAACGGCGTGCCGACCGGAAGAGCCACTTCGCCGACGACGGGCTTGCCTTCGAGACGCGTTCCGTTACGGCTGCGCAGGTCGAGGAGGCGAATAGCGCCGGCATCGATCAGCAGCCTGGCGTGCTTACGCGAGACATATCGATCGAGCGCCAAGCAGGCTTTTGCGAAGGCGTCATCGCGGCCGATCGTGATCTCCCGCTCGAAGGGCCAGGTCTTTCCGTCGAGCGGGCCGCTCAGCACTTCGAGCAGGTACATGGCCGCCAGCCCTTCTCTAGGCGCTGCGCCCGCCTCCTGGCGCCTAACTCGCGGCATCGCATTCGCAAGCCGCGAAGAGGGCGCCGAGATATGCGTGCGCGAGGGAAACGCCACCTTGAAGGTAGACCTCGAACGGCGGGCGCATCGGCGCGTCGCAAGAGAGTTCGATCGTCGCGCCGCTCACGAACGCGCCCGATGACATAATGACCGGCTCCCGATACCCGGGCACGTTTCCCGGTTCGGGCCGAAAACGCGCGTTCACCGGCATCGCTGCCTGCAGCCCGGCGGCAAAGCGTCGCAGCAGGTCGGGCGAGCCGAGACGAATCGCTTGGACGATGTCGGTGCGCCGTTCGCCGGGTTTTGGATCGACCGCGTAGCCGAGCGCCTCAAAAAGTGCGGCCGTAAAATCGAGACCGCGCAGCGATTGCTCGACGATGGATGGGGCGATGAAGAGCCCTTGGAAGAGCCCGCGGCTGGTATCGAGCGTTGGTCCCACCGCGCCGCCTAAGCCCGGCGCATAAAGGCGCGCGGCGACGCGTTCGACGAGCCGCGCGTCTCCGGCGACGTAAGCACCGGCTAACGCGAACGATCCGCCGAGATTCTTGATCAGCGAACCCATCACCAGATCCGCGCCGGCGTGCGTCGGCTCGCGCTCCTCGACCAGCTCGCCGTAGCAGTTGTCCACCAGAACGGCAGCCTTGGGCGCGACGCGTTTGACGGTTGCAATCGCCCGCTCGCACTGCGCAACCGGGAGCGAGCGGCGCGGCGCGTAGCCGCGCGACCGCTGAATGAAGATCGTCGCGTCGGGGCGCGCCACCAGCGCCTTTTCAAGCGCACCAAGGTCAATCTCGCCGTTGTCTTCTAGTGCGATCTCGCGATAGTCAATGCCTTGACTGACGAGCGCGTGCGGCGCGTCGCAGATCGCGTTGGCAAGCGTGTCGTACGGCCGGCCAGAGATCGAAAGCAGCGTTTTTCCAGCCGGCGTGCAAGCTGCAATCGCAGCTACGATTGCATGCGTTCCGCTCACGATCGAAAGACGCGCGAGCGCGCGCTCCGCGCCCAAGACGCGGGCCAGGAGCGACTCGTAGCGCGCGCGCCCCTCATCGTCGTAACCGTATCCGGTCGTTCCGGCGAGATCGCTCTCCACGATTCCTTCGTCGACGAATGCCTGAAGCACGTTGACGTGCACGCGCCGTTGCGCAGCGTAGTCG
>JBAVSO010000112.1:0-10803 GCA_049695635.1 Candidatus Cybelea sp. | reverse complement strand
GTACACGGTCCCACAACCGTAAGCAAGGCAGGCCGAGCCGTGCATACCGCCCTGCGCGGTGACGCCAAATAGCTTGCCGGCGGAGTCTGCGGTCAGGGCCGAGACGGGGTAAGCGCCGTCGCTTCCTTTTCCGAAGCTATGCAAAACCTTCAGGGTCCAAATGCCGTTCCCGCCGGGTCTTAATTGAAACGCTGTACCGCAGCCATAGCCACCACAAGCTGACCGATATGCGCCGCCAAAGCCGGTCGTGCCATCAAGGTCGCCTGCCTTATCGAATGTCAGGGCACTCGCCGGGCCGTTTCCTTCGCGGTTGGTGAACGAGTGCAAGGTCCTCTTTGTCCAATAACCACTGCGCCGGGGTGTCAACTCAAAGATCGTGCCGTCGTCACGATCTCCGCCCTCGGAGGTTGTGCCGTAGAGGTTTCCAACCGCGTCGAACGTAAGGGCGGCTTGCGGATTTGACCCGTCGGTCGTGCCCATGAACGCGTAGATCACTTTCGCGGTCCACGAACCGCTGTTCGGTAACAGCTCGAAGACAGTGCCGCAGCTGACGCTACTAAGGCAGAACCGGCCACCCGAGTCGGTCGTGCCGTATAGGTTCCCCTTGGCGTCAATGATCAAGCCGGCGCGCGGGAAGAAACCAAGAGGATCGCTTGGGAAGAAACTGTGCAACACTTTTTCTGTCCACTTGCCGTTAGCGATACGCAGCAACTCGAAGGCAACACCGCAGCTTTCAGCAAGATTGCATCCATAGTCACCACCGCTTCGTGTGGTGCCATATAGATTTCCGGTGGCGTCGAAGACCAATCCTGCGTAAGTATTGTAAGCTCCGTCCGTATAGTTGAAGCTGTGCAGTAAGCGTTCTCTCGAGTGCGGTTCCGCGGGAAGCACGCTGCGTTGCGAAGTAGAGCCGGTAATGGCTGGAATGCTCCCGCATCCGGCAAGGAATACTAGAACGGCACTGCTGCTAACGGCGGCAGCCTTTCTCAGCATACAGACGCAAGCGATATGAATATTCACGATCTCTGCTCCAGGTTTGTCGAACGGGCTAAGGCGTAGACTTTCGCCGCCGCGAAGCCTATCCCAGCGTAGCCGAGCGCCGCCCTATCGAGGCTAACGGGATCCGCCACGGCCGCTTCGCTGGAAACTCGCGAGTGGGCCGCGAACATACTCAGCCGCTGATCCGCTCAACTTCTCAGGGGCACGGTAGGATGATCAAGTCCGCGAGCGGCGGCGCACTCATCGTCAGCGCCGCTGGCAATTTGGCTCGCGGACTGCGGCGCCTTTCGACAGCCTCAGATACGCAGACTGAGGAAACACGTGAGCAAGTCGAGCAAATCACTACCGACTCCAACCCGCATAAAAGAACACCCAAATCCAGAAAGATAGGAACACCGCAAGAAAGGCCACTTGTCGCTCTGAGTGCTTCATGTCTTTAGTCTAGCCCGAACGCGCATGAGCGGCGATTCCGAACGCGATAGGATCAATCGGGGCACCGCAGCTGAGACGGACGCCTTCGAAAGGCTCATCGGCAGAACTGAAAAGGGCCCCCTGTTGCACTTTTGTTGCACGGAGCCTAAAATTATCGCGAAAACCCTTGTAAAATACGGAGACTTCGAGCCCCAGCGGGATTCGAACCAATGCTCGGGGGTTCCGGAGAGTCCCGTCCGATCCCGTCCATTTCCGGCCTTTCCCGACCGCTTCGTTAGAAAATGTTAGACGAAGACGCGGTCGCCAAACCGCGAATCCCCTAACCGCACCAAAGGGCGGCCAAAGTCCTGGGCCGAGGATGCTTATGCGGAGCAACCGTGACTGCTACGATGTCCTGTGCGGAACTACGGCTTCGAGTGCGTCGCGCTTCCGGATCGAGGCGAGCCAGGCAAAGAGAAGCGTTGCGCTTATCGCCCCCAGAAGTTGAACCGCAACGAACGCAGGAACGTCTGCCAGCCGAATCCCAGCGAAGGTGTCGGAAAGCGAGCGGGCGATGGTAACGGCGGGATTGGCAAACGACGTTGACGACGTGAACCAATACGCACCGACGATGTACGCGGCCACAGCGAAAGGCGTAATGTCTTTCCGGAATCGGACACATCCCCAGATAACGAAGAGCAGCCCGAACGTCGCGAGGAACTCGGAGAACGCCATCTCCGGCCCGGTGCGGACGCGATGCGAAAGTAGGATGGCTGGAAGACCGAACATAAAGTTTGCGCTAGCGACGCCGGCGACAGCTCCCAAGATTTGCGCGCCGACGTAGAGCGGCAGTTCGCGCCACGCGAGGCCGCCTCGCATAGCGTCTGCAAGCGAAACGGCTGGGTTGAAATGAGCGCCAGAGATCGGCCCGAGTGCGGCGATTAGGCAAAGCAGCGCGCCACCTGTCGCGATCGAGTTCGCAAGCAGGGCCACGGCTATGTTACCGCCATCTAGTCGCTCGCCCATGATACCCGAGCCGACTATTGCGGCGAGAAGAAACGCCGTGCCGATCGCCTCGGCGACAACGCGTCTGCTTAGCTGCAGCATGTCTGCGCGCAGAAGGCATCCACCCGGTCGGCGATCGCTTGGCGTATTGGGCGGACCGCTTCGAGTCGCTCGTCCCAGGTGCCGGTGAGGGCGGCGGGATCGGGGATGTTCCAATGAAGGCGGGTTGCCCCGCCGGGGAAAACCGGGCATGCTTCAGCGCTGGCGTCGTCGCATACGGTGATGACGTACGAGAATAGCTTGCCGGACTTGTAGACCTCAAAAGCGCTTTGCGTCGAGTTAGGCGAAATGTCAATGCCGGCTTCCTTCATCGTGGCAATCGCTAGCGGGTTTACGATTCCGCGCTCCAAGCCTGCGCTTTCCACTTGAAACTGTGCGCCGCAGGTTCTTTTTAAGAATGCTTCGGCCATTTGACTGCGGGCGCTGTTGCGAACGCAAACGAACAGGACACGTGGCGCGCCAGCGTTCCCCACCGCGCCCGTCGGCTGGTTCATCGCTCCACGCAGCAAGAGCGCGCCGCCCCATCGGAGGCGCAGCACGTTGCGTCCGAACTGTCCCGATCGTCAGTGTCGTCATGGACGGTGTAGACTTCCCAGCGCCGCCCCTCCGGGTCAGTCGCCCACACTTTCGTCTGATTGGCGTAGCAGCACGTTTCCTCGCGCTCGACGGTCGACGCGAGTCCCGCCGCCGAAAGTCTTGAAATCGCACGCTCGACGTCGTCCACCGTCTCAACGCAGATGCCGAAGTGCGTATCGGCTGCCGGTTGAACGCTTTCGCGCAGATCCAGTGCGAGTTCCATTCCAGGGTCATCGATCGCGAACAACGCGTAGTCAGCCAGGACCTTGTTAGGCTTAGCGTCCAGGAGCCTGGAGTAGAAGGATACGCTCCTATCGAGATCCGTCGTTCCCAGATTGATGTGAGTTCTCATACCGGAACCTTCCGTTTGAGAAGGCTGCTCGTGGCAGCCTTGATCCGAGCCGGTGCATCCGGAGCGAGTTGGTAGTAGACCCACGTACCACGCCGCTCGCACGTCACGAGTTGAGCCTCGCGGAGTAGGCGAAGGTGGTGCGACACCGTCGGCTGATTGAGCGGCAACACATCGGTGAAGTCGCAAACGCAGACCTCCTCTGTTGCGGTAACGAGGGTGGCCAGCATTCGCAGGCGGTGCGCGTCGCCGAGGGCCTTAAAAAGCGCCGCCTCCTGTTCGAAGGAATCAGAGACGACTTCGGCTGGTGGGCAACACCTCTGCATCGACATTCGTCGATACTACTCCTCTACATCGAGGCGTGTCAATATAGATGCCCAAGATCTTACTCAGTGGATTCGGCCACCGGATCAACGAGACGAGCACCGCCACCTACCAAACGTGGACCTATCCCGACCCCCGGGCGGCGGTGCCCAACTGAGCCCAGCGCGCGATTTTCCAGTATGGTTTAGAAATGCACCTTCCCGCCCCTACAATGGGACTACCCCGCGCTTGCTGGGAGCCCCGTGCGACGGTCATTCGCGCCATCACCTGGTCCTGCATTCTATCGGCAGTTGCCTCTTCGCTGTTTGCCTGGCGAGCCTCGGCGGGCGGGAACGAATTCGCGCAGCATCCGTGCTCGTACGACGGGCTGCCTGCTTTTTGTGGAACGCTACGCGTGCCGGAGGATCGAACAAAAGCCGATGGCAGGACAATCGTTCTGCACTTCGTGCGCGTACCACCACAGCATCGTGGCTCGGCGACACCGATCGTTTGGTTCGCTGGCGGCCCGGGCGAGAGCGTCATCAGTGACTTCAGCGACGGGGGCATCCAAGGCTACCCGTTGTCGTCGGCGCTCCGTGAAACGCACGAGATTCTGTTCCTCGACCAGCGTGGGACGGGGCTATCGAATCAGTTACAATGTTCGATGTATCCGCACGTGAGCAACGTGTTTGCTGAAATCTTTCCGCTCGATTCTGTGCGCCGCTGCCGCGCACTCCTAGCGAAGACTAGCGATTTGAGCGCCTTCGGAACCGACGCGGCAGCGGACGACCTCGACGCGGTTCGTCGACATCTCGGATACCGTAAGGTCATTGCCATCGGCGGCTCGTATGGCACGACGGCGGCTCTCGTGTACATGCGGCGGTATCCCAATGCCGTCGAGAGCGCACTCCTGATTGGTGTTGCACCGACCTTCTTTAAGATTCCGCTGCCGCAACTGCAGGCGGGGCAGCGCGCTCTCAGCGACCTCGAACGGTCGTGCACGCACGATTCGATCTGCCATAGATATTTTCCGAACTTTCCAGCAGAGTTTCGCCGCGTGCTCGCGCAAAGCTCGACGGGTATCCCCGTGAACTACCGCGACACACATACCGGGGAACACGTGCACGCGGCTCTTACACGCCCAGTATTCGCCGACACCGTGCGCCTGTTGATGTACGCGCCGCAGAGCGCCGTTCAGATTCCGCTTTTGGTCCACGAGGCGGTGCGCGGGAATACGACTCCTCTCGCGAAGGCGATCGCCGCCTATGCACAGGCAGTTTTCGGCGGGACCGCAAGTGAGCAGGCCATGGGCGATAACTTCGGCGTGAACTGTCAGGAGGGAGTCGCGTTCATTACGCCTGCGGAAGCCGCGCGCGAATCGGCGAACAGTTTCATGGCTGGCAGCATCTTAGACGCGCGCCAAGCCTCCTGCGCGATTTGGAACGTGCGACCGGCCGATCTGAGTTTCATCGAGCCCGTGCGGTCGTCGGTTCCGGTGCTGATGATCTCGGGCGCCGATGATCCGGCGACCGACCCGCGCTACGCGACGCGCCAGCTCGCATATCTTTCGCACGGGCGTCAGATCATCGTTCCAAACGGCGGCCACATCAATGATGATCGGTGCTTGGAGCAGTTGGAAGTGCGCTTCGTGCAGGCTTCGTCCACCGCGGGGCTTGACGCAGCGTGCGTCAAGCGGTTCTCCCGGCCGCCCTTCGTAACGTCATTGAGCGCGATCCCTAAGTGGTTGCGGTAACCGGCACAAGAGGTCCCAGCCCGTAAATCTCTTTGGCCCATCGGCGGCTCGTCGATGGGTTGCTAGAATGAAGTCTTGAAAAGACTAATCGCGGTCACACCTTTGGTTGGTCTTGCGTCCACGGAGCCCGCGCTGGCGACGCAAATGGCGCGTTACCTCGGAGCGCGGGATCTTCCGCTCACCGCTGTCGTGGTCGAGGCCGGGGGCGGAGCACAACATTTTGATTCGCTGAAACTGCATGCCGAAGTGCAGTCACTCACCCAAGGTACGGCCGAGAGCGGGTCAGCGCGTTCGTCGTCACGTTCAATCATGCAATCGACGACACCCTCATCACTTGCGACGCGGTCTTCCCATCAGCACTAGCACGGCCCTCGCATACGGCCTCGGAGGAAAGACTGGATCTGGAACCAAATCATGGAGGTGCCGAGGGCTTGCCTGGCTTGCTCGAATGCCCTTCGGCGTGCATCTCGTTTCAGCAAAGGATGGTGCTTATGCGTTTCTCCAACGTTGGATTTGCGGTTGCAGCAGCTTCCGCGATCTTCTTGCTCTCTAGTTGCGGCGGCGGATCTCCGACGACGGCAACGCCTGCCGCAGCTCAACGCCTCCATTCACGGCAAATCCCCACGGGACAATGCCCTTGCCTTTACGTCACGAACTCCACCTCCAACGCCATAACGGTTTACGCCTCGGGAGCTACCGGCAATATGTCGCCGATTCAAAACATCACCGGCGCGCAGACCGGTCTTGATGCGCCCTATGGAATCGCAGTCGACGCCTCTGGGAACATGTACGTCGCAAACTATTCCTCGAACTCGATTACCGTGTACGCGGCGGGCGCGACCGGCAACGTCGCCCCGGTGCAGACGATCGCGGGTTCGTACACGCAGCTGGACGATCCCAGCGGGATTGCGCTCAATCCCGTCGATGGGGACATCTACATCCAAAATTACGAAAACGCAAGCGGCCGCGGTTCCATCACGTCCTACCCTGCTAGCGCCAACGGTAACGTTAATCCGAGTGGAACCATCCAAGGCTCGTACACGGCCCTCGATACGGGCTTTGGTATCGCGTTGGACTCGAGCGGAAACATTTACAACGCGAACGTCGATAACTCGGTGACTGTTTTCGCGGCAGGAAGTACAGGCAACGTACCCCCATTAAGAAGCATTGCCGGCACACGCACAAAGCTTGACAACCCTTATGGCCTGGCGGTCGACTCGAACTCGAACGTGTACGTCACGAATTTTGATCCAAGCCCCGGGACGGTTACGGCCTTTCCTGCGGAATCTAACGGCAATGCCAGACCGACCCAGTATCTCAAGGGCGGCCACACGAAGCTGGACGACCCCAGCGGCGTCGCCCTCGACGGCGCCGGCAACATCTACGTCTCGAATCGGGACACGAACACAATAACCGTTTACGCGACGGGCGCGACCGGTAGTGTCCCTCCGACCAATACGATCAAAGGCCGTCGAACAAAGCTCTCCGGACCCTTCGGCATCGCCGTTCGGTAGTCGCGAAAAGCTGTATCCCCGCCTGTGGTGGTGGATGCAGCTTTTTCGTTCTTCAAAGGCGTCAAAATTATAGGCCGCCGTGGCATCTGGCCGTGAAACTCTTTCGGCGGAGCCGGGGTGCGTGCTTTGTTTGACGACGCTCGCTGGATTTACTCATCCCCGGTGCCATCTAACGGCTATGGCAATCATCTGCTGGAAAACAAACCTACGGTGAAGCCGTGATGCGAGCAGACGTGGCGATCGCCTCAGTCCAGCAGCGATTCAACCACCGAGATCCGGAGTCGCACCTCTCCCAGGCTTGCGGTATTTCCTAACCGCACGAAAGCACCCTCGACGCGCTAGTTCCACGCACTAAATAACTTGTTGCGCCTTGATCACCACGCACCGTCGGTGATCGTCCCGGCGTAAAAGTTGTGGAGAGGCAGCTGAGACAGGCGTTAGTGGCTACACTCATCATTGGTAACGTTAAATAGGCCTTCGCGACCAGCTGATCGACCGCGTTGTAGCCATAAATCACCACCGAGGCGAAAGTTCGGGTCCAGCTCTGGCTTCGCGGTACGATTCTTTCGCCTACGTGCACTAATGCCTTGGAAGGCGCCGACACCGCGCGTGCCCAGACCGATTGAGCCGAGTAAGTCCCGTACTGTCCGGTTCCGGCGGCACATGGATACCTTCCGCAGGGATCTCCAGAGGACACTCCGCCAAAGTTCTGTTCATTCGGACCAGGCCCCCCAAATCTCTACGCCTACACGTTCGCAGGTTGTTGTCCGATTCGTCTCGGTAAGACCTAAAGATTGAACGCCATGATGATGACCCCGTCTCTCAGGTTAACGAACTGGACGATGCGGCTCGGCGTCGCGTCTCGACTGCCGCGCGGTTCCCGGCGTCCTTGGAGTGCCCGCCAAGGAGGTGGCCAGAATGTGGCCGAGAACGCGCGGCCGAGGCGCTCTATCTTGTAAGATTAGCCCAGATTGAAAAGAACAGATTGAAAGAATACATACGGATGAAGAGTTTCGTTGTGGTCGTCCTCTTAACGTCGCTATCGGCGTGCGCTTCGCCCGGTACGTCGATGACCGGGCCGCCGAACTCGTCGTCCGGCACCATGTCCTCGAGCGTCCGCGGCCGTTCGGCGGCGTTCCTGGCCCGCCGCGCCGGCGTGACCCCGATTACCAACGTGATCATCGTGGTTCAAGAGAATCGAACGCCCGACAATTTGTTCCAGGGTTTGCCCGGCGCCAATACACAGAATTATGGGCTCGACTCCGACGGAAATCAGGTTCCGCTGCACCAAAAATGGCTGGGATGGGGCGGCGACATCTCTCACGAACATAGCAACTTTATCACCGAGTGCAACGCCCTTCCAAGTAGCCCGGCTGTATGCCAAATGAACGGCTGGAATCTCGCGGCTGCTAAAGGCGCGGGTTGCGAAAGCCCACCCAACAACTACTGTCCGTACGCGTACGTGCCGCGAACCGAGGCGCAACCATACTTCGACATGGCCGCGCAGTTTGCGTTTGGGGACGAGATGTTCCAAACGAACCAAGGCCCGAGCTTCCCGGCGCACCAGGAGCTTATCAGCGGAACCGCATCCGCGGCACCGACATACCCGACCCGGCAGATTATGAACAACCCGTTCAACGTCAAGGGCGACGCCGGCTGCGACAGCATGCCCAAGTCTCTGGTTGAAACCATCCCGCTCGAGCCGCTCGGCGCAAAGCCTGGCAAGCCGCTGTACCCATGTTTCGACCGTCAGACGCTCGGCGATCTGCTGACGGCAGCGGGGCTCACCTGGCGCTACTACCAGTGCGGCACCGGCGCGGGATTGTGGCATGCCTACGATGCCATTCAACACATCCACGAAGGCAGCGGCTATTCGAGCCTCGTCGTCCCCAAGCCACAGCAGATTCTTAGCGACATCCAGAACGGCACGCTGGCAGCGGTCTCCTGGGTGACGCCGGACAGCACTCACAGCGACCATCCCGGCAGCGGCCACACCGGCGGGCCGTCGTGGGTGGCGGCCATCGTCAACGCCGTCGGGCAGAGTTCGTACTGGGATTCGACCACCATCATCGTCACTTGGGACGACTGGGGCGGCTTTTTCGACCACGTCGCGCCAGATCGGCGCAACAACTACGAGCTGGGCTTCCGCGTCCCGCTGCTGCTCATCTCGCCCTACGTCGTGCAACCGGGTTACGTTTCGCACGTGCAGCACGAGTTCGGCAGCATTCTGCATTTCACCGAAGAAACGTTCGGCACCGGAAACCTCGGCACGACCGACGCGACCTCCGACGACTTGCAGGATTCGTTCGACTACACTCAGTCGGCGCGCTCGTTCACCCCGATAAGCGCACCGGCGTTCACGCCGGCATGTAACGGCTCGCGTACCGATGAAGATCCTTAGGCGCGAACCGCGTCGAGTTCGGCCGTGGTGAGCGTTAGACGATCACGCGAGAACGCGGCAAGGATGGCAATGCGCGCATGACTTCGCGGTCGCATCCCGTGCTTATAGCAAGAGCACGCCCACGGCACGGCTTCGGCATGCATGGCGTAGTATTTGCTGGTCACGTCTCGATATGCTCCTCGGCAGGCATCCACGGTACGGTGCCGTGCCCAGCACGTTAAAGGCTAGAGAGCGTCGCCGAAAGAAAACCGATTCGCATGAAAGACCCGCTCCCTGGCCTAGAAGCGGCAGGCAAAAAACATGTAGCCGCTTTAACCTCCTTTCTGAACGCGAGATCGAAACTGTATCAGCTAGATCGCGATGGAAAGAGCGGTTCCGAAGAATGGAATATGGCAAGGTTGATATACGACTGGGCGAAGACCACGTACGAGGAAGCAAAAGCCGAGGATGATCGCGTCCATCGCGACGCGCTCGCGATTTTGGGGGAGCACTTACCGCACTAGTATCGCAAACCATCTTAAGCTAGCATTCACTCGATGAAATGATCTCAGCGCTTATTCGACAGGCCAGGAAGTGGTGATCGCATCATCCGCGCGTACAAGCGCGACTTGATGCGCTACGAGGAGGTACGGACGTGAAAGTACAACTTGGCGCGGTCTGGCATTTCAGCCTTGCCGTCAGAGACCCGGAGAAGAGCGCGCAGTTTTGGACCAAGAACTTCGATCTGCAGGAAATGTTCCGGTCCGATGAGGGCATTGGGCTGACGAACGACGCGATTATCATCGGGTTCTTCAAAGGCACACCACATCCGGACACGATCGACCACATGTCGTTTCACCTCGACAGTATGCGCGCGCTGCGCGAAGCGCTCGAGACGTTGAAGAAAGACGGCGTAGAACTGGAAGATCCGGGCGACGAGATCGGCCCTTCAGCGCCGGGCTCGCCGCATATGGGCCTGTGGTTTCACGATCCGGACGGGTATCGCTGGGACCTCTCGGTTCAGAACGGTGCCCGCGAGCGCTAACCGCGCAGCGCTAACGAGGCGATATGCACTAAAATGATACCTGCTCACAATTCCTCCTTAGTCTCCCGACCGATTCCACGACCGACTCAAGCCGATCGCCTGCGGTTGGAGTACCGACCCCTCACAAAGTCTTGATTTTGCAAGGGGTCTTAATGGCTCCGGATGTTCGACTCGAGTCGGCCACTTCTATTCGTCCCCGTGCTGCGGCGCTGCGATGATTTCTGCCTAGCGGTTTTACGGAGATAACGAGAAGACCGTTCCCCAACCTATCGCGTCGCCGCGAGATCACGATCACGTCTTTCGTTCGCGAGTTCCGCGGGCCCGATGCACTCATCGAGTGCACCATGGTTGATTCCGCCGAAACGAATGTATCGCGGTGCCTCATGATTGTCGCCCACGTCGATAAGC
>JBAVSO010000111.1:0-8335 GCA_049695635.1 Candidatus Cybelea sp. | reverse complement strand
GACTTTGCCAGGGGGCTCCTCGCCTAGTCCGGGGTCGCAACATTGGGTCTCCACGAACGTACCCGGCTATACGCAAGGCGTATCGTTCCTTTTTTTGTACAGTTTGCTCCCACAGTCAGTCGCGCTTGCGGCAACCGCACCTGGCATGACGGGGAGCGTGTGGTGGAACCAAGCATCGGTGTATACGGCGCTGCTCTCGCATGAGATGTACGAGTCGTTCACCGATCCAAACGACTTTACTGGCTGGACCGACACGAATTTTCCATCATCAGGAACGACTAGTGAATGTTGCGACATCTGTGACGATATATTAAACGGTTCCAGCGTGAACGTTCTCAAATATGGGCCCTGGTCGATCGATTGTTATTGGTCAAACCAAGACAATGAGTGTGTTTTAGGATACGAGAATAATTGGTCGTCGTTAGGGCGTCCTCAGCCTGGATTCATCAGTGGTGTAGGGGTAGGTCAAAACCAAAGCGGGGCATGGGAGATCTTTACGATTAGTCCAAGCGGCGATCTTTGGGCCTGCACGGGGACCACACGCCAAGCTAACGGCGCATGGACGGGAGGTGTATGGAATCCGCTGGTCACCGGGCCGTCCCTAACGGGGTGGCAGTCGCCCATCGTAGCTAACGACGTGACACTCGGGCTGTTAGAGGTTTTTGCAGTCAATGGCAGTGGTCAACTTTGGCATGTTTATCAAACCGCGCCTAACGGACCGTGGATGGCTGGCGAAGTCCTGGGCGCTCCTCCAAGCAGCACGATCGCATCCAATATCGCCATTGGCCAGAACGCCCCCAATCCGAGCGAAAACGGCTATCAGCCGCTTGAAGCCTTTGCCGTCGGAAGCGACAACCAACTTCACCACATTTGGCAGCTTGGGGCCTGGAAGGGATGGTCGGGGTGGGGCGATTCTCTCGGTGCACCGCTCCCTGGGCTAAGCAAGTATTCGGGTCCGACCGTCGGGAGCAACGCAGACGGCCGACTAGAAGTCTTTGTGCTAGGAAACGATTCAAATATCTGGCACATTTGGCAAGTGGCTCCTAATAGTGGCTGGAGTGCGTGGAGTTCCCTTCCCATAGGAACCGGTGTCACCATACGACCATTGCCAGGCACATGGCAGTGCGGTCGAAATAATGATGGAAGGCTTGAGATATTCGTTGTGGGGGCGAATCAAGGTGACAGCTGGGATGTCTATCACATTTGGCAAACGGCGCCGAATGGCGGCTGGAGCGATTGGCAATTGCTGATGCCCCTAAATGTGCCGCGAGCCGTGGGGTTCCAGGGCTTTCCGACGGTCGTTAACAACCATACAGACCCTCAGGAGTTACAAGTTTGCACGATTGGATCGGACGGAGGGCTTTGGACGATCAACCAGGGCGCCTCCTCGCCCAGTGGGTGGAACCCATGGCGCTTCCTCGCGTCTCCAAGCAACGCGCCGCTGTATCCGCTCCAAGCACCGGTTATCGCGGTGACCAGCAGTGGCTTGACCGTGATCATCTCGGGCGACGACGGTAATCTTTGGAGCATCTCACAAACCAGTCCAGGTGGCACCTGGGGTCCGCTCGTGGCATCGCTACCTTCGTAGTCGCTATCGACACGATCACCGAGAAACTGCGCGACAGGCCTCGCCATCTGGCTTGGATCATTCGGGTCGAGTAAAAACCGCTCACCCGTCCTCAATTGACCACGGACCTCGATATTCGGCTAGCGCTGGAATCGCTATATTTTGGCTATTCAAGTAGATCTGCAAGCAGTTCTGCTCACCGGCATCAATGCAGATCTGCGGGGATGATCGTCGCGAAAGTGCCCAGCGATGAAGTCGACAGCGTCGCGGCGTGCTGTTTGCTTATTTCGAGCTCTCGGGCATGCCGGGTGTCGACCCGGCCGCGTAGCTGGCTTCGGAGCCAACGCAGACGAGCACCTCAACGAGGTCTTCACGTCCGCGCTCCTGCTTAGTGTTAAAGGCTTAGTGTTAAAGGCTTGACATCGCTGTGGCGACAAGAGAGAATTGTCTTGCGAGATTATGAACGAGTTTCGCCCGCATTATAATGCTGGCGAAAAGTGTACAGCTTGAAGCGAAGGCCTCCTACGGGGGCCTTTTTGCTATCGGCATTGGAGGCGAGGTAGTGGCAATACGTGCGCAGTCCATCGGGTCATCGACGAGCATATCTTGCGTCCGCTTTGCAGAGTTGCCGGATGTACTGACGCCACGCGACCTCATTGCATATCTCCCAATCGGACGCAACGCCGTCTACGATGCGCTAAGAACGCGCGCTATCAAGAGTGTTCGGGTTGGCCAGAAGTTGCTGATTACGAAGGCGGCGTTGCGAGAGTTCCTCGGGGGTGACGTCGAATAGGCAGAGCCGCGCAACGCGCTCACGAGGCGTACGCGCGAAAAGGAGGCTGTCCGTGAGTATATACAGGCGCAAATCCGGTCGCTGGGCTGTCCTTGTCGACGTTGGCCGCGGCGTCGATCAGAAGCGAAAGCGGCGCACTCAAGGCACGTACGCGACACGCAAGGAGGCCGAACGGGCTGAACGCCAGGCACTTGAAACGCGGGATCGGGGTATTGACCTGGATCCGAAAAAGGTTGCGCTCGCAGAAGTAGCGGAGCGCTTTTTGAAAAGCATCGTGCCCGATCTCTCCCCTATCACAGTTGCCCGGTACGAAGAGCATTGGCGAATGCACGTTGCTCCAAGCCTCGATGGGCTTCCGATCGCGAGTCTGAAGCCGGCCCATCTCGTAGAGCTCTATACTAGGTTGCGGACAGAGCGTGTTCGTTACCAGCGCAAGGCGAAATCCGATAATGCGGCCGCGGAAAGCTTTCGGATGGGCCGTCCACTGGGGCCGAACACTGTTTTGCGCGTTCACCGCTTCCTACATCGGCTTCTCGGATGGGCGGAGCGAATGAATCTCGTGGTTCGCAACGTTGCGCGCAGCGTTGATGCGCCCAAGGCGGCGCCATCGCCCGCCCGAGCGCTGACAGCTGACCAAGTAGCGGCGTTGCTTTCCGCGGCGGACGGTGCGCGCTTCTATCCGTTTTTCGCCCTAGCTATCGCCACCGGGATGCGGAGAGGAGAGATCGGCGCGCTCAGCTGGGAAGACGTTGATCTCGAAAATGGAACGGTCGTGGTTCGGCAGGCCGTCGGTCAGGATCGAGGCGGTCATTCTTTCATCAAGAGCACGAAAAGCGGCCGCGAGCGCGTTGTGCCCCTTAACGCCCTGGCAACAAGCGCCCTGAAGACGCAGCGCGCGTCGCAAGCGGCACAAAAGTTGCTCAAGCGCAAAGAGTATGAAGACCAAGGGCTGGTGTTTGCAGACGAGCTAGGTCGGTTAGTCGACCTGGATGCAATCTCGAAAACGTTCGCCGCGCTCGCGCAAGGACTCGGCATTAAGCGCAAGGGCATCTCGCTGCATTCGTGTCGGCATTTTGGCGCCACGCAGGCGCTCGCAGCCGGCAGCGACGTCCAGACCGTGGCAGCCCTCCGGGGCACACCTCGGCCTCGACCACGCTCAACGTCTACGGGCATGTCATCACCGGCGCTCAAGAGCGGGCCGTCGCTCAGATCGACCGCGCCATCGCCGCGGCACAGGCACGCAAAGGGGCGGCTGAGAATTGACGCGGCGGCGCCGGGCGCTTTCTGCGGATGGCAACCGAATGGCAACCGCGAACCCCGGCGGAGGGAGACTCGCAGGCGAGACTAGGCCTCAAAAGCCTTGAAAATAAAGGCGAATCAAGTGCGCGCCCGTAGCTCAAACTGGATAGAGCAGGGGACTCCTAAGCCCAAGGTTGCCAGTTCGATTCTGGCCGGGCGCACCAACAAAATCCCTATAGCGCAAGGGTTTTCGTCTGTGACTGTTGCTACGTGCGCGTCGCCATAGAGCTACGCGTAGAGCTACCGCCTACCGAGCTACGGCCATTCCCTCGCGGAGCCATTCTCCGACCGC
The DNA here is from genome assembly GCA_049695635.1 of Candidatus Cybelea sp. GTDB lineage: Bacteria > Vulcanimicrobiota > Vulcanimicrobiia > Vulcanimicrobiales > Vulcanimicrobiaceae > Cybelea. The sequence goes on along the minus strand of JBAVSO010000111.1, from coordinate 4,384 downwards.
TTTCGCAGCGTCGAGCTTGCGCTGGTCGGTCGGCTGGTTGTAGTGCTCCATCGTGGTCTGCACGTTTGAGTGCCCGGCGAGAGTGTGGATCACGTCCATAGGAACGCCCGCTGCCTTCAGGTTTTCGATAGCCGTGTGCCTCAAGCAGTAAGGTCCAGCGTTTTTTGGGAAGCGGTAGTCGAGATCGCCCGCGTCACGCGCGCCCTCCTCGGCAAGCTCCGCCGCCTTTTCGAGCAGCGGCCTCCACCAATTCCTCACCAAGTTCGAGTGACGGATCGCGTGGCCGTCCGGCGACGTAAACACGAAACTCTCTGGCGTGGCGCGAGCGGCCTGCATTTGCGCCTGTAGTTGTCGCGAGAGCGCGGCGGCGACTTCATCCGATAGGAATATAGCGCGACGACTCTCGGGCGTCTTCACGGGCCCGAGAACGGGCTTATGATTGCTTTCGGCGGTCGCTATTAGGTCGTTCTCGATCTGTGCGCGTCGGGCCGAGAGATTGACGTTGCAGCGGCGCAGCGCGAAGAGTTCACACGGACGCACCGGCATACTTAAAGCAAGCCGAAGCAGCGCGTCGTTTGCGCACCCGAGTTCAGCGTTCGCTCTGAGGATGAAGTGCTGCTCGCGGGGCGTAAAGACGCGCGTCTTTCTTTGCGATGGTACTGCGGCGCTTCGACTGCCTTAACCACGTTGCGCGTAATGAGACCATCGTTGAGCGCTTTCTCAAAAACGGCGCGCAGCAGCTTGTACGCGATCTGGCGAGTACGCGCCATGCTCGCGCCGCGTTCGCTCGTGATCGCATCGAGCGCTTTTTCAACGTCGGACGACTTCACGTCGATCACGCGCTTAGCGCCGACCGGGCCGTCGAGGCACTTGACGATCTCCCTGTAACGGTCGCGCGTCGCGGGTGCAATCTCGCGGCCTCCGCGCGTCCGCCGACTCGCATAAGCATTAAGTGCGCTCCAGACTGTGAGCGTTGTGTCGGCGTCGGGGTCGGCACTCAAGTACGGCTGGAGCTTCAGCCACAGAAGCTGCTGTTCGGTGCTGGAGCGCTCGCCGAGCTTGCCATACTTTCGGGTTAAAATCTTGCCGTTGCGTCGCACTTGGCCGACGTACCGTCGCATCGAAGGGTACCACTTGACGCTGCCCGCGCCGTTTGCTGCCTTTTTGTGCTTACGAATACTCATTGTTGTCTCCTAGCTTTCGGATCTCGGAGCCTCAGGGTGTAAGCATGGCCTTTTGGGAATCGCGCGCGCAGTTCAAGGCAACCGCCCAGCGCCTCGATATACCGAGCCAAGCTGCTGACGTACATGTCGCCGCGCCGTTCTAATCTGGACACTTGCCCCTGCGACATGTCGAGGCTATCAGCGACCGCCACTTGTGTCGTTGACTTAGCTTGGCGGAGTTCACTCAGGGAGACGGATCGGCGACGAGATTGCGTCATGCTGGGGTGACCTCTCTCTTGCATTGTTATGCCTCGAAAGTAATATAGCATAAATTGTATTCAGCAGATAATCCTCGCTTCACGTGGCGGCGGGGGTTTTCCGTGTCGATGGTGAGGGTGCGAATCTTGAAGCAAGGGTTTTTCGGGGCCGGGTCTGCCGCCCGAACTGACTTTCTTTGCAAATTTGGGCGCTTTTCGTAGCCCTAAAGAAAGCGCGTGGGGACCGCCGCCGACGGCTGGTAGTGGTTTTCCATGGACCCTCGATTGGTCGCCGTGGCCACGGCCCTTATGAACTACGAAGCAACGCAAGGGTACCTTGGTGGTGTAAGCCGCTCCACCGTCAAAGGACTCGTCGCCAAAAACGAGTTGCGTAAACTAAAGATCGGGCGGCGGACGCTGTTCCGCAAAGACGATCTGGACGCGTATATTGAGCGGCATACGCCGGGCGGTGACGTAACATGAAAGAGGCGCGCCGTTCCAAGCGGCGCGCGAGTCGTCGAGTGTTGAACCTTCCAGCCGGTTCCAGGGTTCCCTCTGAGCCGAGCCGAGCCCAAACACCGCCGTTCGCAATGGTCCCCCTTGCACTATTGAATGACCGCAGGCTCATGCACATCGACATTCGCGCATTCGGCATCTTGCGCGCGATTGACGTAGACAACGACGGCGTCTCTCTCATCTCCCTGGAACGACTCGCCGAGCGGCTCTTTTGTGGCGTTCGCACCGCCGAACGAAGCATCCGTCGGCTTGAGCGTGCTGGCTGGATTCGGTCGATTGATCCTGGGAAGGGCCTCTGTAAGAGCTACCAACTCCTAACCCCCGTCACGGATGACGGGGGGTACGATTGGGACCAGCGCCATCGGTGACGTTGAACCCCCGTCATCCGTGACCGAAACCCCCGTCACCGATGGCCAACAACCTATACGTTCTCTAAATTCTTCCCTAGACGGCCCCGAGAAAAAAAACACGAAGGACGACGAGCTACGCCGCGACCTCGTCGAACTTCTTCGTCGGTGCCTTCCTAACGAAGAACAGTACGTCCAGAAAGAGGCACGTCGGATCATCGGGCTGTTCCCTCGCCAGCTCGACGTGTTTCTAGGTCATCTGCGCCATGCGATGAGCGTGAGGCACGAAAGCCCGATTGGTTATGCCATCGTTCAGACCAACCGCGAGGCAAGATCCCCACCTCGCTAGATGGTCCGCCGATGCGAGCGCATAGCGGCGGGCATTCTTAGTGGCATCCGCTGGATCACGGTTCTGCGCACGGCGTCGCCCTTAGCCCGGTCGCCGCTCACGATCCCGACTAGTTCGCGCCCGGCGTAGACGCACGGGAGCTTGTAAAAAAGACGCAGAAATTTTTCTCGGACGTGCGTGCGAGAAATCAGTCGCGCAAGGTTGCTTCAACTCCACGAGGGGTCGCACGTTGGGCGTTCCAGGTTGCTTCAAATCGGCAGGGATCGCGACCACCCCTCGGCGTGGCAGGTTGACGCGCTGCGCCGCGAGGTGGCAGCGCCCGCCGGAGCCGAGTGCCGCCTCGCAGAACCTGCTATCGGGTCGTTCGACGAGAGGAGCAAGGCAAGTGAGGGTTCGGGACTTCAGCCTCAACGTGGTTGGCATTTGCGCAGCAGCGGCGATGCTCGCAGGCTGCGGCGGATCGCCGTCGCCGAAGCGTCGATGCTCGGGAGGTTGAGCAGATAAGCACTTCAGATTCTCGACGCGCTGCGCTGCCGTGCGAGTTCGGTTAGAAAGCGGCGTGCTATGACAAACGAGACTGACGCCAGAGCCTTTGCATGCAAACGGGTCTGGGAGCAGGGCGAGCCCGTTCTTCACGTATGCCACGACGTAGACGGGGATTGGCAGTTCCTCTGCGGCGGGGACGAGCATAGATCCCAGGAAGAGGCCGTACTGATCCACGCGAAGCATATGTTCGAGCTCCGGCCCGATCTTAGAGACGTTGTAGACCTAGATTCAGGCTTCTATGCCTGGCGCACTTCTACGATGGAACCGTGGCGGACGCATAAGCTGGATGACGAGTAGCCCCTCGGAGCCCCGGCTTTCGGGCCGGCCTTAGCCATGTTTGGATATGGTGTTGGTCTTATTGTGTTTGGGGTACTCGCACTTTTATGGGGCTTGTTTTCCAGGCGCTCAGAATTGACGCAGCCGATCTCTCTGCAGACCTGGATCCGGGCGGTCGTAGGGGGCGTTGTATTCATTTTTATCGGCGCGGTTTTCTTGTACTACCAAGCTCGCTGACGTAGATCCACGAATCGCATTGCGGCCTTGAGCCGAGCGGCGTCGCCGGGTGGGGTGTGTCAGCTTTGCGGCTATGTGGGGCGACCTTAATAGCGAGATCGATGCGTGTGAGAGGGGGTGGTGCATTGCCTTCGCGCGCGCGCCGCGCGTGGGCGGGTCCTCATAACGCGAGTCGCGCGAGGATCGTCAGCCCGCGAGGGGTTGGCGCATTGCGCGTCGCACGCGCGTGTCGATTGCGTTTCGCGCGCGCGCCCGCGCGTGAGCGGGCCCCCTTATCGTGAGTCGCGCGAGGGATCGTCAGCCCGCGAGCGCATTGCACGTCACCCGCGCGACGCCGTTGCGCAGATGCCGCTACGGTCGCGCCTGGCAGCTCTCCTGGGACCCTGCGACGCAGCGGCGAACCCTGGCAGCCGCCGATTCGTTAGCTAGCGGAGGTATGAAGTTGGGGACGCTGTTTGGTCGCTATGCCCTGGGCGTGGGCGCTGCTGCATTGCTCGCGGGGTACGTCGCCTCGCCTTGGCGACTCTTAGACCCGGCACGCTACTTGGAAGAGGTCAGCTCTAAAAGCGCGCGGGCCAATCGATAAGCCGCAAGTGGGTGGGTTTGGAGATAAACAAGGCAGATGACGGCTATCGTTATTACAGCGATGCAGGCTAACACTAAGAAGCGAGCGCGCACCGGTCGTTCTTGGCG
>JBAVSO010000110.1:0-47394 GCA_049695635.1 Candidatus Cybelea sp. | reverse complement strand
CTACAGCGGCTTCGGCGGCGGCGGCGGGGGTGGTTATTACGGCGGCGGCGGTGGCGGCGGCGGCTCCAACTATGGCGTCGGCGGAGGCGGTGGCGGCGGCTCGTCCCACGTCGAAAGAAGCGCGACGCACGTCAAGATGGTCCGAGGCGCGGGCTCCGGCGGAAACGGCCTCATCGTCGTGTCCTGGAATTGACTACGGATCTTCCTCGCCGAAGCTTTGACTCGATCCCGGCTTGAACGGCGGAGCTTTGATCGGCACGAAAGCGCGCGGCCGCTGCGAGAAATTGAAGGGATCGCTCAGATCGTCGGCGCGGACGTCGGTCGCGCCGAGCGAGCCTTTCGGGATGCCGAAGGTCTCCTCCGAGAAAGCCAGCAGACTTCCGAACTCGTGCTGCACTTTAGAGACGTAGCCTTGCCTGGCGTACGGTGAGATCACGAGGAGCGGCACGCGAAAACCGAGCTCGTACGCATTGTAAAGCGGCGGCGGGACATGGTCGTACCAGCCGCCCCAATCGTCCCAGACGACGAAGATCGCGGTCGAGTCCCAATACTGAGAGGTGCCGATTGCATTGACGATCGCGGCGACCCACGAGGGTCCTTTTTTAGTGCCGTGCTTACTGGCATGATCCGACCACGCGTCAGCCGGCGCTATCCACGATAGGCCCGCTAGTTGTCCGTTGTGGATATCCGATAAGACCTGTTGCGAGCGAGTGATCACGTTCGCATAATCCTTGCCGTAACGCACGTGGCGAATCGCGTCGAACGGATGCCATAGACCGGGCCCGGGGCCATCTTGATAGTACCGCCACGAAACGTTTTTCTCGTCGAGAAAATCGGAGAGCACCGGACGGTCCAAGCAGGGGAATAGGGTCGGCCCTTTCGCGCCGTTCTCGATCGCGATCGTTGGGACCACGATGAACGGCTCCGAGTCACAGCCACCGGTTTTGCGATGCCCCGTCTTGCTGTCGTACGGGTTGTCGCTCACACGGTACTGTGCGATCGACGGTTCGGTCGCAGTGCCGCTTACGAGATACAGGTGCGCGGGGAAGCTCGGCCCTTCGTTTCCTTCGAACATGTGGTCGCCGAAAGCGTACTGGCGCGCCATGTCGTGGTAAGGGCGCACCTCGGATTCAGGGGCGTATCCGAACGGACGAAAGCGCTCGCTCTCCGGCATGCCGGCGTCGAATCCGTCCATCTCGCCATTGTCGAAATCTCTAAGGAAGGCCTTATGGGTATGGCTTAGATCGTACGGTGCGCTTAATGAGACCTGACGCAGCGGGACGCGATCTCCGTGCGAGTCGATGGCATACTTTGAGATGTCTGCGCCGGGTAGACCCTGAAAGAGATAATCCGGCGTGCGGTTCTCCTGGATGATGATCACGACGTGCTTGATCGGCGAAGGCAACGATTCCCCAGCATCGTTCTGGCTCGCGCCGATCAGCGGTTGGCTCTGATGACTCTGCTGAACCGTGCTCGCCGCGGGCAGCGTTGGCGCGGACGCACTTCCCGAACACGAGGCCAATCCAGCGGTCAGCAGTGCGGCGACGATCCTTTTTTGGTGAGACATCTTAGGAGCTCCTCAATGGATGGCCGCGCTGCAGCCTGGCGTATGCAAGATCGTAATTGTTTTTCCTCGGAGTTTGCTGGAACGTCACTCGTGCTTCGACGGAATCGTTACTTCGGCGTGCGGGTCCTTCTTGCGGCGCTCCCGGCGGCCGCTCTCATGCTTTCCGGCGCGGACGCAAGCGACGTTGGTGCAACCCTCCGCTCGGTCGCCGACCAGTACTATTCAAATGTTGCTCAAGTCGCAACCGTCGCCGGTCGAGAGACGACGATGGATTACTACGAACGCCTCGTAAACGACGCCGCACTCTTGCTCGAACCTGCGCCCAACGACTACCCGCCCGAGATATGGCGGCAAACGGCCAAGGCAGCATCGGAGCTCGATGTAAGCCTGGCGGTGCAGCTTATGCATCGCTCGTATCAGCCGATGGCCGCGATTCGGGGTCTCGGCGAGACATTGCTGCGCTCGTCAAAAGACGGAACGATGCAGCCAATTGCCGTCTACGTGCCGGCGAGCTATTCGCCGCAACGCCCGGCGCCGCTTGTGATCTTCTTGCACGGTCATCAGCAGGCCGAGTCCCACTTGCTGGCGCCGCCGTACGTGCGGGACTTAGCCGAACGAACCGGCACGATCGTGGTCGCCCCCTACGGACGCGGAGCCTACGACTTCGCCGGCTCGGAGAGCGACGTCTACGATGCCTTCGGCGCGGCGAACGCGGCGTTTGCGATCGACCCCCACCGGCGCTATCTCGCTGGGTACTCGATGGGCGGCTTCTCGGTCTTCCGGCTGGCGCCGCTGCATCCCGACGATTGGACGGCGGTGATGTCGATCGCGGGGTCGCTGCTCGTTTCTCGGGCGCCCCCCGTCACCGCAGCCTTGTCCCGCACACGCTTCTACATCTTGACCGGCGCACGCGACGATAACGTGCCGACGGCTTATCCTACTGCTACGGCAATCTTTCTGCGCGATGCCGGGCTTGCGGTAACGTTCTATTCGCAGCCCGGTGGAACGCATTCGCTTTACTCCTTGCGACCGATTCTCTCGCAAGCCTGGGATGAGATGGAGCGCGGCATCGTGCGCTCACCCGAGGGGCTGACCGGGCCACCAAATCTACCCGAAGAAATAAACTAAGGTGCCCTTGCCGGCTCCGCAATCTATCCGCGGGGGTCGAGCGTTACCAAGGGCAGTGCAGAACCCAGACCACAACGAAAGAAGGCGCCGTGGAAGACGCAGGCCGGCTCATGGAGCGAGTGCAGGCCCGTGACGCCGGCGCGTTCGAGGCGCTCTACGACGGGTATCACCGCCTCGTCTATGGGATCGCGCTCCGCGTGCTCTCCGATCCGGCTGCCGCCGAGGACGTTACACAGGCGGTCTTTTTGAAGCTCTGGAGCAACCCGGTCCTCTTCCACGACGGCAACTTCGGGGCGTGGATTGCGCGCGTCGCTCGCAATCGCGCCTTCGACGTCGTGCGCGGCCGCGCGCTGCGCGCCGAGAGCGAGTTTCCTGAGTCGCTGCCCGTCGACGACGTGCTCGAGGACAGAGCGCTCGCGCGAATAAACGGGGAGCGCGTGCGTGTGGCGCTCGGGCAGCTCCCGCCCGAACAGCGCGAACTGATCGAGCTCGGATTCTTCGGCGGCGCGACGCACGCGCAAATCGCGCGTCAAACCGGGTTGCCACTTGGAACGATCAAGACCCGCATCCGAAACGGTTTGCGAAAGCTGCGCAGCGCGCTCGAAGGCGCGGTGACGGTATGACGTCGCACGACGAAATGCTTGATAACGTCGCTGCGTACGCGCTCGGCCTCCTTCCGGCATCGGAAGCGGCAGCCGTCGTCGATCATCTGAAGACTTGCGAGAGCTGTCGCGCCGAGTACGATTTCCTGCGGCCGGCGGTAACGGCTGTGGCCTATTCTGCCGAAGCCTGCGGCGACTCGAGCGGCGGCGCCGCCGTCGCGAGTCCGCTCCTCAAAGCGCGAGTGATGAAGCGAGTGCGAGCCGACGCCGCTCGGCGCACGCCACCTGCGTGGCCGGCGTATGCGGTGGCCGCAGCTTGTCTGGCAATTGCAATCCTAACGGGACTCATCGACATATCCCTCAACGATCAGCTGAAACGCGATCGCGCTCAGACCGTCGCGCAAACGCAGACAATCGCCGACCTGACCGCACCCGATTCGCAACGCCGCCGGTTCGCGGGGGGTGAGGTCGTGACGCGGGGCGATCGGCTCTACATTGCGATGCACGATCTGCCGGCCGTGCCCGCCGGGCGCGTCTACCAGGCGTGGACGATCGCAAAAGGTGCGAACGGTGTGGCGCCCTCGATAACGTTTGAGCCTGCCGCCGGCGGAGCCACGGTGGTTCGTCTGCCCGAGGCCGCGACGACCATCGCCGCAGTGGCGGTCAGCGTCGAACCTGAGGGTGGTTCGAAGCAGCCCACCACCAAACCGATCGCGCTCGTGCGCATCTAGCGGCCCGAACCGGCCGCAGGCAATCCAAAAGCCGGGTTCCCCCGTTTCCTCCCAGAGCCAACCACACTCGGCGCCACACGCCGAGTCGAAGGCTCAGCTCGGAAAGGAACTCATGAAAAACTCGCACTTGATTGCCGCGCTTGCGGTCGTCCTCGCGGCTACCGGAACCGGCGTCGCGTCGGCGAAGCTCGTGCCCGACGTCGTCGATGAACCGACTCGCTTTTCAGGATCTTGCTGCATTTATACGGGCGCTCCGTCGCTCGCCCTCACGCTCTCCATGGTCGAAGCCGGCGGCGGCCCGACCAGCTTCAACACCGTCACGCTGCTCAAGACGTTGACCGGTCCGCAGTTCGACGCGGAAGTTGCCAAACTGACGAACCAGTATGGCAAGGAGCAAGTTGGGCAGTTTCTCAAGACGTTCGACTTCGTCGTCAACGATTCGCTGAAGATCGTCACCGCGAAGAAGATCGCACTCCCCAGCCAGCCAAACCCAAGTCCGAGCGACGGCGCAGCTCTCGCCGGCGCGTTGTGGGCCGCGGGTCAGTCCGGTCAGGGCTTCAACGTCGAAGTGATGCTCGACCGGCTCGTTTCGCATCCGATTCACGTCAAAGTGATGAGCGATATTGACGCCAAATACGGTCTGGCAGCCGACGCGCAGTACCACGCGATCCTCACGACCGCGATGAAAGACCTGGCGACGGCGTATCATCTGAACGCCTCCGGCCAAGCGCAGAGCATGTAAGGAGGCAGGGAAGGGCGGGAGAACCCACCGCGACGAAGCCGCAGCGCATGCAACCACATCGCGCGGCGCTCTCCGCCCTCTTTGTTCTATCTTTTCTGCTCGCTGGTGCGCCGCTCGAAGCGTTCGCGTCGCCAAGCGGATTGGCATGGGACTCGGTCACGAAGATCGCGGTGAATACCGATCCGGCCACGCTTGCGCCCGGCTCGTTCGACAGCGACTTTGCCGCCGCGGCTGCGGTGCAGCAGCCGGAACAGAGCGGCGGTGGGATCTTCAAGCAGATTCACCAAGCGATGAGCGAGGGTCAGAGCATGCAGCAGATGATGCAGACCGGCATGGCCGAGCATCATTACGTCGCGGGTTCGAAAGATCGCACGGATCGCTTGTTCTCGCAGACCGCGACGATCGTGGATTGCGCGGCGCGGACGATCACTACGCTGAATCTGCGCCGTAAGACATACAAGGTCGTTTCCATGGACCAGCCCTCTTCGCCGGAATCCGGCGGCACGCCGTCGCAGGGGCGCTCGTCCGACAACGATACTCGCGTGGCGATCTCGGTGACGAACACCGCACTCGGTGCGCGCAACGTGAACGGTCAGCCGACCGAGGGTTATAGCTCGCAAATGACGATCACCGAAACCAGCTCTGCGGGCCAATCGCAGACGCAGAACGGCAACCTCCGGGCCTGGTACTCCAGCTTTTCGAATCCCGTGCCGACGTGCTCCGGCGGCTTGCCGATGACGGGTGGCCGCGCCGCGGCCGCGATGGCCGGATACATGAGCGCCATGCGCGCGCTCGCGTCAACGGGCGGCGACTCTCGTTTCAGCGTTTCGCAAAGCGGTCCGCGTCTGCCGCTTGGAAAGCTCCCGATGTACGACGCGATGACGTTCGGCGGGCAAGGCCAAGCTGCAACCTTCGTCACCGAGCGCGGCAACGTTCGCTCGATCGATGCAAACGATCCGATCTTCGGCGTGCCGGAAGGCTTCACTCAAGAACCGTAACCGCCGTGCTGCGCCGCGATGCGGGCGGCCATCGCCATGATCGTGAGCATCGGATTCACACCGCTCGACTGCGGAAAGATTGAAGCGTCAGCAACGAGCAGGTTCTCATAACCCCAGACGCGGCCGCTCGGATCGACGACCGAGTTGGCGCGGCTGGCGCCCATCGCCGCGGTTCCCATCTGGTGCGCCGAGAAAACGATCTGCCGATTCGGGGCGACGCCGATTTTTCGCAGCCGCGCCGCGAGCTCGTGACCGCAGCTCGGCGACCATTGCCCTCGTTCGATTTCGAGTGGCCTCGTATGCAGCGTCATCACGCGAACCGCCCCGGCCGCAAAGGCAAGGCCAACGACGCCGGAGAGACCTGCAAGCATGTTCTCACCATCGAAGCGAGAGATGCGATAGCGAATGTACGCTTCTTCGTCGAGATCGACGGAACCGGGATCGCGATCGCGGGTCAGCGCGAAAAGCGTCGCGACGTTGCGCATGCGTCCCATCAGCTCCGCGTGGCGTTCGCGGCTCTCCCACGGCAGTGCCGACGCCGCCAGCCCCGGATGTGCGGGCGCAACCTCGACCTTCGCACCGTAGTTACCCGAGCGATAGTTGAAAGCATCCGAGTATGCGCTCTGCATCGGGCCCTTCCACGGGTCGATCGCGCGGTCGAACTCCGCAATCGCCGCCGCCACTGGGTGCAGGAAGAGACGCTTGCCGAGCAGGGGATGAGTAATTCCGCTACGCGCGAGAACTCCGGGCGTGCGCAACGCACCGGCGCAGAGGACGATGAGGTCGGCTTCGATGCGAAAGTTGCGCACGTCGCCGGGGAGCGGACCCCGCTGCTGCGCGACTACGTTACGGGCTCGGGTGCCTTGCGTCTCAATGCGTGACGCATGCGCATTTGCGTAGATCGATCCGCCGCCGGCGCGCAGATCGCAGAGGAACGTGAACGCGGTCGAGCGCTTCTTGGCATACGCGCAACCGAAGCCGCAGTAACCGCATCCGTCGCCGCAATCGGGGGCCGCGTTTCGCGGCGATGCGCCGGCGTGAAGACCCAGAGCGCGAGCTCCGTCTAGAATCACCTGATTGTTGGCGTTGTGCGCGTTTGCTGGTTGAATCTCGAGGCGGTTTTCGATCTCCATATAGCGAGGCTCCAGCTCCGCTCCAAAATGGGCGATGCCGCTGGCTTCGCTCCACTCCTGCGCGATCGGCTCTGGAAGACGGAGCGACGTGCACCAGTTTACGGTCGTCCCGCCCCCGACCGTGCCGCCGGCCATTATCGCGATTCCGAGATCGTCGCTCGAGGTGAGGCCGGCGTCGAGATAGAGCTCCGACGTCATCAACTCGCGCTGCGTGAAGTCGGGCGTGTCGAACGCGCCGCCGGCTTCGAGGACAACGACGCGTTTGCCGACCCGTGAAAACGCCGACGCAACGACGCCTCCGCCCGCGCCGCTGCCGATAACGGCAACGTCGGCCCGCACGCGTTCACCATCGCGCGCAATACCGAGCGGTAACGGCGCCGAACTCGCGCGGGCATCATCGCGCGGACCGGGATAGCCGATGCGCTTCCAGGTCGGATTCTCGCTGCCGCGCTCGCTCTCGGCATAGGCGAGAAAGAGCGCGAGCCGCTTCAATGCGGCGAACCCTGCGCGGAGCTTCTCAACGCGAGAATTTGATAATATTTTTAGGAAGTCCGCCCGGCGATCGTCCGTAGCTTTCATCGGTAGCCAGAGCAGATCGAGGAGCCGTCGCAGCTCCCGGCCACGCCGTGGCGTGAGACCGTCGATGGCGCGCGCTGCGTACTCCGTGACGCGCTCGACGCGCGCGTCGAACGGCACGAACGTCGCGACCACGCTGCGCAGCGTCGCTAACCGCCGAGTATCCATCTAAGATTACTTCTTCGTGCGACAGGACGAGTCTGCTGGAAAACGAATCGCGACAGCTATGAATACGTTAATGAAACGCGCAATTATCGCTTTTTGCATGGTTTTGGCGACCGCGGGCGCGACCGCACCGACTCCGTCGCCCGCCCCGACGCCGGCGCCCCCTCAAAGCGCCGCAGAAACGCAGTTCGTGAGCACGGTTACGGCCGATCTCCAGAAGCGCTTTGCGACCACCTCCGCGGCGAAGGCAGCCGGCTATTTCCAATATACCGTCGAGGATCAAACCGGAGCCATCAGCTGGGTGAACACGAATAACTGGCAGAGCGACATGAACCGCCCGAGCCAGTTATGGTACGACGTTAACGGTCGCCTGATCGGCGCCGACTTCTCGGTGCTACAAAGCAACTCAGTCGCACGTCCAAACATCTGGGGTGTTTCGCCGGCGCGCTGGCTCGACTTTTCGCCTGCCCACGTGCACTTCGCCGTAAACACGCCGAGCGGGCTACAGTTCGGCGGCATCGGAGATAAGACGATGACGAAGGTCGGCGGATCGGTGAACAATCCGACTGCGGCCGACATCGTACAAGTCGGCAAGCTTCCGCGCTGGAAAGTGCTAGGAATACCGGCACCGCAAAGCGCATCCGACGTGGCCTTTGTCTTTACGTTCCCGGCGATTTGGGATCTCCAGGTATGGTTGGTTCCCAACCCGCTCGGCGCGTTTGCGGAACATAACCCGAGCGTCGTTCCAAGCGCGAACGCGAAAGACATGGACTAAAGAGAAACTACTCGATCGGCTAAGTCACGTGCGCCGGCGCGCTACGCGCCGGCACGTTCGTCGCGCGAGCCTGTGAGCTCGGCAACGGCGCGACCGGCACGTGGGCGCTGCATCCCGAAAGCACTAACGCAGCGATGCTTATGCTGAATCCCTTATTCATCGGTTTCCATCCTCGCTTTTTACTAACGCCTTCGTTCGCCAGTCGAAACGAATTGCCAGCATGCGGATGACAAAGGTGAGGGTGATCGCCGCCCAAGCCGCTTCGCTCGCGCTTAGGCTCGTTTCCTTCACCAGCAGGACGAAGAGCGAAACGCCGGCCAGCGCGGCGAGCGCCAGAATCTGTCCGGGCAGCATCCAAATGCGATTGACCAAAATGTCGCGAAGCAAACCTCCACCGACCGCGTTGACGACGCCGACGAGAATTGCTGCGGGGATCGAAAGGCCCATCTGCAAGGTCATCTGGGCGCCGACGCACGCGTAGGCGCCTAACCCGAGCGCGTCAACCGTATCGAGCACGGTTTGATAACCGCGCGACGGTTTGCGCCCGCCGGCCGCGACGCTGCTGACGGTACCGACGAGCGCTCCGCAGAGCACGGCGATGATGTAATACGGACTTTGTAGCAAGACCGGGACGTGCTGCAAGAAGATGCCGTCGCGTAAGAGACCGCCGCCGGTCGCCGAAACCAACGCCATCACGAAGATGCCGGTGTAGTCGTAACCGTATCGTACGCCCAGCCCTGCGCCCGAAACTGCCCACACGAAGGTGGCGCCGAGATCGAAGAGCGGCGAAAGCTCAAACTCTCCGTGCAACGCTCACTTCGCCTTGCCGGTGGCCTCGTAGATCGGCTTGCCTTCCTTCAACGTTTGGACGACGCGCACGTCTTTGATCTCCGAGGGATCGACCTTCAGCGGATTGCGATCCAGCACGACGAGATCGGCGAGCTTCCGGGCCACGATCGAGCCCTTGCGATCCTCCTCACCGTACTGGTATGCCGCGTCGATGGTCAGCGCCTCGAGCGCGTCGTGCGGCGAGATGCGCTCGTCGGGTCCAATGACTTGCCCGGATCGCGAGAGCCGGTTCACGGCCGTCCATGCGATGAAGAGCGGGTCGAGCGGCGTCACAAAGAAGTCACAATGATTCGACATCCGGATTCCCAAGCCGCGGGCCGTCTTCATCGGGCTCAAAAAGTACGCGCGCTTTTTGCCGAGGTTCTTCACGTGAACGTCACCCCAGAAGTAGGCGTGGTTGGTGAAGAAGGACGCGACGAAACCATTATCGGCGTACTTTTCGAGCTGGTCGGGACGCGCGAACTGCGAATGGATGATCGTTGTGCGACGCCCGGCCGGAGCTCCGGCGGCGCGATGGGCCTCGAGCATCATGTCAACGGCGGCATCGCCGTTGCAGTGTGCCAGCACCTGCGCGCCGTGTTCGTAGGCGAAGGCGACCGCTTCGTTCACTTCCTCGGCTGTAATCACCGGCGCGCCGCAATAATTCTTTTCGCCGTTCGGCCCATCTGTGAGATAGGGCTGCGTAAAGTATGCGGTCTTGCCTTGCGGCGAGCCGTCGAGAATGAGCTTCAGCCCGCCGATGCGCAGATGGCCGGAGTACGACGTCGGAAACGTCAAACCACGATTAACGAGATCGCGCAGCCCATCGGCATCCGCGTAGGCCACGAGGTCGATCGAAAGCAATCCTTCTTGTGCGGCCTTTTCATACAGCGCCATGATCGGCGCAACCGCCGGCGCATCTTGGGCGGTCGTATAGCCGTTCGCAGCGTACTGCGTTTGCGCGCTCGCGACGCTCTGCAATGCTTCTTGCGGCGTCGGCTTCGGCACGAAGCCGAGCACGTGAAGCCACGCCGTTTCCATAAGCAAACCCGTTGGTTCGTTCGTTCCCGGCTTGCGGCCGATCACGCCGCCGGCCGGCGTCGGCGTGTCGGCATCGATGCCGACGAGCTTGAGCGCCGCCGAGTTCAGCAGACAACCGTGGGCGGAAACGTGAACCAACAGGACGGGCGTGTCCGGGAATGCGGGGTCGAGATCGTCGCGGGTCGCCTCGCGCCCGTCGCTTAAGGCAGTGCCGTCGTAGCCGAATCCAATCAGCCATTGCCCCGGCTGCAAGGGATGCGCGGCGGCGAAATCCTTTAGCGTCGCAACCATCTCGGCGATCGAGCTCACGTTCCCGACCGGCGGCGTGCTGACGTTCGCGGAACCCGCGACGAGCGCGACTTGAAAGAAGTGGCTGTGCCCGTCTACGAAGCCCGGCAGCAGCGTCTTGCCGCCGAGATCCACAACATGGGTTGCGCCGCTTTTGAGCGATTCGATCTCGGCCGCGCTGCCTACAGCAAGAATTCGACCGTCGGCTATTGCGACGGCCTGAGCCGTCGGCCGCGCGTCGTCCATCGTGACCACGTCGGCGTTGGTAAGAATCAAGTCTGCTTGTCTGGCTGAAGCTTGCATAAGCACGCACTATTCGCACCGGCTACCAGGTGTCATCCTCCCTATTGCATCAAAGGCCTATCGGCGGCCAAAGGCGTAGCTCGCGCTATGGACACTTCGCTTGCGGCCGTTCAGCCAATCTCTATCGATGCAATAGAAGCGGCGCGAACGCGCATCGCGGGTACGATCGTTCGAACGCCGCTACTCGAGCTGCAAGGCACCAGCGGGCCGAGGATCTTTCTCAAGCTGGAAAGTCTTCAGCCGATCAACTCGTTCAAGCTGCGCGGAGCCGCCAATGCGGTCGCGATGCTCGATCCGCAGAAGCGCGCGCTCGGCGTGTGGACGATCAGCGCCGGTAACGCCGGCCAAGGCGTCGCGTACGCTGCGCGCAAGGCCGGCGTGCCGTGCACTGTCCTCGCGATCGAAACCGCGCCCGAAACGAAGATCGCGCGCATGCGCGCACTCGGCGCAAAGATCGTCAAAGCATCGTACGACGCGTGCTGGGAAGCGCTGGAACGGCGGGCCTATGCCGGCATCGAAGGCACCTTCGTGCATCCATTCGACGACGATCATTTCATCGCGGGTAACGGGACCGTCGGTCTCGAGATCGTCGAGGATCTGCCCGACATCGCAACGGTCGTTACCGCGCTCGGAGGCGGCGGCTTGATCACCGGCGTGGCTTCCGCGCTGCGCGCAAAAAAGCCGAACGTGCGGATCTTTGTGGCCGAGCCTGAAACTGCGGCGCCCTACGCGCGCTCGGTGGAGTTGGGGAAACCATCGGCCTTCGAAGAGTGGCAGGCGTCATTCGTGGACGGGGCGGGCGGCAAGAGCGTCTTTCCGCGCATGTGGGAACGGATGCACGGGCTGGTCGATGGCGCGATCGTCGTCACGCTCGACGAGACGCGACACGCGATGCGCGTGCTCGCCGAACGGGCGCGGGTGATCGCCGAGGGAGCCGGTGCGTTGCCGGTGGCGGCGGCGCTTAGCGGAAAACTTGGCGATGGTCCGATCGTGGCGGTAGTCTCCGGCGGCAACATCGACCTCGCGACGTTCTTTGAAGCAGTTGGATGACGCCGCTCGATCTGCGAACGCGGCCGCCGCGTCCGCCCCGGGAAACGATGCTGGGTTGCTATTTCTTGCCGCGTACCGTCGATAAGCTGCGCGCGGAGCTACCCGGCGGCGACATGGGGCGTTATCTCAACCACGATACCGGCTTTAGCGCATACGTCGTTCGACGGCTGGGCCTCGATATGGACGAGTTCCGTCGAGCCGTTGGTGAGGCCGCAGATGAGGTTGCGTTGGTCGAGTGGCTCGCGGCACGGATCGATCCAGCGTTCGCATCGGCCCTCAATGCGAAGCTCGAAACGCTTGTTGTAGAACGCATGTCGCCCGAAGATCAGGTTCTCATCCGCGAACGCCATCCCGTCATGGCAGCGCGGCCGGAGTTGTCGAAGATTCTCGATATTTTGGAAGCGGACGACCGCAAAACGTTCGGCCCTGCGCCGGTTCAGTGGTGAAAGAGCACCGTCATGACCGTTGAGATCCAGCTAACGACGACGATGCCGATAAGCCAGTTGAACCGCTGATCGATAATCGAGAACCGCGCGTCGAGCCGCAACTCCAACTGATTAAAGCGCGACTCCACCTGCGTAAAGCGCGATTCCATGCGCAAGTCGAGCGACTCGAGTCTGCGGTCGACCTGGAGGAAGGCCCCTTCTAAGTGTGCCATCCGACCTTCAAACGGTTGCGCGCTCACAAGCTCTCACTTTCATAGGTGGGTGTGCCAGGCCTCCTATCACGCGCGCAGTACGGAGCAGCCACCCCTCGTTTTCCCAGGCGGAGCGGCGCGGGCGGGTAGCAAAAGAAATGCGCCATGCAAAAGATTACGCCGCTGCTCTGGTTTGAGGGTCTCGCCGAAGAGGCTACCAAGTTTTACGTATCGATCTTCAACGATTCGAAAATCGATAACGTCAGCCGTTACGAGGAAGGAGGGCCTGGCAAGCCTGGCTCGGCCATGATGGTCGAGTTCACGCTCCAGGGGCAGGACTTTATGGCGCTCAATGGTGGCACCGGCGAAGCCGAGGCCGACCATGTGCCGACGATGCCGCGCGGGTCAATCGCACTCTTCATCACCTGCGAAACGCAGGCGGAGGTCGACCGCCTATGGGACGCGCTGGGCGAAGGCGGCGAGATTCTCCAATGCGGTTGGCTTAAAGACAAGTATGGCTTTGCCTGGAACATCGTGCCGCGGGGCCTCGCCGAGTTGCTCGGCAATCCAGACCGCGAGAAGGCACAGCGCGCGATGCAAGCAATGCTTGCGATGAAGAAGCTCGACATCAATGCGCTGCGCCGCGCCTTCGACGACGCGCCCGCCGTGCGCGGCTAGCCTGCCGAGAGCATCACGCGGGCCGCGTTCCAGCCGGCCGCGCCCATAACGCCGCCGCCGGGATGAGTGGCCGCGCCGCACAAGTAGAGTCCTCGGATCGGCGTCTTGTACCCGGCATAGCCGGGTACGGGGCGAAACGCGAAGAGCTGGTGCAGCGGCATCGCTCCCTGAAAGATGCTGCCTCCCGTCAAACCGAACTTCTCTTCCAGATCGACAGGCGTCAGGATCTGCCGATCGATGACCGAGTCCTTGAAGCCGGGCGCGTAGCGTTCGACAACGTCGAAGCAGCGATCGGCGTACTCGTCGCGCAGCGCGTCGGTCCAAGGTCCGCTCTTCAAACTGTAAGGCGCGTACTGCGTGAACATCGACATCAAGTGCTTGCCCGGCGGCACGACCGTTGAGTCGAGCGACGAGGGCATCGTGCACTCGACGACCGGCTCGCGCGAGAACGAGCCGTATTTGGCATCGTCGTACGCGCGCTCGATGAAGTCCTGATCGGGGCAGAGGTGAACCGTGCCGAAGTGCTGCGGTCCCGGCTCGTGTCCAGGCAGCGCGGTGAAGCTCGGCAGTCGCTCGAGCGCGACGTTGATCTTGCACGAAGCGCTGTCATATGAAATCCGCCCGATCGCGTCGCGAAACTCCGGCAGCAGATCGCCGCTGTCGACGAGCTGCTCGAACGTTACGTGACAATCCACCCCGCTTGCTACGTGCTTGGCCGCGAACTCCTCGCCGTTCGTCAGCGCGACGCCGGTCACGCGCCCGGCGCCGGTAGTGATTCGCGCGACCTCGGCATCGGTGCGGATATCCACGCCGAGCTCTTTGGCCGCGGCCGCAAGCGCTTGGGTTAAACCGCCCATACCGCCGCGCACGTAGCTCCAAACGCCACGTTTGCCGTTGGTCTCACCCATCACGTGATGGAATAGAACGTACGCCGTTCCGGGCATCGAGGGAGCCATGAAAGCGCCGATGATCGCATCGGTTGCGATCGTGCCTTTAACCTCCTCGCTCTCGAACCAACGGTCGAGAATCGGTCGCGCGGCGCCGGTGAGCACTTCGATCGCTTCGCCCATTCCCGGGCCCAGCCGCTGCAAGGCGCGCCCCATCTTACCGGCCTCGAGCAGCTGTCCGAGACTCGGGCGCAAGAGATTCGGCGGAATCTGCGTGAGTGTCGGCTCGACGACCGAGGCCACGCGCTCGAGCATCGCTTCGTACTTCGGATAGTTCTGCGCATCGCGTTTGCTGAACTTTGCGATCTCGTCGGCGTCTTGCGCGAGCCCTCGTCCCAGCATCAAGTACCGCCCGTCAAGGAATGGCGAGAACGATGCCGGATTTCGCTCGATCGCTTCAAAGCCGTAGTCCTGGAGGCGCAGATCGCGGATAATCTCGGGACGAAAGAGGCTGTTGACGTAGGCTGCCGTCGAAACCTTGAAGCCGGGAAATACCTCTTCGGTCACACAGGCTCCGCCGACGACGTAGCGCCGCTCCAGCACCAGCACGCGCCATTTTGCGCGCGCGAGGTAACAGGCCGTGACGAGTCCGTTGTGACCGCCGCCGACGACGATTGCATCGTATTTCAAATGCTTAACCTCAGGCTGAAGTAGGCGTTAAACGGCTCCATTAGCGAGCTCGTCTGATCGTTGTACGTTCCGAAATATGGCTCGTACGGATAGCGCAGGAAAGTCTGCACGTTCGCGCCGGGATTGTAGGCGTTGCCGACCGGAGGCGTAGATGGACCGCCGATGAGATTCGTATAGAGGCAGGTCGAGGAGCTCCAGAAATAGGTGAACGGCGTGTGCTGACCGCCGAAGCACGTCTGCAGCAAATTCGCTAGCGTGACTGACGCGGTGACGCGCGGCGTAACTTGATACGAAATCTGAAGGTGGCCGAGGAGCTGCGCCGGCTCGCGGAAGGCGCCGATCGCGTCGAACTGCCCAGTGTAGGGATCGGGAATCGAGAGCGTCGCCGCGCAGCCGGGGTTGTCTGCGTTGAACGGTCCGCCGCCGGCCGCGCCATACGGGTAGCGCGGATCGCCTGCGGTCGAGCCTGCCAGCGGTTTGCCGCAGCCCGCCGCGGGATCGATCCCCGGCGTGGTCAGGGGCGCGCCGTACCGATTACCCGCCACATATTGAAACGACGGAGTGATCGTAAACTTGTTGTGCTTGTAGTTGAGCAAGAGCGTCGCGACGTACGGATAGTTGAAGGCGTTAACGCCCGATCCAATCGGTCCGGGGAAGATCGAGAACGGCAGATACGACGCCGAAGGGTCGAAGAGCGAGAACGCGGGCGACTTCCAGTATGGGTTGGCAATGTCGCCTGCTTTACAGGACGGGTCCGGTTGACCGCTCGGCGTGTAGCACGGCGCGGCGTATACGCCGTTGCCGGCGTAGGCGCAGAGCGATTCGCCGAACTGCTTCTTTCCGTAAGAACTGCCGCCCGGAGCGCATGACTTCGTGTATGCGTTGTACTGCGCGATGCCGGAGTTGATCGGCGAGATCACGCTGGTGCCGTTCGGCAGCAGGCTGTACTTGACAGTGGCGTAGGTGTACGCGAAGGAAAGCTGACCGGAAAAGCCGTTTCGGTTGAAGTCTCCTTTGTCGAACTGGAGCTCGAAGCCCCGCGACGTTTGATAGCCGGCATTGAGTCCCGAGACCAGCCCAGTCGTGTAGTTGATGTAGAAATTTTCGATCTGGTCTTGCGTTTGACGCAAGAACGGAGTCAGCTTGAACGACATGTCGGTGCCGGGAAAATGATGCTCGATCGAAAGGTCACTATTGTACGAGACTGAGGGTGCTACTTCGTGACCCGGCGTCGTGAAGCCGAGCGCGTAGAACTGCGCGAGCGTGTCGGGTAGATTCTGCTGCAGCCCGTTGTACTGCTCGTAGGCGGCGCTGGGCTGCTCGTTGTACCTGCCGTAACTCGCGCGCAGCACGGTGTTCGGGTTGACGGTATAGGTCATACCGAACCGCGGCTGGGGGATGTTGAAATCGAAGGCGCCCGGGATGTTCTGCATGTTCGCGTTGACGTATTGCTTGCCGAAGGCCGAGCAGGGCGTCTGCGAGTTGGTGCTCCAGCCCGACGAGCCGATCAGCGCGCCGCGATCGACTAGCGTCAGAGTCTGCGTGTTAAAGCACGTATCCTGATTGAACGCATCGAACCAAAAGTCGCGCGCGGGGCCGGTTTGCGTGTTCGCGCCGACGTAGCTGTAGTTGTCGACGCGTAAGCCTAAGTTAAAGAAGAGCTTGTCGCTCGGCCGCCATTGATCGGTGATTGAGTATCCGGTGAAGTACGGCGTGACAGTGTTGTTCAACCCGTACGCGCCGTTCTCTACGACGTAGTAGGCGCATGGCCCGTTGCCGCATGTCAGTCCGGCAATCGAGCCATTCTTGGTCGGATTGCTGAGCTTGAGAAAGGTCGGCAGAGAGGTCGGCAGCGACCCGTAAGTGACGCCGCTGGCCTGACCGTCCGAACAGGTCGTGGCAACCGGACTTCCACCGTTAAAGTTATAGCAGGTGCCGCTGAACGGGTTGTTTCGATTGACGAGCACCGCGAACGCGTTCCCGTAGGAATAGCCGTACTGGAACATCTGCTCGTTGTAGATGCGGGCGCCGCTCGAGGTTGTGTACGACCCTTCGACTTCCAACAAATGCTGTGGGCTGAGTTGGTCGGTATAGGAGAGGCTCACGCCGCGCGTGTGGTTGTTGATCTCGTAGTCGCCCGAGTCGTAATAGGCGTAGGGCTGCAGAGACATCATCGGTCCGTTCTCGATCCAATCCGAGTAGTACGTATAGCCGTAGAGCCGGAGAAACGCGTTCGAGCTAAAATTCTTTTGATATTGCAGCTTCACGATTCCCTGGCCGTTGTAGCCGCGGTCGCGCTGGTTGTTCGGGTCGGGAATCGGACCGTCGAATGGATGCGGCGGCGACGAGGGATAGAAGTACGGCGCGACCAGCGACGTGTAGTTTGAGGGGAGGAACGTGCCGGGCTGCCCTTTGTATTGCCACGTGTCGAGATAGTATGGCGGGTACGTCCCGACCGAGTTGATCCAGTTGTAGTAGCCTTCGTCGTTGACCGAGCTCAGGAACGTCGTGAAGATCTCGTCGTTGTCGTAGAGCAGCTGGATGTCGTCGCGCAAGCCGTTATCTTTGTGCGGAATCCCGATGTGAAGGTTCACTACCGTCGTGCGATTGGCGAGGTTTGCGGCGTTGATGGTGCCGAAGCCGATCGGCCCCAGTAGCCAACCCGGCTGTCCGTTGAGCCCCACGTTTGGTGCGCCGTTGGTAAAACACGAAGGAAGATTCGCGAGGGATCCCGGGCTCGGGCACTGAGCGAGCTGCTGACCGAACTCCGAGGCGTACCCCGCACCGCCGAACTGGTCGACGTAGCGGTAATCTTGGTTGTAACCGCCGATGCCGAGGTAGTACGAGAAGTTCCGGTCGGGAGTCGCGCCACCGACTTCAACGTTCGCGCTATGGTAGAAGACGGTCGAGCCGAGGCTCAGGTTCGCCGTTGCGTATGCGGGGAACGTTCCCGTCTTGATCACCTGATTGACGAATCCGGCGAGGCCCTGCGCCTCGGCATTGGCGGGCGTCGCACCGGTGTAGACCTGTAGTTCCAGTTGTCCGAGCGACGAGAGCGAGCCGGACGGATAGTTGTCGAAAGCGCGGTTGACGGGAATGCCGTCGAACTCGTAGCCGACCTCGTAGGCATCGCCCCCTCGAACGTGAACTGCCTGCAAGTATCCGTTTTGATTTGCCGGCACGTATGCGCCCGGCACGGAGGCGATCGCCGAGTAGGCACTGTTGAGCGCGCCGCCGCCTCCCAGAACGGCCGTGCGCGCCTGCTGCGCCGCATTGATCGAATAGATGTCGGCGGTCGTTCCCGGCCTGACCAAACTCGCGGCGCTGCGCGAAGTGACGCTCGCAATTGTTTTGAGCGCAAGCCGCATATTCAGGGTAAGCGTCTGCTGCGCATCGGCGAGCACCGCGACGCCGGCGTAGGAGAGTGCATCGTAGCCGCTCTTTTCGAGCGAGATAGTGTATTCGTCCGGGGCCAGCGAGACGAACGCAAAATGCCCGCGATCGTCGGTCGTCGTGCTCGCCGCTTGCGACGGACTCGTCACGGTGACTTTGACGCCCGCAATCGGGGTCGTCGTCCCGGCGACGGCGACGACGCCGCTGATGCCGCCGGTCGTCCCCGCTCTAGCGTGCGGAGTTAAGGGCACGATCAACAGCATCGCCACGACCATTGTCATCCTGATACTTCGACTCGGCCTGCGGCCTCGCTCAGAACTGCGCTTCGCGCAGGCGCTAAGGAAGTTTAACCTGTCGAAGGATAACGTCATTGACATACCCCCTGCGGTTTATCCGGTGCCAAATGGTGCGCCGCTAGAAAAGTGCGATAGGCCGTCATCGCCTTTTCGAACTGCGCGTGAATCGCGGCCGCCTCTCGTAAGTGCGGCGGCAAGGGCGGCCCTTGCGAAAGCGCGACGACACCTTGCAGAATCGTCAAGCGCTCGCGCAGGCGGTCCGGCATGAGCTGATCGTCTTCCGAGTTCACAACCCCTGATGTGAACATCGAATAGACCTTGTCAGCCTGAGCGGAGTCGAATGGCGACAAGGTTCCTCGCAGCGCGTCCATCCGGTTGAGCGCGACGTCGATCGCGCTCAGCTCGTCGTCTAACGCCTTCACGAACTGATAGCGCTCGACGTATTGCGCTTGTGTCCAGGATGCCCGCGGATCGGGACGCACCTCCAGCGGCTCTTCAATCTGCGTTGCTCCAGCCTGCAGCATGACCGTGTAATGCCCCGGAACGACGGTAGGCCCATCGCTGCCGCGATTCCATTCGCGGGCCCGAAACCACGGCACCGGGGCGGTCTCGGTCAGATCCCAAGCTGTGCGGTCCACGCCTGCATCGCTCGGCGCGTCGAAGCAACGGAGGCGCTGGGCATTCGCGTCGAGGACCTCAACGCGTGTCTGGGCGCGCGACGGGAGGTAGTACGCGATCGCGGCGCCGCTGGGCGGATTCTCGCCGGAGTACATTCCGGAGGCCGAACAGCATTCGTCCGGATGCGTTCCGTAGTAGGTCGTCCACCAACGATACCACGTATACGCGGTTTGCAGCGGAAAGAGCGCCGGCGTCGCGGCGGCGACCACCTTGCTTAGGCCGGAAATCGCGCCGATGTCGTCAAGAATCCAAAAGCCGCGCCCGTGTGTCGCGACCATCAAGTCGTGGCGTTGTGGTTGAATCCGCATGTCGTGCACCGCCACTGCCGGCATGTTCAGGCGCAGACTCTGCCACTGCGCGCCCCGATCGAGGGAATACCAAACTCCCTGTTCTAGGCCGGCATAAAGGACGTTCGGATTCGACGGATCCTCGCGCACCACGTGCACGTACTGATTGCTCGGCAAGCCATTGACGATCGCGCGCCAGGTTGCGCCGGAGTCGTCGGTCTCGAGAATGTAGGGTCGCGGGTCTCCCATTACATGCCGATCGATCGCGACGTACGCCCGCCGCACGTCGGCGCTCGAGGCTTCGACGGTATCGACTCTTCCCCACGGCGCGACGCCGGGCGGCGTGACGTTTTGCCAGTGCGTTCCGCCATCAGTCGTGAGCTGAACTAATCCGTCATCGGTTCCCACCCAAATTCGCCCCGACTCGAGACGCGACGGCGCGATGTCGAAGATCGTGTCGTAAAACTCTGCGCCTGAGACATCGGTATTGATCGGGCCGCCGGCAACGCGCTGCTTTTCGGGATCGTTGCGGGTGAGATCGGGGCTAACCATCGTCCAGGACCGACCGCGATCGCGCGTCGCAAAGAGCACGTTTGCACCGTAGTACGCGACCGCGTCGTCCTGAGCGGAGCGAGCGCCGGCGGGCGGAGTCGAGGGGCCGCTAAATGCGATTGGAGCTTCCCAGTTCGAGCGAAACGGCAGCCCAACAAGGGCGCGACCATTCGTATCGGTGTCATCGGGCGTAATGTCGTAGTTTTGACGCGAGTTGAGGTCGAAGACGCCGAGTTGCCCGTTAAGCTCGTTCACGCCGACATTCCAAATAGAAGAAGGATCGCCAGGCTGCGGCCAAACCCAAGAGCCGTCGCCGTCGTTTCCGACGTCACGCCAATCGGAGTTCTGAATCCCAAGCGGGCTGAGCGAATCGGAGGGCCCGCAATAAGAATCGTTGTCCTGAATTCCGCCGCAGACGCGGTACGGATTCTGCTCGTCGTAGCCGATCCGATAAATCTGCGCGAGGACGACGTTGAAGCGCCAGTCCCAGGTCTTTCCGCCGTCGATCGAAATCGGCGCGCCGCCGTCATCGGCTTCGATGATGCGTCGTCCGTCGCCCGAGATCCATAAGCCGTGATGGTCTTGATGGACGGCGCTCGTGACGTCGTGATAGGTCTTTCCACCATCGGTGGTCTCGATCAGGTCTTCGGAAGAAAAGAAGACACGATCGGGATTCGACGGATCGACGGCGAGCCTGCTCATGTAGAACGGTCGCTGGTTGACGAGCGTATCGTGCGTGATCAGCCGCCAATGCGCTCCATCGTCATCCGAGCGCCATGCCACGCCTTCTTTCGACTGGATTAGCGCGTAGACGCGCTTCCCGGCCACGCCCAAACCAATCCGCCCCATGTCGCCGCGCGGCAAGCCGTTTCCGCGCAACTCGCGCCACGTAACGCCGCCGTCCTCGGATTTGAAGATGCCGTCGAGCGGACCTCCGCTTGAAAAACTCCACGGAACGCGTCTAAACTGCCAAACTCCGGCAAAAACGACGTTGGGACGACCGAGGTCGATCGCCACATCCGAGGCGCCGCTCGAAGGGCCCAAATAGAGCGTGTGCTGCCAAGTTCGTCCGCCGTCGGTCGTTCGGTAGATGCCACGCGCAGTGCTGTCGCGATAGGGATTGCCGACCGCCGCCACCCAGACGTGCTGCGAGTTCCGTGGATCGATCGCGATCTGCGCGATCGCCCACGTGTCGCGCAATCCGAGGTTGCGCCAATGTGAGCCGCCGTCGTGCGTGACCCAAACGCCGTCACCGTACGAAATATCGTTGCGTAGGTTCGGTTCACCGGTTCCGACCCAAACGGTGTTGCGATCGCGGGGATCGATGGCAATCGCACCGATTGCGCCGGCCGCGTCTTTGGGCCATGTGCTCTGCCAAGTTAGCCCGCCATTGCTCGTCTTCCAAACGCCGCCGTCGGCGCCGCCGAAGTAATAGAGGTTCGGGTCGGCGTCGGTTCCAGCCACGCCCGACGTGCGGCCGCCCGCGAGCGCCGGTCCGATGTTTCGCCACGCGAGCCCTTGCAGCGACGGCATTGCAACGCCGGCAGCGAGAAGCAGCCCCAGCGTTTCCCTACGCCTCCATCAGGCTCAGGTAGTAACTGTCGAACGCGCTCAACAATCCTTCAGCATTCGAATATGGACCGGGTGAATACGCTCGAGAGTGCAGCCCCCGCTGCATCAACTCGTTGACGTGCCAGTCCTGGCGATTCGTCAGATCCCAAAAATCGACCGCATCGCTTGGATCGAAGCCCGGTTGCGCGATCGTCTTCGGATCGAAGAGGAAAGCGCAGACGACTTCGGTGCGATCCGGTGAACGTGGCCTTAGATAGTGGACCATGACGTAGTCGGGATGCAAGCTCAAAAGCAATGACGGAAAGATCGTGTAGTAGTAGACGCGGTCGAGTTCGATGCCGTCTACGCTGCCGAGCGGCGACCGCGAGCTTCGCTGCCCGGTCAGCGTAAGTGCCGTTCCGGATTGACGAAGCTCGGAGTATCCGCCGAGGAACGGTCCCTCGGAGAGATCGTTGCGTCCGCTATCCGACGGTGAAAGCTTATCTAGTTGTGGGTGTACGAGCGGGCAATGGTAGCACTCGGAGTAGTTGAGAAAGACGAGTTTCCAGTTGCATTCGAGCTCGTAAGTCAAGCTTCGTGCCGTTTGCAGCCCGCCGATGTTCCAGTGCGAAAACCGTCCAATCAATGGAGCAAACGTCTTTTCGAAGGGAGTCTTGTCATCCAAATTTACAAAAACGAAGCCTTCCCATAGCGCGACACCGGCTCTCTTGAGCGGGTACTCCGCGCGGTCGAATCCCGGAACCTCGGTCATGTTCCGCGCGACCTTCAAGTCACCGTCGAGCCCGTACGTCCAGGCGTGGTACGGACACTGAATCGAGCCTTGAAAATGTCCCGAAGCGGCCTCACAGATGCGCGAACCGCGGTGCCGGCAGACGTTAAAGAATGCGTGAATGACGCCTTCCTTATCGCGCGTGACGATCAGATTCTCGCCGCTGCGCTCGACGGTAAAGAAATCACCCGGCTGTGAGATCGTTTCTTCGCGCCCCACGCAAAGCCACTCGCGAGCAAAGATACGCTCGCGCTCCTGCGCGAAGACCTCGGATGAGATGTACCACGAAGCCGGCAGCGTCTTTGCACCGCTTTCGACGTTCGGTCTCACGAAAGTCTGCATATTTTTACTCCCTTGAGTCAATCTAACTAAGCGCGGTACCATATCGTGTCGTCGTCACCGAGGCCGCAACCGCTCGCATTGTCATCCTGAGCCTGTCGAAGGACGAAGGGGTTCTATCCCGTTTGACGGAATCCGCCTGTAACCATCAGTTTATTTGGCTTTTTGGTAAATCTAGCAGTGAAACCTTCGGAAAATATTACGCTTGAGCCATCTCTTCCGCGGGAAGCCTACTGGGACGCCGGCTTTTATGCGCGCGAGCGGGAAGCGATTTTTTGGGACGAATGGTTTTACGTTGGGCGAGCCGACCGCTTCGAAACCGCCGGAGCCTATCGCGTGCTCGACGTCGCGGGTGAGAGCGTCGTTCTGATCCGCGGCGAGGATGGTTTCCACGCCCACCTCAACTTCTGCCGGCACCGTGGGAGCCGGCTTCTTTGCGGCGAGGGCACCGTGCGCGCGATCCGCTGCCCCTATCATTCTTGGACGTACGCGCTCGACGGCCGGCTCATCGCATCGCCCTTCGTTCCCGATGAATCCGTCCCGTCGGAGTCGCGGCGGCTGCATCGCGTCGGCGTCGAGGAATGGCGAGGCTTTCTCTTCGTTCATCTTTCGCCGGAGCGGGCGCAAAGGGCGGGCAAAGACCTCGCCTCGCAGCTCGGCACGATTCCGGAGCGGCTCGCCCGTTATCCGCTCGCCGAGCTGAAGGTTGCCCGCACGCTTCGCTACGAGGTCGCGGCGAACTGGAAAGTGATGCTTGAAAACTACAACGAGTGCTACCACTGTGCGGGCGTTCATCCGGAGCTTTGCCGGGTCGTGCCGGCCTTCAAACGTGAAGGAGGCGCGCAGCTCGACTGGGATCGCGGCATCCCGCACCGGGACGGCGCGTGGACGTTCACCGCAAGCGGCACGAGCGATCGCACGCCGTTCGCAACCTTGAGCGACGACGAGAAAGTGCGCCACAAGGGTGAGCTGATCTATCCGAACTTCATGCTCAGCCTCGCCGCCGACCACGTCGCGGCCTTTTCGCTGTGGCCTACGGGGCCGGCTGCAACGACGATCGTCTGCGATTTTCTCTTTCACCCGAATGAGACGAACAAGTCCCATTTCGACCCCAGCGACGCCGTGAACTTTTGGGATCTCGTGAACGAACAAGATTGGCGAATTTGCGAGAGCGTTCAGGCCGGCATGCAATCGCGAGCCTTTCATCACGGCTACTACGCGCCGATGGAAGATGCAAGCCTCGACATTCGCCGTTACATCGCTTCCCGCCTGAACGCACCGCGATGACGAAAGAGTACGACGTCATCGTCCTTGGACTCGGGGCGCTCGGCAGCGCTGCCGCCTATTGGCTCGCGAAGCGCGGCCAGCGGGTGCTCGGGCTGGAACAGTTCGAGCTCGGACACGCGCGCGGCAGCTCTCATGACTGGTCGCGCATCATCCGCCTCTCGTACTTTTCTCCCGCCTACGTTGCGCTTGCGAAGGAAGCCTATGCAGCCTGGGAGTCGCTCGAACGCGATGCCGGCGAGCAGCTCGTCTTCAAGACGGGCGGACTCGATATCGGCCCGCGTGACGGCGCGATCCCGCTTTCGAACTACGCAGACTCAATGCGAGCGTGCGACGTTTACTTCGAGCGGCTCGATGCGAGCGAGATTCGCAAACGTTGGCCGGCTTGGCGCATCGGCGACGAAGTTCACGGGCTTTTCCAACCCGACAGCGGCATCGTCGCGGCCGACCGGGCTGGTGCCGCGCTCCGACGCACTGCTTCGGAACTCGGTGCTACGCTACGTGAGAACGCGCCGATAACTGCCGCCCGCGCCGGCGGTGGCGAGATCGCCGTCGAAGCCGGCGGCGAGCGTTACAGCGCTGGGCGGCTCGTCGTCGCGGCGGGGCCCTGGACCGACCGGGCACTGGCGCACTTCGGAGTACGCATTCCTCTGGAAGTGACCAAAGAGCAAGTCATATACTTCAAAGCGCCGGGGCTGCAAAACTTCGCGTTCGGTGAGTGGCCGATCTGGATTTGGATGGATGATCCCTCATTCTACGGCTTTCCGGTATTCGGCGAGTCCGACTCGGTGAAGATCACGCAAGACGCCGGCGGCAAGGCGGTCGATCCCGATACGCGCGGTTTTGAGGAAGATCCGCAAATCACCGCGCGCGTCACGGGTTTCCTTCAGCGCTATCTGCCGAGTGCGCTCGGACCAGTGCAGCGTTTGAAGACGTGCCTCTACGCGATGACGCCGGATCGCGATTTCATTATTGATACGCTTCCGGAACATCCAAACGTCAGCGTCGTCCTCGGCGGCGGGCACGCGTTCAAGTTTGCCTCCGTCATCGGCCGCATTCTCAGCGACTGGCCGGTTGCGACATCCGATCTATCCGCGTTCAAGGTCGACCGCCCGATTCTGCAAATGGCCGACCCGCCCAAGACCTACATGCAGTAGCCGGCCGTTATCTCTGCGCCGTCACGAGCGCGGCGCAGGAGCGTTGAAAAGGATATGCGCGTTTGCGTTCTCGCTGCCGCGTTTCTTTTGACTCCGTTGCGGGCAGAAGCTTCTTGCGGCGCCGGAGCCACTCCGGCCTATCGGGATATCGTGTACGTTGCCGTTTCGCAGTCCTCCCTCACTGGCCCGCTGCATCCGTCGTATCGGTATGAGGCGCAAGGCATCGCGTTGCCTCAAAACGGCAGAATCCGCGCAGACGCCTCGTTGAGCGCGAGAGGTCGAGCCGTACGTTTCGTCGGCAGCTACGTCGCGGTCGATCCGATGCAGTCGCTCGGCGACGCCGTCGCGATACTCGAACGGCACCGTTTCTTCCAGATGCGTTTGAACCCGGCAAGAGCACTCTACATTGACGGTCCTGAGGATGAAATTATCGCGGCGCGCTGCGGCGTGACTACCACGCTCGGAACGATTGGGCGCGGCGGTGAGGCCGAGCTGAACGACGATCAAGGCAAGGCATTCGTCAAGCTCGAAGACGATCTGCGCAGAGTGATCTTCTCCGAGAAATGGGCGCTTCCGACGCCCGCGCCTTAAAAGGGACGCATCGAGACCGCCGAGGCGGCCCCCGGCGCGATCTTATCGAGCAACGTTGCGTTTCGACGGAGCGCGCCGTTCCAGCCCAGCGCGATATATGCCACGGCCTTGGTTGTCGCCGCTGATGCTGTGACCGACGCCGAAAAGAATGCCGAAGTCCTTGGTCAGCGAGATATAGCTGCCGGCATTGTAAAGCGTCGACCACTTATTGCCCACGAATTGCGGCCCTTCGTAGTAGACTTCGCCTCCTGCCGTAACGTTTTCGCTAAAGTCGCGCTGCACTAGCCAGCCGCCGTACCAGAAGTTCGTGGCACCCGGCGCCGCATTGATCGCGTAGCCGCCGCCTCCATAAGTCGTCCATCGGCCCGAGCTCTTTTGAATCCAGAGCGGAAAGCGGTACCAGGTGCGGGAGTTGCCGATCCCGTTCGCGTTATTCCCCGTCGGAAACTCGGCCGAGGGATAGAAGCTCGCTTGAGGCCGGCTGTCCGTCTCTTGTACGAAGCGATACTTAACGCCGAACTTGGTGTCGCCTAAGCCGGAGACCGTCGTGCCTGGGACGCTCTGCGTCGTCGCCGGGTAAAAAAGCATCACAACGGAGACCTTCACCGTTCCAAACATAGGGCATGGCGCCTAAAATCTAGCATGAAAGGCAACCCAAGGTCTTGTCGAAAAGCGCGCTATGACTGCACAAGCAGACCTGATCGTCGTTGCAGACGCGATTCATGGCGCGGGCGATGCGGTTACGGCGCAAGCCCTGGCCGTTACCGGCGATCGCTTTACCTACGTCGGGTCGGCAGCGGGCGCGCTGGCGCTGCGCGGGCCGCAAACCGCAGTGCTCGACGCCGGCGCGCAGACCGTGCTCCCCGGAATCGTGGACGCGCATCTGCATCTGACGTATCTTGGGCTCAAGCTGCAGCAAGTCGATCTTGACGGATCCGGCTCGCACGACGAGCTCGTCGAGCGAACCAAGGCATTCGCGCAACGCGCCTCGGACGAGTGGATCATCGGCAGGGGATGGGATGAGACCCTTTGGCGTTCTAGCGCCTTTCCGTCGAATGAAGCGTTAAGCGCCGCGCTTCCCGACCGTCCGGTCGCGCTCGCTCGCGTCGACGGCCACGCGCTGCTCGCAAATGCGCGAGCGGTGGCGATCGCCGGCGTCGACGAATCGACGGCGGATCCGCCGGGCGGCCGCATCGCGCGCGCGGGGAACGGCAAGCCAACGGGAATCTTCGTGGATGCGGCGATCGATCTGATCTACGCTAAAGTCCCAAAGCCGTCGCACGAGCGCCTCGTTCGCGCGACACGCGCGGCCATCGCCGAGTGCAACCGCTGGGGGATCACCGCCGTCGCCGAGCCGGGCTGCGACGAGGCCGTTCTCGCGGCGCATGCCGCGCTGCTTGCGACCGACGAGTATTCGATCCGCAACTATGTAATGCTCGACCATGACGCGTCCCTGATCGAAGCGCACGCGCGCCGCGGAATCGTGGACGGAGCATATAACGGACGGCTTTGGGTGCGCGCGATCAAGGTGTACGCCGACGGTGCGCTCGGCTCGCGCGGGGCCGCCCTGCTCGCGCCATATAGCGATGACGGCGAGAATACCGGCTTGATTCTGACTCCTGGGGAGCGTATAGAAAGCGTGACGGCGGCCGCGCTGCAAACGGGATTTCAGGTCTGCGTGCACGCGATCGGCGATCGCGCCAACCGGATGGTTCTCGATGCCTACGAGCGGGCGTTGGCCGGAGCTGCGCCGGGCGCCGATCCGCGCCTGCGAATCGAGCACGCCCAAGTTGTCACGCGCGAAGACGTCCGTCGCTTCGCGAAGCTGGGCGTCATTCCATCAATGCAGGCGGCGCACGCATTGAGCGACATGGCGTGGGCGCGGGCGCGGCTTGGTCCGGAACGAATTCTCGACGCCTATGCGTGGCGTTCGCTGCTCGACGCGGGTACGATCGTCGCAAACGGAACCGACGCGCCGGTCGAATCGCCGAGCACGGCGCGAACCTTTTATGCCTCGATCGGTTGCGGTGGCTGGTATCCGCAGGAGGGCATGTCCCGCAGCGAAGCGCTGGCCTCCATGACGATCTGGGCCGCCCGCGCGAACTTCCAGGAAGGCATCATCGGCTCGATAGCGCCGGGAAAATTTGCCGACTTCGTCGTTATGGACCGCGATTGGATGACGATCGAACCCAACGAAATTCTGCAAACCAAGGTGATCTGCACGTACTTCGGCGGCCGCCGAGTTTATGGAGCGCCTCTTACGGATAACGTTCGCTGACGGCCGCGCGCGGCGAGTTACGCCCTGCGGCGACGAGTAGCTAGCGCCACATCTTTTTGAGCGCCGCCGCCTTACAGGCGCCGGCAGTGCACGGAATACCGGCGATGTCCTCGATCGTGCGCAGCGTCGAATAGTGAGTGATGTCTTGGTCGTATTTGCCGGGCTTTATCATCGGTCCGATCAGCAGGGTTGCGATCTGGTTCTTCCCATTTGAATCGGGATCGGCCTCGTCCCACGTCAGGATGAAGAGCCCGTTGTGCTTCTTATCGTAC
Organism: Candidatus Cybelea sp.; assembly: GCA_049695635.1. GTDB lineage: Bacteria > Vulcanimicrobiota > Vulcanimicrobiia > Vulcanimicrobiales > Vulcanimicrobiaceae > Cybelea. The sequence continues at coordinate 19,107 of JBAVSO010000110.1, read as the reverse complement.
TTAAGAATCGGCGGAAGATTGTTCTTTAGCCAGGTGTCGCCCGTCTGCGTGCTGCAGTCGTGCATGTCGTTACACAGGTTCGGCACAACGATCGTCAACGTGGACGGCGGCTCGGGGAAACCATTGTAGACGAGGTTCGACGTCGCGGTGACGTTGCTGAAATCGACCCACTGATTGTGTTTTCGGGCGTATTCGCCGGACGAGCAGCCCGTGAAACCATCGTACGGCATCGACTCGGAGTATCCATCGAACGTTTCGCCCGCGGTGGCGAGCTCCTCGCCCGCGTTGGCCGTGCCGAAGGTGTGAGGGCAAGAATCGTCGGTGATCCCCTGGGTCGAGCCGGAGAAGAGCGCGAGATAGTTCGGCTGACTCGGGTGGGTGATCGCGTGGCTGTTCGTCATGAGCGCCGCTTCCGGCACCAGCGTGCCGTTGATGTACGGCGCCTCGGAGCTGCCGATAATCAAATCATAATCTCGATTTTCCATGATGACGACGACCACGCTGCTTGCATGTGGTCCGGCCGTTCGGGTTCGCACGGTCACCAAATGACCTTCCGGTTGCGCGCCGGTTGGAACCGCCGATCCGAATCCTAAGCAGCCTGCGAAGAACGGCAGCGCAATGACTGCGAGCGCGAACGGAGCGACGGGAAGGCCCGTCTTCGGTTTTGTGACCATATGCTTGATTCTAGGAGTTCTAGCCCAACACAGCAAGCGAGGCAGCGAAATTAATTTAGATCGAGGGCCAATCTCAGATTGGGCGGTTACCGTGAGCGTATGACTCCGGAACATCTTGAAGCTTCCATCAAAGCGGCTCAACGCTGGGCTCGAAACGAGATAGAACGACTCGTTTACGACGGGACGCGTCCGGTTTCGGTCTGCGCTACCGTTGAAGCGGCGACGCGCGAAGCGGCCATCGCTCGCGGGAATGCGATCGCGCGTACGGCGGAGATTGCCGAAATCGAATCGGTGTTGACCTACGTCAGCGAGTGCTTGAGCGCCGACCTTTCGCACGGGGAGCGTCCGGCTGCTCCTACGCCGCTGCACGAGTCGGCACTACAGCGCTTTACTAGGTGAATTTGTAATGCGCATCGCCATGCGAGCGGCGCAAGCCGCGGCAGAGGTGGGCAAGGTAGGTTCCCGAATCTGCGCTCATGAGGTTTTTACGCTTTGCGGTCGCCGTTTGTGCGGGCCTGTTCTTCATTGTAATTGCGGCGGCGCCGGCGCGCTCCCAGGAGCTAACGGTGACGCGAGCGACGCTAAAAAACGGTCTACGGATCGTCGCGGTGCGCGATCCGCTCGCTCCGGTGGCGCTGGCGATGCTGAACTATCAGGTCGGCGCAAACGAGCAGGACTTCGCAGGGCAAGCGCACGCGCTCGAGCACATGATGTTCCGCGGGAGCGAAACGCTTTCGCAGTCGCAGATCGCCGACATCTCCGAGCTGCTCGGCGGCTACTCGGATGCCGATACGCAGTCGGAGGTCACGCAGTACTTTTTCATGGCGCCCTCCCAGTATCTCGACGTGATCCTGCGCATGGAGGCCTCGCGGGCGCAGAGTCTGCGCCTCGCACAATCCGACTGGGACGTCGAGCGCGGCGCGATTAAGAACGAGGTTACGCAGGACTACAGCGACCCGGCAGGCCACCTGTTTCTCAAGGTCGATCTCGCGATGTTTGCCGGGACGCCGTACGGCAATGACGGGCTCGGCACGCTGCAATCTTTCGACACGCAAATAAACTCGCCGCAGCTGCGCGCGCTTTACACCGCTTGGTACCATCCCAACAATGCTATCTACGTGATCGTCGGCGACATCGACGGACCGGCGACCGTCAAGCTCGTGGACAAATACTTCGGGGCGATCCCAGCGGCGGCGCTGCCGGCGCGGCGTCCGGTTCATCTAGGGTCGCTGAAGCCGCAGACGATTCGAGTCGACAGCGATCAGCCGTATACGGTGGTGGCATTAGCCTATCGATTTCCCGGCTATCAAAGTAAGGATTACGCAGCCGGACAGATCCTCGAGAGCGTGCTCTCGAGCCAGCGCTCTAACCTCTTTGGGCTGGTCGCCTCGGGGAAGGCGCTGCAGGCAAACTTCCAGGATTTCGACACCCATCCGCTCGCCGGTTCGGCGGCTGCAGCAGTCGTCGTTCCGGTCGAGACCAAACCGGAGGAGGCGCTTGCGATGCTACGCGACGTGATGGATCGCTACCGCCGGGATGGCGTTCCGGCCGCGCTCGTCGATGCGGAGAAGCGGCGCGCGATCGCGCAAGCCGAATTCAAGGCGAATTCGATTCAGGATCTGGGTTTTCAGTGGAGCCAGGCAGTTGCCGTGGAAGGGTTGTCGTCGCCCGACGATATTCTCAGCGCAATCCGCAAAGTTACGGTGGCCGACGTCAACAGAGTGCTGCGCACTTACGTCGTTGCGCAGCACGAGATCGTCGGAATCGCCGCACCCAAGAATGCGGCCGCCGCGACATCCGCAGCGGCACCGGCGCCGGTCGCAAACGAGAACAAGCCGACGCTCTTGCACCACGACCCACTTCCCGAGTGGGCGCAGCAAGCGTTCGCGAACATCACCGTGCCTGCGTCCACGATCAATCCGATCGATACGACGCTTCCAAACGGCATTCGGCTAATCGTCGTGCCGGAACAGGTCTCGCGCACGGTCGTCGTGAGTGGTTCGATCGATACGAACGAATCGATGCAGGCGCCTTCCGGTAAAGACGGCGTCGCAGACATTGCGTCGGGCCTCCTGCCTTTCGGCACGACCACCTATAACCGTCTGGCATTGCGCGAACAGCTCGATGCGATCTCCGCCGAAGTCGCGGCCGGAACGGACTTTTCGCTCACCGCACTCTCTAAGGACTTCGATCGCGGCGTGCAGCTGCTGGCCGACGAAGAGCTGCACCCCGCATTCCCGGCATCGGGTTTCGCGGCCGTCAAAGAAGAAGAGCTCGGTTCCGTGAAGGGCGAGATTGCGTCACCCGAGCACCAGGCTGACGTCGCGCTCAATAAGGCGCTCTTCCCGGCCGACGATCCCGAGCAACGATTTGCAACGCCTCAGAGCGTCGCTTCGATTACGCCGGGTGACGTCAAAGCGTACTATTCCTCGGTCTATCGCCCCGACATGAGCACAATCGTCGTCATCGGCGACGTCGATCCGCAGCACGCGCAAAGCGTCGTCACAAAATACTTCGGCGATTGGAAGCCGAGTGGTCCGAAGCCCGCCGTGTGGCCGCCGGCGGTGCCGAACAACGCCGCCGGAAGCGTGGTCGTGCCGGACAAGGAGCGCATCCAGTCGGAAGTGCAGCTCGTGCAAGCGCTATCGATTACGCGAACGGACCCCGACTACCCCGTCGTCGCGGTTGCCAACGAGTCGTTCGGCGCCGGCGGGAGCTCGATTCTCTTTCACGACGTGCGCGACGTTCACGGATTAGTCTACGACGTGCACACGGACGCCGACTTCGGAAAGAATCGCTCGACGTTCGCGATCCATTTCGAGTCGGACCCCAGCAAGATCGAACAGGCTCAGTCATTGATCATGGCAGATCTCAACGCGCTCTCGACGACGGGGCTGCAGGCCGACGAACTGTCGCGCGGCAAGGCATCGCTCGTCTCCGGGGTGCCGATGCGCGCGGCGAGCTTTAACGGCATTGCCAATCAACTCTCGCACTACGCCGAGTTCGGACTGCCGCTCGATCAGGCGACGATTGACGCGCGCAACGAGATTGCAGTAACCAACGATCGAATCATCGCCGCGGTTCACAAGTGGCTGCGGGCGAACGATTTCGTGCGGGTGATCCTCGGCCCGGCTCCGTAAGCCGTCGGCTCTTTAGGCCTTCGGCTCGACCTTCACGCTGGTCATAGCGTCACCGCGGCGTATTGCGTCGAGCGCCTCGAAGCCCTCGGTCAGCTGACCGAAGACCGTATACTGTCCGTCGAGAAAGCGCGCGTCGTCGAGGCAGATGTAGAACTGCGAGCCGGCAGAATCGGGGGCAGCCGCGCGCGCCATCGCAACTGTTCCGCGCAGATGCGGACGGGCGTTGAACTCCGCCTTGAGATGGTATCCGGGACCTCCGGTTCCGTCGCCGCGCGGGTCACCGCCTTGAACCACGAAACCGGGTTCGACTCGATGGAACTTTAGCCCGTCGTAAAAGCCGGACTCGGCCAGCTTGATGAATGCGGCCGTGTGGAGCGGCGCGTCATCCGGAAAGAGCTGGAAGACGATCTCTCCACGTGGCGTCGCAATTCGCACGAGCGAGCGGCGCGCGCGTTCGGTGAGTTCACCGATCTCCGCCGACTGCGGTGCAACGTGCGCCATTACGGATTTGGAGAGAGCGGCGGGTGCACCTCGCCGACGAAACGGGTTATGCGCATTCACTCAGCGTTCGCATCGCGATCGACCATGACCTTGAAGATGCTATTTGGCGGCGTTGCTGATCGCGACGCCTTCCGGAATATTCAGTCCGCTGATGGTCTTCGTGGCATCGCCGCCTGCCGGAAACTTCCAGTAACCGACGGTGCTTAGGGATGCGGAAGGCGCAACGACGCGTTTGCGCTCCGGATCGATCCAGAACTGATGGATGTTCTGCGAACCCGAGAGCGTTGACGTAGTCACTTTCGTTCCGGTGCTGCCGCTAATGCTGAACTGATAGATGGAGCCGGCACCGGGACCGTTTTCGTCCGAGATCGCGACGTACTTGCCGTCCCACTGGACGCCGCCGGGAACGCTAATCGCTTGATCTATGCCGATGTTCGTGAAGGTGCCCGCGCCTTGCGGCAGCTCCACCAGCTGAAAGCCGCTGCTGCCGTGTGCGTCGCCATCAAAGAAGAGATTGCCTTTATCGTCGTAGCTGCAGAACCAGCCGCGGGAAATCGAAGAGTCCACATAGTTCATCGGGTTACCCTTGGCCTTTTTGTAGATCGAGACGCCGCCCTCACCGCGGCTGACCGTCTCATAGTTGGTCACCGCGAGATTGCCGGTTGTTGGATCGACCGAACAGCCGGCAGGATACTCTCCCGAATCGCTTAGCGTCGCCCTCGGACTCGTGCCGCCATGCGCGTATTCGGTGACCGTCGACGTTTCGTCGTCCACGATCCAGACGTCGCCCGCTGCGTCGCTGCAGAGGCCATATGGCTCTTTGAAGCCAGTTAGCGTTCCAACCGGCTCGCCCTGCGGGTATGAAAATACTGAAACGGTACCGTTGTTCGCATCTGAGACGTAGAGCAATGTACCGCGCTTGGCGGCGGGCGCCGGCCATGCTGGGCTCAGAGCCGCGCGCATCGGCTGCGGAATGCCGCCACCGATGCCGCTGCAGCCGGCGAGCATCGCAGCGGCGGTACATATCGCAAGGGTTTTGCTTTTTGCCCCGACCTTCATGAAGCGTCCGTATTCGTCTCCCTGACCGGCCTTCCCATCCGTGAATCGGTCCGGCCGCTCGCGTCAGATACCGAATGGCGCTCGGGGTTTCCCTCCGCCGATCGTCTGCATTAGTTACAGAATGCAATTATCCGATGTCTTCAGCGGGCCAAGTCTTTTGCTCTTGACCCGCTTGCTCGGCTGGGGGAGGCGACCCGCTCCACGATAATGAGGAAACGGCTGCGCTCGTAATTCGACATCGCGGCGTTTGACAAATTGTAGCGGCGTGGGTAGCAACACTTGCGCCGCAGCCGCAGGTTATTGTATCATCCGTCAAACAATATCGGCACGCTCATGCGAGCGAGGAGATTCGCGTATGCAGATCCGGAAATCGGCACTCTCGAGTTTGGGGATCGTTTCGGCCGTCGGGCTGCTGGCCGGATGCGGTGGCAGCAGAGCAAGCCTGCCCTCTTCGCAACTGCTACCAACGGCGCAAGCGGCGGTCGACCGCCACGGTTCGTGGATGGCGAAGGAGGCTAAGAGTCAGGATCTGCTTTATGTTTCAGATCTCGGCACGGGTCATGTGAATGTCTACTCGTACCCAGGCGGTAGGCTGAAGGGCGTGCTGAAGGGTTTCTCGGCGGTGCATTACGAGTGCGTCGACGCCGCCGGGAACGTCTTCATTGCCAACGGCAGTGCCAACGAGCTGCTCGAGTATGCGCACGGCGGCACGGCGCCGATAAAGACCTATCACGAGCCGGGATTTACCCACGGCTGTTCGATCGATCCAACCACCGGAAACCTGGCGGTGCTGCACGACCCAGCGTCGTACGGTCCGGGAGGCATTTCGATTTACCGTCACGCGCGGGGCAAGCCGCTAGAATACACGACGCCCAACGTCTTTCGTGTCTACTTTATCGGCTACGACGGGCAGGGCAACCTGTTTGTTGACGGCACCGACATGCACGTCGCGTTCGAGATCGCCGAGCTGCCGGCGGGAAGCCAAACATTCGAAGCGGTAACGCTTAATCAGAGCATCGTTCTACCCGGCGCGATTCAGTGGGACGGGCAACATCTCGCCGTCGGCGACCAAGTCTCGATTTACGGCCCTTCGAAAATCTACGAGTTTTCGATGAGCGGGAGCACGGGGACGCTCGTGGGAACCACGCCACTTTCGAATTCATGCGACGTTCTGCAGTTCTGGATTCAGGGCCACCGGGTTATCGCCGGTAACGTCTGCGCGACGCACGTTCTCTATTTTAGCTATCCGAGCGGTGGCTCGTCGACCAAGACGATCAGCCGTAAGCTTAAAGAACCGGTTGGCGTGACGGTGAGCTTGGCCCGGGCGGGCACTTGAGACCAGCCGGCGTGTAGTTGAAGACGATCATCAAGGCGAGTATCAAGCCGAGCCTCACCACGCCTCATCAGACGCTGCGAGCGTCCAGCGCCTACCGCCAAAAAACCACTCGCTGTCATCGTCGCGCCTCCGAGCGCAACAGACTCCATAGACCTTGCGCTGAGACCGTGAGCGACAAAAGAGAAACGACCGCAAGCGCGAGGAGCGTCCAGACGAAGAAAAAGGCTCCGCTCATTCTGGCGATCTCGATGCCTTGGAGGCCTCCGGTGCCGGTTACGTGGACCAAGAAAATGGTCAGCCCGAGTAGCGATCCGAGCAACATGATAATATGCCCGGCGCGACGTTCGGTCAGCATCAGCGTTCCGTACAGCCAAACAGCGAGAATGGCGACCATCAGGAGGTTTAATGCCACGCCTTTGTCCGACCCGTATACGATGTCATCCACCAGGTGGAATGATGCGAGAAGGATCGAGAGGAGCGACGTTACCGCCAATACGAGGTTTCGCTTCACGCAGAAGACTGTCTTAACCGGGATTCCCCATATGACCATGCTTTTCGAGCTGCTACCGGATGATTCCGGCCGCTTTGCCAGGCGTCGAGCAAGCCCCAGCCGCCGATTCTGCGCCTCATGACACGGGCGTCAGGAGGCCGTTTCACCGGTGCATTCGACGGCACCGGCGCGGTATACCCCGGCTCGATCGTTCAACCGTTCCGGAAGTATCCGTACGAACCGGAGTTCGGGCCGGCGTTGATCGCAGTGCAAAACGGATCGATTAAGATGCCGCTCGAGTTCTACCTCACGGCGAACCTAAAGATCTGATCGTTGGAAAGTAGACTGCCGGTGATCCGTGCAAGGCGCTCTGTATTTTGTGCGCACGGAAGTCGCCGGTTCGCACCCGGAACTCTAGGTCTGCGGCTTTCGGGATACGCTCGGTATATTCATCATGCACGCCTGCTGAGCCCGAGATCGGCTGGCGAGAACTTCGGGCGCCGCTGAGGGTGTCGAGCGGCGCCACGATAAGGAATTTAGGCCCAGAATGCCGCGCTTTGGGCAGGGTCTGCCTGATAGAGACGGACTTCGCGGACGCGTCCGCCGGCTAGCGTGAAGATTAGGACCTCGCCCGCCTTCAGCTTGCGGCCTTTTCGATCACCGGCGACGTCGCATTGAACGAAGACTTTGTCGCCGGACGCTGCCATCGTCGATGGTATTGAGCGGAACGTGCCGGCCGTTTCTTGGCCCACCTGCGCGAACATCGCGAATATCGCATCGCGGCCGTCGTAATTTCCCGCAAGTATCCCGGTCGGTTCACCGCGCCATCTGGCGTCAGCGTCGAAGAGTTCGCTCAGGGTCGCCATATTAGAAGCGGCGAATGCCTCGAATCCCTTTTTAACGCGGTCGATATTATCGATTTCGGCGTGTGTGGAAGTCATAAATCTCCTCCCTTCAAAGAGGCTTGGAAAGGCGGGAAAGTTCTACAAGTCACTGGCTGAGCCTGCGTGTGGTCAATTCGGCGGGAGCGCGTGGGAATCGCGGTCAGCGGAGCTATTCGGTCAGCGGGGCGACCCCGATTGTGTCCAGCTGAGAATTAATCGATTTCACGGCCGCCTCAATGGACGCGCCGTTACCGGTGTCCGCAGCCGCGGCTTTGTCGAGTTGATCTTGCCAATCGACCAGTGCGGGCTTGCCGCCTTCCGTGGCTCGTTCCATCCACGTGTCGCTCGTCCTCACCTTGCGGCAATCGTCCTGTTTGGCCCATTCCCCACCGATCCGACGCCCGAGCGACGTAAGCTGGGCGGTCACCGCAGCGTTTGTGCTTGGGTCGGTGACGTGCGCGAGGATCTTTTGACTATCCGAGAACCAGCCCGCGTACCCCCGCGCGCCAAAATAAAACGCGTGCACCTGCCCCCAATACTTGTTCCAACTCTGCCACTCCGACTCACAATGGTCTGTCTGCCAAACCGCACGGAAGGAATCTTTCCACGAATCGAGGGTCGCAGCATCGTCGGCAAGACAGCAGGCTCGTGCGATGAGAAAGATGGCGAATGCAACCGGTAGTGCGCGCAGTATTTGCGGCGCTCTGTATCGTGAGATAGGCATCGAGCGCTTGGTTCTGCGCCGGCGTCCGCTTTCCCGGGGGATCCCAGCGATTGGCCTCGATAGAAGGAGCCGCCTCGAATTGCAGTTGCGGAGTCTCTCACGCTTCCATGATCGTGTGTAGCGCTGAATTGCACAAACCGCACATGCCGAGTTCTCCGGCAGCGTGGCCCACGTCGTTAGGAGGGGTGTCCAAACTAGTTCTCGTTCGATGGCGGCGCGATACGGCGTTCGAATTTGACAGAGTCTTGCTCACGTACTCCCGGGCGACGGTTGTCGTTGGCTCGGAGAGCCCACGCAAGTAGGAGACGGTCTCGTCGGCGCTCGCAACGCTTCCTGTCGAGTCGAACCTTGGGCGAAGCGCGGTCCAAACGACGCCGCGATACCATTCCGCGCAGACCATTCGCCTATGGAATCGGTGTGTCCGAACTTCCTACCGTCTGAGGGCCAGCACCCCATCGCGCTGACACTACAGCCTTCGCGCTCAGCGAGACTGTGGCGCGCCTGCGCCAGCGTCGCAACCGCCGGACTCTGCTGGACGGTCATTCGTGTCACGAACAGCGACTCTGGATGCCCGGCATTTGAGTCGGCGTTGCCACGGGTTTTCTTCGGGGTCCGCCTATTCTTTAGATGCCGGACTGAATGCCGCACTTAGCACGCCACGCGATATACCGTTGCTGATGCTGTATTCGTATTTAATACCGCTCGTGCTGTATGAGTAGACGTCAAGCTGCCCGCCAAAGGTCTCGGCCGCGACGAACTTTTCCGAGCTTGCGTCGAGGTGACCGTAGACAACCAAGCCGCCGTAGCCTTTGCGGTGGACCAGTTGGAACGGGCCGCCCACAAGCGAACATCTGGGATTGCACCCAGAATAAATGTATAACTTTGAATTCGAGGACATACTCGAGATTTTGACCAGGTTACCGTTATCATCGATGTCTATGCCATAATGTCGGGAACGTCCGGCGTGGAAGGCTTCCAAAACTGGGAAATACCATGGGCGCAACGCTTACAGTCCGCCGGCTACGTGGCGCTGATCGTCGACAGTTTTACGTCGCGGCATCTCACGTTTGCCGAGCACTGGAAACTCGGGACGGCGGCGCGCGGCCAGGACGCCCTGGACGCTGGCGCCTTCCTCGAACCGCCCGTTCTTACCGTTTGTCTCGGTGAAGGCGCTGCCCAAGCGAATCTGGCCCGCGGATTACGTTGGTGCGTCCGTGAAGCGCATCAGCTGATTCATCGCGAGAATGTAGAGCAGATGCGGCCGCGGAGAATACGCCGACGGTGACCATTCGGCGCCGCCGCCCGCTCCCGGAAGCTTGTCCACTCCCGGTTTCGTCGGAGTCGAGAACATGTCCGCCGACATCATCACATAAGGGTCGGATTTGCGGATAAGCGCTCCTTGATGCCGAGATTTCTATGGCCAAATCGCGGCCTAGAACCGACGTCAACGAGCGACCGTGGTCCCGGGGCTGTAGGCTTGGATGCTTCGGCAAGAATCCGTTAGACGGAGTTGCGTGAGATATGCTTATAAGATATGAGTGTTTATGGCGCCAACGGGAATCGAACCCGATGACCCAACGCCGCTACGACGGCTCGTGGGAATCCAAGGCCGCGACTGTCAGCGCTTTGCGGCGCCCAACCAAGTAAATCGCCACGCCGCCCAGCAGCATTGCTCCCGTCAAACCGATGACTTTTACTACCGCGAGCACTTTATTGGGGTCGTCGTCCGCGGGAAAGCCGGCGAAGACGATCGCCGAGATCGTCGTGCCGAGGCCGATCAGGGCAGCGATCGAGACGGTCCACTTCCCACCCGGAATCGGAACCATCTCGGGCGTCCATCGTTCGACCCGAAGTTTAAGTGCGGAAGCGAATAGGAAGAGAAACGGCACCATCGTGATCACAACCGTCGAACTCACCAGCACGTCGTAGGCACCGCGTACGCTCGTGCCGCCCTGACCGAGAAAGATAAAAATCGCAGCGATGCCTGCCTGTGTAACGAGTGCAGCGACGGGCGAGCCCCAACGGGGATGCAAGCGGCCGAAGCCTTCCGGCAGATAGTGATCGAGGCCGGCTACGAACGGTATGCGCGCGACGGCCCCAAGCCACGCGCCGCAGCTTCCGATGCAACTCAATGCCACAAGCACCGCCGCGATCGGCGTGATTACGTTCCAGCCGAGTCGTGTCGCCACGCGCTCGACCGCCTGCATGACGCCCGAGGACGGATTTACCTCGTGCGGCAGAATCGCCGCCAAGAGACTAATCGTGCCGAGGATATAAATCGCGGCGATTGCCGGCGCGGCAATCGCCAGACCGAGGGGAATCGTCCGGCGTGGGCGCTTGATCTCGCCACCCATGAACGGCATCGCTTCGGGCCCCGTCCACGCGAACGCGATCACCGACCAGAAGATGATGTCCTTTACGTGCAAGCCCGGCCGGATCGACGCCCCGTTGATCGGAGTCGCGGAGCCGAACTTCCACCATGCGAGCCCACCGAGTGCGATCAGCAACAGGGTGACGAGCCAACGCGAGATCGCGCCGGCGTTGTTCAGCCATTTACCGATCGAGAGGCCATAAACGTTCACAATCGTTGCGAGCGTCAAGCCGGCCAATGCGAAGACGATGTAGTATGCAGGGGAGGCTGAAAGCGTACTTGCGCTGCTTCCGCCAATGAAGAGCGCGTTTCCGGCCGCAAAGTAGAGCAGCGCCGGAAAGTACGGAAGATTGCTCGCCCAGTACGTCCAGCCGGTGATGAATCCCGCAAACGGCCCGAAGGCGCGCTTGCTCCAGACGTACATGCCGCCTTCCTCGGGATGACGCGACGAGAGGAAGACCACGGCGATCGCGATTGGCGCGAACATCGCAAGCCCGCCGATCAGCCAAACCGATATCGAGCTCGCTCCGGCTGCCGCCGCGGTCGCGACCCACTGCAAGTTCGAACCTGCGACGACGAAAAAGAGCACGACGTCGGCCAAACCCAGCGTGCGCCGAAGCTCCATATCAGCGCCGGTTCAACGCAGACACGGGCATCGCCCACCTGCCCGACAACGGCGAGGTGGGCGACGTGGTCAGGCGATTAGTACGGGCGTCCCCAATGACCGGGGCGCCAATACCAGCCGTACCGATTTTGTGCCCAGTGTCCGGCGTGCCAGGTCGCGCCGGAGTACGGCGCCGCGGCATAGTATCCGTGCGCCCACGTGTACCGATATCCATCCCAACGCCAATACCCGTTTATCCAATAGTATCCGGGTCCGGGCGCGGCCGGAACCGTCTCGTAGATCGGCGCGGGCGGCGCGGTCTGTACGTAAATGCCGCCGTAGACCTGTGCGGCGGCGGGGAGGATTGCACCAGTAGCGATCGCTCCACCGAGCGCGCCTGCTAGGAGAATGTTTCGTAAGTTCATCATGTCTTCCTACATACCACCGCATGGCGGTTTCGCTCTCGGGAGGCCGATTAAAGCATCATTCAGATCCGATGAGAGTCGAGCGCCTGCATTAATTGCTCCAGTTCGCTCCAGAGCGTCTGGCTGCGATCAACGAACGCTTCTCGCTCGTTTTTTAGGCGCCGTTCGGTTGACGGCATGGTCGGTGGCAGGATGGCGAGCAGAACGTCACGATCGTGCGCCTCACCGAGCGCATCCTGCACGAGCGCAAGCCTTTCGGCGATCGCTTCGAGCGACGGGTCGAGTGCTTGAAAACGTTCGAGCGCGTACCGCAACCGTTTGCCGGCAATCCGAAAATCGTGCAACCCGCGTTTGTCGCGCTGGGCGAGACCGGTCGTTAACGCGCGCACCTCGCGCAAGCGCGTCTGCAAAACGCGCGCAACGAGCTTCTGCACGTCATCCACGCCTTCGAGGTCGACTCGTTGAGGCTTCAAGTTTAGAATTCCTACGGTGCAAAGTGCATGCGCCGTAGCTCCTTGCGCGCTTGGTGTGTCGCGAGCCGCTCTTGTTCTTGCAATCGCTCGAGCAGCGGGCGGGCTGTCTCGGCTTCGCCGGCCTCGATGCTGTTTTCGAGCAGGCGCAAAATGATCGTCGCGTCGCGCGCGGCGTCAGTCGCGGCGGCTGCCCGTTTCACGCGGCGGCGGAGGCGTTCCAACGCGGCAAGTTCTGAGACGTCCTCGAGTAGCGAGCGAAAGCGCCGCCCGGTCGTTCGGACGTCATGCAGATTCTTCTCGCTCGGTTTGCGAATGAACCGACAACGCGCGCGTTCTAAGGCTCGTCGCTCGCCGCGAATGGTCTTCGCGAGCCACTTCACCGCGAGAGACGGCTTCATCAGCGGCGGGTTCGACAGGGGTATTTCGAGCGACCTTCGCGAAGTTCGAATTCCGACGTGAGATCGCAGCGCTTACCCGTCCTCATCGCGCTTCTGGCAATCGTCGCCGCCGCATCGTGGTACTACTATTCGCAGCGGATGCCAAGCAGCGGCGAGACGCTTGTAGTCTACTATACGAAGCTCGATGGAAAATCGCTTGGCGAGATGAGCGTCTCGCTGCGACCGAGGCAAGCCGGCGAGAGCGCAGCCGAACATCTGCACAATACGGCGTTGTATGCCGCGGTTGAGGCGCTGGCCGGTCCGCCGAACGCGACCGACGCCGTTCGCTTTCCGCCGGGGACGCGCGTGCTGGGCGTGGCCGTCAACGGCTCTACCGCCACCGTAGATCTCTCAAAAGAAGTCGAGCGGCAAGCCGGCGGATCGTTCGGCGAGGACGGTGAGTTCAAAGCGCTCGTCTATACATTGACCGGCATTCGCGGTATCAACGCTGTACAGGTAACGGTCGACGGCACGCGCCTGGAGACGTTGCCAGGGGGACATCTTGAACTTGATGAACCGCTTCATCGCTCGGACTGGTAACGCCGGCGCGGCGGCCGTCATCATGCTGCTCGGCATGTTGCCGGCGATTCCGGCGCTCGCCGACGCGCCGATAACGGCGCAATATCAAGGGCAACAAATTCGCTTTTCGCACCTCTCGTCATCCACGGGGGCGGTTGCGATCGGGGTGAATGACCCCGGATTTGCGGCGCTGCTACGGAGCACCGGTTCGGTGCTGACCTGGAAACCCGGCGAGCGTTACATCCTCATCACGACCTCGGAGCCGACCGTCGTAAGCTTCGCGATCGGCGATCGCCGCTACGACGTTGGCCCGATTGCGCTTCAGGCGAGCATTGCGCCATACGAGCGCGGCGAGGAAGCATTCCTGCCGTTCAATGAGGTGCTGCGTTCGCTCGATCTCGCGTTGCGGCAAGATGGCGCGGGTAAAGTGCTTCAGCCACAGCTCGCCACGCTCGACGTACGCCAAGTGAACAATCTCGTCGTGCTCAACGTCCACGGCGGGGCTACGCTCCATCCGCGCGTCGTGCGTCAGACCGGCTCCGAGGTTGTCTATGCTTTCGACGGCGTCGGCACGACGCTAAGCGGCACCCGCCAAATCAATGCGGGCGGCGTACGCAGCGTCCAGGTGCAAAGCTCGGGTACCGTGCGCGATCCAACGACGCTCGTGACTGTCGAGCTTCAAACAGGCGCGACCGTCCGGCCCGCGCAGAGCACCGCGGATCGCGACGTCGTGCTTTCGTTCGGCAGCAATGCGGCGGCTCCGCAGACCGTCGCTGAGGAATCGCCGACTCCCGAACCCGCGCCTCCATCCGAGAATAGTCAGGCGGTCGCACCGGCCGCCAACGGATCAGCGCTCGTGACGGCGGTGACGGCGCAAGCCTCCGCGGACGGAACGACGGTAGCGGTCGCGGTCACCGGAAATGCGCAGTATGAGTGGCACCGCCTGCGCGATCCCGACAACCGGTTCTGGATAGACCTTAAGGCGGCGCAGCTTCAGGGACCGCCGATCGAACAGACGCAGCAAAGCCCGCTCGTTTCGATGCGCGTTCGCCAGCTCGATGCGACGACGGTGCGGATCGCACTCTCGCTCGATGGGCCTAAGACGATTTCCATCACCCCTTCGGCGACCGGTTTGGCTATAGAGATCGGAAACGAAGAGGTGGCCGACGCGGCGCGTTCCGGGAGCGGCAGCCTCGGCACCGTGATTTCGTCAAGCCCGCAGACCACCGCCCTGGTAACGCCGGCCCCGCTCGATAATACGTCGAGCCAAACGAACACGAGCAATACGACGACCTGGAAGTTCGGCCCGCGCAGCAGCTACGTTCCGACCAATCCGCGCCTGATCGTCATTGATCCGGGGCACGGCGGCAGCGACCGCGGAACGGTTCACGGCGGCGTTTCCGAGGCCGATCTGACTCTCGACATGGCCAAGCGTCTGCGTGACATTTTGATCGCGCGCGGATGGCAGGTAAAGCTAACGCACGAGACCGACGTCGACGTCTACGCACCCAACGACAGCCCGCACGACGAACTGCAAGCGCGTGTTGACGTTGCGAACAACGCCGGCGCGCGGCTTTTTGTCAGCATTCACGTAAACGCGTTCATCAACTCGGGTCCCTACGGAACGACGTACTATATCTCCAAGCCCGACGACACGGCGCTGGCAAGCGCCATGGAAACGCAGCTCGAATCCGACGGAACGAAGGACGACGGGATCGTAAAGAGCCACCTCTATGTGACGTACCATACTAAGATGCCGGCCGTGCTCGTCGAAACGGCGTTTCTCTCGAATCCGAACGACTACGCGTTGCTTACCTCGGCAGCGTGGCGCCAAAAAGTCGCGCAAGGGCTTGCCGATGCAATCGCTCAGTACGCGCAGCAGTATCCCGCATCCAACACATCACAGTGATCCGCGTCATCGAGTAGTGATAGGCCTCTTTGACTCAGGCCTGGGTGGCCTTACCGTCTTGACCCGCGTTCGGGAACGCTTGCCGACGGCCGATATCGTCTTCTTCGCCGATCAGGCGCACGTGCCGTACGGCGATCGTACCCATGCCGAGCTTTTGCATCTGCTGCGCGCCAATCTCAAGCGCTTCGATGAGTACGGCGCCGATGCGATCGTGATGGCCTGCAATACCTCCTGTGCGATCGCGGAGCGTTATGGCTGGCCGCCGTCGCGAGCCACGGTCCTCGACTTGATCGAGTCAGCGGCGATTGCCGTCGAGCGCGATGGATTTCGTCGCGTAGGCGTGGTGGCGACGGCCGCTACCGTGGGAGCTGGTTCGTACGGGCGTACGTTGCGCGCGCGGATCGCCGGCATCGACGTCGTCGAGGTTCCCGCGCCCGCGCTCGTTCCGCTTGTCGAAGCCGGTTTGATCGAAGGAGAAGAGCCGCGCCGCGCCGTTGCGGAGGTTTGCACCCACCTGCCGCTGGATCTCGACGCGCTCATTTTCGGATGCACGCACTATCCCGTCCTGGAAGAGCACTTTCGCGGAGTGCTCGGAGACGACGTAGCTTTGCTCGATCCCGCGACCGTTCAGGCCGAGCGGGCCGCGACTCTTCTTGGCGACCGCGCGGGCGGCGCCGGGAGCACGACCTATATTACCAGCGGCGACGAAACGGCCTTCGTCGCCGGCGTTACTCGGTTCAGCGAAGCGCGAAGAGACCTACAACCGCGCTTCCCAAGATGAAGAAGACCGGATTGATCTGCGTCCGATTGACGGCGACGAACGTCGCCACCGCCAGCAGGGCCGTGAGCCAGCCGTTGATCGCGCTTCTTCCGAAGATGATGAGTCCGCCGACCGCTAGTCCGATCGCAACCGGCGCCAGACCCTTCTGAATGGACTGACGCCACGGCCAGTGTTCGAGGCGGTTCCAGATTCGGCCGACCGCGAACGTCAGCACGCCGGTCGGTATAAAAAAGGCAAGTGCAGCGGCGAACGCTCCAGCGATCCCGGCCACGAGCACGCCGATGGCGGCGACCATCATCATATTCGGTCCGGGCGACATCTGTCCGACGCTGTAGATGTGGAGCAGTTGCTCGGCGGTCAGCCACCGATGGACCCCGACGATCTGCACTTTCATCTCGGGAAAGGCCGCCATGCCACCGCCGATCGTCAGGAACGAGAGGTAAGCGAAGACGCGAATCAGTGCAGGGACTTGATCCATTGTTCCATCTCCTCGTGCGGTCGCTCTTTAGCCCCGTGCGGGCGATAGGTAAGAATCGCGAAGGTGCCGACTGCGAGCAACGTGAGCGGCACGCCAACCTTGAAGTACGTGATGCCTAGAATGCCGGCCATAACGAAGACGGCGTCGTAAACGCCGTGCAGCGACTTCTTGCCGATCTGAAACCAGGTGGCGGCGAGAAGGCCGGTCGCCGCGGCGGCGACGCCGCGCAGCGCGGCGGTGGCGAACGGACGCGCATGCGACTCCGAGTAGACGAAGCCCGCGGCAGTCATAAAGACGAAGGCCGGTAAACAGATGGCGAGCAGCGCTAGCGCAGCGCCGGGCCAGCCGCCGAGACGATCTCCGGCGAGGATTGCAATGTTCGTCGCGTTGAGGCCCGGCAGCGAGTTGCTGATCGAGGTCAGCTCGAGAAACTCTACGTCGTCGAACCACTTTTTCTTCCGAACCAAAGCCTCGCGCAGATAGGCCACGACGCCTCCACCGAAGCTGATGGCTCCGATCTGCAAGAACGTGGAGAATATCTCGTAGGTGGAGGGCTTCTTATTCACGACCCGATCCTCTAAGCGCGAGATAGGTTACGATGTCCCAAGCATTGCGAATGCCGATGAAGATTAGCGCGACGACGCCTAACCCAACACCAAATAACGCTTTGACCGATACCATGGGATAAGCGATTGCGCCTGCTGCGACGATGCCGTAGGCGACAAACGGCATGACGACGTACCAGATCCAATCCTCCAGATCGGCGGTGTACGCGCTCAGACGCCTCGTCCGGAACATTATTCGCGTGACGTATGCGAGGCCGTAGACGCCGACCAGCGCCACCGAAGTCGCCGGTAGAATCGGCGAATGCCAGGGCGCGCAGAGAATCGCCGAAATCAGAAACGCTGCGAAAAAATGCATGACGATCGGCGTGCTGAACGTCCCGATTCCGTCCTGGTTTCTCGGCCCTTCCCTCCCGGTTACCAGGCTGATCACCACGAACATCAAGCCGGTTAGCGCCGCCGCCGATGACCCGGTCATGACATAGAAGCTCGACCACGCGCCGAGCGAGGCCGGTGCGTCAGGCATTTTCAATCCTCATGGCCGCGCGCCGGCCGGTTTCGAATGCTCCGTTCACGGTGCCAGCCTGACCGTCGGTCGCAGTCGCCTCACCGGCAAAGAAGAGCGTTTCATCAAGTGATCTGGCGAGCTCGGCGCGAGCTTCTTCGCCGCCGACCGTGACGTAGCTATAGGCACCGCGCGCGAGCGGATCGCGACTCCAGTCGTGCGTGATCCCAAATTCGAACTCGTTGCTCGCAAGCTTCGGATCGCCCAACAAGCGGCCGAACCCGTTGAGCGCGCGCTCGATACGCTCCGCGTTTGAGAGGCCTTCGATCGCGATCGCCTTTGGGCCGCCCGCCCACGCGACCACCAACCGGCTTCGCACCGGCAACTGGGTCCAAAAGGTCGGAAACGGGTCGGCCGAGTTACGGAAGAACGCGCCGTCACGGTAACGCTCACCGTGAATCCGCTCCCAGAAGGCCGACCGAAACCACAGCGTTACCTTCACGACGTGACCCGTTTCAATGTGTCCGAGCGCGTCATGCTTCTCGGGCGGGAGTTCGGGATCGAATGCGACCGCGCTCTCGTCGCTGCGATGGCGCAGGACGCCCGACGGAAGGGTAACGACGGCGGTGCGCGCCGTCACCGTTCGCGACGTTCCCTCGGAATCAACTGAATCGACGACGACGCTGCCCGGACGCCACGAGATCCGCCGCACGGTGGTCGAAAGGCAGATTCGAACTCCGGCAGCGACACAGTCGTCGCGCAATTGCTCGAAGAGGTGTCCGTAACCTCCGATCGGTCGGGCCGCGGTAGAATCGACGCCCGATCGCCACTCTTGCGCAATCGCGCGCGCACTCGCTCGAGCCGGATCGGCCGCGTCGAATCCCTCGACGAAGGCGCGCGCCGCAGCCGCGGCTTCGCGCTCTGCCGGGTCTCGATCGAAGCGTCGCAAGAACTCGTCCACGCTCTCATCGACGGCGAGCGCGAGCGTCGCGTCGAAAACACTCGCGGCCTCGGCAAAACTGCGCTGCTCGCGTTGCAGATCGCCGCCCTTGGAACGCGCCCATCCTTCGCCGTCAACGGCGACGGTCGAGATTCCAGCATCGCGCAGAAGGGCCATCGACTCTAGTGCGGGACCGTGAATGAACTCCGCGCCGAGCTCCGCCGGCGTCGCCGAGCGGGCGATCGGGTGAGACCAGACGCGCCCGCCGACGCGATCGCGCGCTTCGAGCAGCAC
>JBAVSO010000109.1:0-24561 GCA_049695635.1 Candidatus Cybelea sp. | reverse complement strand
GCTTATCGACGTGGGCGACAATCATGAGGCACCGCGATACATTCGTTTCGGCGGAATCAACCATGGTGCACTCGATGAGTGCATCGGGCCCGCGGAACTCGCGAACGAAAGACGTGATCGTGATCTCTTGATCCCCTCGAGCAGGCCGTAGGAAGTCGATCTCCATCCTCCGGACCCAGGTCATGAATGGCAACGTTCCCAGCGTCTTCACATCCCAACCGAGATGGTCACGTAGCCCCTCCATGCGATGATCGGTGTAGTACGTCGCGTACCTCCCCGTGCTCACGTGATTGTACGGGTCGAGCTCGGAGAACGTGATCCGGTGCGTGGTCACGTAAATGATTGGTGTCTTCGACATTCAGAGAACCCCTTTGGTGTTCCGGACTGGGTGCAACGACGCCGGGCAAGGAAACGCCGCTCTATGCAATTTGTTCCTTCGCAGCAACTGGTTTCTTCGCCGTTGCGTGGTAACGGCTACACGACGCTCACGCTTCCTTGATCTTAGAGTCTCGATTATTCTCGCGCCACTCAACTTCCGCTTTGGGCTGCTGCGAGGCCGTAGCAGCGCGGCGGCGCAGGGCCTCATAGGTAGCCGCTTTGGATCGTGGCCGCGCTGCCCGCGTGGACGCGATATCTTGGCCGGTCTGACGCCGCGAGCAGAGTCAGGGCTTCCCTAGCACGTACCAGTCTTAATCAGCTGGACTTGTAGGCCAGTGGTCAGGAAACTGATTTCCGAGCTACCGACATTGACAAATTGTATCGCGTCGGATTCGTGCAGACACACGTTGGATATGTCGAATTGAAGTTTCTGACCATACGTCGATATGCTACCAGCAAAGAGTACTGCAGTGTCGTCTTCCAGAACTTCGACGGTGTGCCCAGACTGGTAGCGGTCAACACCGAGGAATTTTCCCTTCAACGTGTAAAGCCCGCCTCGTTTCTTATTCGGAGTAAACTCTACCGCCACGTTGGCGTTCGACTCCGGATCCAGAGCAAGATAGTGCTTGGGAAGGTCGACGGTTAGAAAGTGCAACACTCCATTTGTAGCGTTATACTCTACAAGCGCTGACGAGGGTTGTCCCTGGTTATTCCACCAGCACTCCAATCCGGGAAAGCTGTACCCTACGCCGAGCGCCGCACACGGGTTCTCTGGAACGGTTAGTAGCGCCGGTGTCGATGCTTGCGTAAAGAGGTAGCTCCACACGCCATTCGGATTGTTCATTATGCTAAATTCGCCCCAACCATTAATGAGGGGGGGCACGCTGTTATAGTCTGCCTTTGCGACACGACTATGAAGAACACCATAAGGAGTTTTGATCCGAGATGCGGATTGAGGCTCAGTGATCAGCGGCGCGACCGGCATCGGCGTTGACGAAGACAGACCGTTGTTGCCGCCGCATGCGACTAAGAGCGCCGCGCTAAAGCACGCGCTGATGATCTTGTATGATCGTTGCATTCACTCCAACTCCGAGAGGGATGACGGACCTGCGGCTCATCCAAGGTAAACACTCGCGCCCGAAGCAAAAAAGCTCCGCAGGATAGACGCGAAGGGCTGGGGCTACCATAGGAGATCGTGCGAGCAGCCGCGGCCGCCAGCACAGAGGAGAGGCCCTTAGGTGCCTACGATGCGCTTTCTTGCCAGCTTTGTCCTTCGAGAAGGCGCCAATGGCTAAGCTCAAATCAGGCGCAAAGGTTACGATTGCGCAATCGCTCCAAGCCAACATCGCCGAATCGGCTGCCCCTCGTCGCCGCACTACCCAATCTTTACAGCAATCAGTGGCCGCATGACGGGACCGACGCTACACCTGACGATGTGCATGTAGCGGTTCGCTGTGATTGTGAGGCGGCAGTGGTCTTGCCCTCCGCAGCGTTATTGAAATGCGATCAACCAGAGATTCCGTGCGGCGCAGGGCAGCTGCGAATCTCGTAGGGCTCGACGTCTTGTAGCGCGGTCGCGCTCGGCAGTTGCGCCTTCCACCTTTTCATCCAACACGTACGGAGCAATGAGCAGTAGCAAATTGAAACAGTGAGACCGTGGCGAATGGCGTCCCGTTCTAGTGCCTCGGGGAAGCCGTTCCAACCGCGCAGCGAGAACAGCGAACGCGATTCGCCCGCCCGGATCACGTCCCCGGGGTCGAGCGAACTCGTGCTGCCGACAAAGCTCAGACCGCTGCGCGCTTTCGGAGGGGACGACAGCGTGATTAGCACCGTCGCCATATCTCGCCAGGAACCGAAACTTCTCGTGCCGTCCCACCCAATCGCGGCCGAACGAATGATCGCGGGGCCGAGTCCGTCATTGGTGATCGAAGATTGGATGGTCGTCGGTGTTTGACTGATTGCGATCGTCAGGTAGGGCCACACTGTAGCACCGAACTGCTGTTCCGTAGAACTGAACTGCCGCGCGATCATATGCGCTTGGTAGACTGACGCTATGGACGCGATGCCGGTTAACAGGAGCGCACAAGCTGCGATTAGGAGTTCGACACGCAAACGGTTTTCCATGAATCGTCCTTACGCTGCGACCAGTGCTTCGTCCGCCTTAAGGCGACAACTCTGCGCTTGACGGGAGAGCGCCCTTTTGCATCACCTGGCCCCGTACGCGGGGTTCGCGCTCGCGAGGCCGTACTGCGAGCGTTGTTTTTTGCGGCATTGCAACCTCGCGGCATAGCGGCACCGATCGAAGAAGGCATTGCAGCTTCGCGGCGCCGTCGTAGTCTCGCGGCTTAGATTGCGACGTTAAGTTCGGAGCAGGTCAGATCACCGCGCACCCTTGGCAGCTTAGCCGGGAGAAGGCGCGTAATTTTGAGGGCCTAAATCCTACCCGAGAGTCGGCTTCCCGACGGCAAGCACCGCCTCCTTAATCGCCCGAGTGTTGCGGGAGAACGGCCACTAACGGAACCTTAAGGCGTCACCGCAAAGACGGTACCGCATCCGCTGCCGCCGCGCCCGAAGCCTCCGCCGTAATACGTCGTTCCGTAGAGCGTGCCGCTTACTTCGATCGGCCCGTGCAAATACGGATTCCAGCCATCCATGCCTCCCTTGAAGCGGTAAAGAACGCTGTATCCGCTACCCAACGTGCTCACTTTGAAGAGCGTTCCGCATCCGTATCCGGTAGCACAGCCGGAGCGCCCGCCAAAAGATGTTCCCGAGTACAGCGTGCCCTTCATGTCGCTCGTCAGACTGGTCGCGTTCCATCCGTCAGCGCCACCCTTAAGGCGATACAGAACGCGGTATCCCTTGCCGGACGTGCCGATCGCGATCGTGCCGCATCCAAGGCCGCTGGGGCCGGTGCATGACGTGCCGCCGCCGGCGCAGCGGCCGGAGCCGGTAAAGAGAAACCACGGTCGCCGCCGCATCCGCCTAACAGTGATCCGCCAACTAGCGCGGCGGCAAAGATTCCTGAAAACTTCATGCCGCTGCTCGGCGAAATGCCGGCAATTTCGTCGAAAATAGACCGGACCAACTGGGGATCATTTTTCCGGCTTCTCTATATTATTTCGATACGATCGTTAACGTCGTGGGATCGAGTTCGTAGTTACCCGCTGCCACGAGGTTGTTCGGATAGGCGCAGATCACGCTGTCGTCAGGTCCCCAGATGACGACGAGGTTCGGCGGCCCGCACTGCGTTTGCGTTAGCCCGTAGTTCTGCAAAAGCTCCGCTCCGGGGCTGGTCGGAGCTATTTGGTACGATGGATAGATGACCTGGTCTTGATAGTCGACGATCGATCCGAAAAGAAAGCCTGCAGTTAATCCGCTGAACGCGAACGGACCCCAAAAACCACCGCCCCAATAGATCGGCGCCGGATACCAGATTACGCCGTGGTTCCATCCCCACCGAGGCCAACGGCGCGGATTGTAAATCGGCGGCCCATGAAATTGTCCGTGATAGGGGCCGCCCGTAACGTTTCGGTTGAAGGGCGGACGCGTATATGTCGCAGTGGTGCGATTTGCGCCCGTTACGGATGAGGCTGGGGGTGCGACTGGGCGCGACGGTGGCATGGGTTGCACGTTGGTCTCATGCGGGAAGCTAAAACCGCGCGAGTCTTGTGCGGGCGGAGCTCCGGCCGAGACGTGCGCGCTGCCTCCGACGCTGGTCGAGACATGGGCACCGCCGCCGGCCGAGACATGGCCGGCGCCATTGCCCCCACCTCCGCCGTGACTTTGTGCGTGCACTGCAACAGGCAGTTCGACGATAAGCGCGAGCGCCAGGGCGGCGCGTAAAGATCCGTTCATTGTTGCACCTCGTCAAGCGTGCCCTTTATCGTCACGTACGTTCCTCGAACCGTGCGCCACAAGGCGAGTATCGTTCGCGGAGCCAATTCCTGCGATGAGAGGGGCATACGCTGTGCGCCGCTCGACAGATTCACGAAGACCGTCCCATGTAAAATCGCGATCCGGCGGCTCTTGCCATTCTGAATCAGCGTAACCGCGTACGGAAGACAGCGTTCAATCGGTCCAGTAAACGAACAGGCGCCATTAACGATCTTGAGCACGCCCTTCCTATCGGCGCTTTGAAGCCATAGCGTTTGCCCAACCATGCGGATGTTGACATCAACGTACGTCCGCACGGAGCCATCCGCTTGTTGGACGAGCGTCACACCTTTTGCACTTGCCGTCGAGATCGTCGCGATCGCGAGCGCTGCATACATGGCATACGCGTGTGGCCGGATAGATCGAAGTGGCATCGTCAATCCCTCTCGAGGGCGGAGCGCGGTAGGAACATACTTCGACACTCGGATCGGAGTCCCGGCTGCAAAAAGATCTGCCTTGGTTGCCCGACTTGCGCGCAAAAGCAGACACCGCGGCTCTTGCGTAGAGTTGCGGCGACCGTCGACCGTGCGATTCGCAGCTATAGATCAGCTACAGAGACGCACGGTTTAGCGTTTCGCGGTAGCGGAACCCCTATACTCCGCTGATCCGCGCCGCTATGCCGCGTAGCTGCCATGCCGCAAGAGGCAAAGCCTGCAATGCAGGCAATATAGCACGGCCTCGCGATCGCGAAGCCGTCGGCCAAATCAGGCGCTAGACGCCCGCTACGCTCGACTGCTCCTTCCATCGTTGAACGTTTACGCCGAATACGAGCAGCCATAGCATCAGCGATCCTTCCGCGAGAATGCCCAGGACCTTAATGTAGGTGGACAGATGGTTTGCAAGCAGCGGCAACAGAAAAGCCAGCCAACCGAAACCGGCAAGCATCATCAGCACTCCCAGAGTTCGAGGCAAGAAGGTCGACCTTAAGATGAGGTAGCCGATCATGAGGCAATAGGGTCCGAAAAATAGAATGGGGCTGACGTGGGACGGAGCGAGATGAAAGACACCAAGGGTGGTGATTATGCATCCCGCGAGGCCGAAGAGCGCCGCACACAAGGAGAGGCTCCTGCTCACAGGCCTAAAGAGGTCATAGAAGAGTAGGACGACGGCGACATAGCACGCGGTCGCGATGAGGTTGGCGGTATCGCTATATATGACGAGGGTACGGCCAACCAAGAACTGAGCGAATATTGCCGTCAGAAAGTAGAGCAAATAAACGGCGCCGGTAATTCTACCTCTAGGAGGCTTCGACGCTTCTGCAATCCGTTTCATCATCGCACTTGTGCCCATATCGTTTCTCCTTCAGCGCAGCCAGCGTCACCAAATTCGTAGCCATGCTTAAATTCGACTCCACTCGCTGCGCTCGGGATGACACCGCAAACCATGCTGCGTCAAAGGACTAGCTTGAACACGACGCCGCATCCGAGCGCGCCCCCGGGACCGCCGTCGCCGCAGCCAGTTTCGGCTCCGCCCGACCTGGTGGTGCCATACAATGCGCCGTCTGCGTCCATGATGAGCGCCGTGCTTTCCGGTTCGGCGCCGCTGAGAGCGTTATGGAAATTCAGCAGCAACTTGTAGGAATAGTGCGATCCGGACTTTACTAGTTCAAAGACGCTGCCGCATCCGGTGGTGCCGCACCCGCCGCCGCTTTGATTCACGGCGCCATACAAATCGCCGTGCGCCGCGAGCAGCAGTGGGCTAGTATCGAGCTGCGTTCCGTGCCGGCTGAAATCGTGCAGAATCTTTTCCCTGTAACTCGAACCGAACGGCGTCAATTCGAACGCCGTGCCATAGAACGTGCCGCCATATTCGGTAGTGCCGAAAACTTTGCCGGTGGTGTTGTCGACGGTCACCGCAGCCATCGGTTGCTGACCATCCGGACGCGCGCCGAACGCGTGAATGACTTCGCCGACGTAGGTAGACCCTGAACGTGTGAGTTTGAAGATGACGCCGCAGCCCCCCGAGCACGCCGCAAGATTGCCGCCATATTGCGTCTCGCCATACAGCGCGCCGTGTTCGTCGATCGCGAGACCGGATTGCGGCAGGTAGCCGCCGGCGCCCCCCGGCAGGCTGTATATCACTTGCTCGGCGTAACCCGACGTGGCCTTCGAATCCGGCGTGAGTTTGAATACCGCGCCGTCGTTAGCGGGGCCGCCGAACTGCGTCGCGCCGTACACGTTTCCGTTCGTGTCGAGGACCGGCGTGCCGATGGGTTGATTGGCGTCGCCGGTATTCGCGAACCGGTAAACTGTGCTCTCGACATAACCCGAGGCTGACTTGCGGGGCGTAAGTTTAAAGACGAGTCCGCAGCCTCCGTCGATGCAGCCGCTGTTGCCGCCGACCAGCGTCACTCCGTAGAAAGCGCCCTGTCCATCCATGGCCAGGCCGCCGAACGGCCCTTCGCCGTCGGGACCGCCGCCAAAGCTGTAGAGCAGGCTTTCCCTATATCCCGATCCGTCCGGCGTCAGCTTGAAGACGGTTCCGGCCGCGGCCCTCTTCGTACCGCCGAAGATGGTCGTACCGTAAAGCGCCCCGGATGCATCGGTAATGACGCCGAACCCTGGTCCCGCACCATCGCCTGTGGCTCCGAAGCTGTACAAAACGGTCTCTTGACCCGCACCCGCCGCTGTTCCCAGTGCAGACGAGTCGGCCGCACGCGTTCCCGAAGCGGTAGTGGGGGGAATCGCTGGGCGAGCCCGGCCGGAACAACCGATTGTTACGATCGATGCAATTGCAGCCAAGCAAAACAACGGCCGAATTCTCAAGCGCATAGTGCAATCCTGGAATGCTAGACTCAGCTAGACCGCTGAACAACGCTGATGATTGAGGCCACGGAGCAAAACAGCAAGGCGCCGTGATTATTCTCTCCGGAGACCTATACAAAGCATTGATTAGCTCATTGCTCCCGAACTCCTAGGCTCTGTGACCTTTAAGTTTCTGCAGACACGTGA
Organism: Candidatus Cybelea sp.; assembly: GCA_049695635.1. Lineage (GTDB taxonomy): Bacteria > Vulcanimicrobiota > Vulcanimicrobiia > Vulcanimicrobiales > Vulcanimicrobiaceae > Cybelea. Next base: position 17,299 of record JBAVSO010000109.1, on the reverse strand, counting down.
AAATCCAGGAAAGACTGTTGCCCGGGTGTTAGACTCACTCCAATGGGACCGTTGGGACGATAGAGCGTCGTTTTTGCGGGGCCTACGATCGCGGTTGTCATCTCCGGATCAGGCTTGGCATCCTGCGCGTGCGCGAGCGGCGGCTCTAAAGAGTGCACGGGCACGGATCGCAAAGCATAGCGACAAAGCCGTATGGCACATAGCGTTTTCGACGCATCGCGGTTTTTGCAGACGCGATTGCAAAGTTTGGATGAGGCCGCACGCCGAGCCCGCCGATCGCGGAACGCGCGAAAAATCCTGATTTTACGGGCTTTTGGCAGAGCCGGGACCGGGCGCCGCATTTTGAGGGGGGAGGGCGTTTCGGGGTGTTTCCTCTGTGCCCGAGCGGCAGCATGGGCGGTTACGCGGCGGGTACGACTGAGGGTCGAACCTTTGCCCCCATGACGAGCAGCCAGAACGTGATCGCGAGCTCCGAAAAGAGCAGGGGCTGCGAAATCACAAAGACCATGTCTTAGTGAATGACGATCGCCGCGGGGCGATCTAGTCCGGTGTTTGAGCCGGCGATAGTGTTGATCGGCGCTACATTATGCTTCTTTCCCGGCGCGTAGACGGTCACGGAACCGTACCCGCTTGGACCGCTCGTCCCGTTCGCTACGTAGATATCGTTGTCGCCATCCAGGGCCACGCCGGCGGCGTTAAAGATGTTCGTTTTCGAGCCGCCGATCGTTCGGATTGGGGTCGGCATACCATTGGCGCCCGCACCGTAGACAGTGACGTGGCCACCGCCTCTGTTGCTCCCCCAGTTCGCAACGTAAATATTCAAACTAGTATCTAGAGCGATTTGAAACGGCCACGAGAGGTAGTGCTTGGCGGGATCGCTGATCGTCTGCCTTGGCTTGACGTTCCCTACGGAGCCCGCCGTGAAGACCGTTACGCTACCCTTGTCGTTGGAACCACCGCCAAAGTTCGAAACGTAGATGTTGCCGTTTTCGTCTGATGCGAGACCGTCGGGTCCATTAAGCTCGGTGTTCGCGCCCGCGATGGTCCCGATTGGCGCGATATTGCCGTTCGCGCCTGGAGCGTAGATTGTCACGCTGTCGCCACTCGCGTTCGCCACGTAGATGTCTCCGTTTGCCGGGTCCAAGGCGATGCCCAGCGGACTCGCCAACGCGGTCTTTGAACCGCTAATGGTCTGAATCGGAGTGACATTACCAGTCGAACCAGCGGCATAGACGGTCACCGAGCCGTGCCTGCTTGGGCCCCCTGTCTGGTTCGCTACGTACATATTCCCGCTGGCATCCACGGCGACACCGGCTGAAAGGTTCAGTCCGGTGTTGGAGCCGCTAATCATCTGTATCGGCGCGACATTGCCAGTCGAACCTGTGCCAAACACGGCTACGGAGGAGCTTCCAGGATTCGCTACATAAAGACAGGGGCACGCAGATGTAGCGTGCTTCGCCTTCGCGGCAGGCGGCGTTGTTGTCGTCGTCGATGATCCGCCCGCGCAACCGGTAAGCGCAAATGCCGTACAAAGGAGCGTTAGCTTTACGACTACACGGCTTAAACAAAGGTTCATTTCGCCTCCTCGAAGTGGGCGTTCAATACCAGCACGCTACTACCGGGCCGTTCGTTCGTCAAGAGCAATTTCGCCATCGTCGCACCGTAAGCCCTAAGTCTCGAGCAGTTGCTTCCTGTGGGATTAGAGCAGGTATTCTACGCCGGCCGCGAGATGGTCGCGTTCGTATTCGATCGACTGAACGGGCTCAAGTGAGCACCCTCGGGTCTGATTTTCTGATATGTTCATCCGGCCGGTTCTCCGGTGGTGGGATCGAACGTTCCCGCTAGTGCTCGGCGACACCGACGTTTTCTTGCGCCCGAGAACCCGCCCGTTAGATTGGTGCACGAGCAGCTCGTGCGGTAGGTGATGACCGGACGGAATCCGGAGCGTGCCGCGAAGGCAACAGCTCGTATCTGTCAGACTGGTCGATGCTACCGCGGTAAGGAGGTTGCCGTGGATTTGGCCGTTCTTGGCATCGCGCGAAGCGAGGCGATCAGCGAAGGGCATCGCCAGCAATCGCAGTTTGGGCTCGCGAACATCCGGCCGACCGGGACAAGGCGTGGTTCAAGCGCGAGATCGTGCCGAAGTCGCCGCCTTCACGCTCAAGGCGATCGCAACTACGACGGGCTTACCGCTCGCGGCCTGCTCGCGCATCCGGGCTGCCTCTAAGGTACCGCATCCGAAGCATTGGATCGCGTTGCGCGACCTCGCAGAGGCGCAAAAGCGCTAGCTTCGCTGGTGTAGCGCTGGGTCGCGACGAACGTAGTCAGCCGCCGATCTGTGCAGGCTTTCAGGAGGACGTCATGAGGAGTACACGTTTGGGCCGCTCCGTGCTTGGCAGCTGCGTGGCCGTAGCAATACTTGCGGGCTGCGGCGCATCGCAGCCCCCGATCGGCGCGCCGGGCGCGATGCCGCAAAGCCGCGCGACAAAGAATCAGGCCCTGCTTTACGTTGTCGCGAGTAACGGCCACGTGAACTTCGTGACGTACCCAGGAGGGAAAAAAGTAGGCTCGATCGACTTTGGCCTTTACTCGTACCTGACGGCCGCGTGCAGCGACCGATCGGGAAATGTTTGGATCGTGAATTACGGCGCTCTTGATAAGTACGCGTACGGCAGCACGAAGGCGATCCGGATTAAATCTCTCCCCTTTGGCGTCGCGGGCTGCGCATCGGATTTGGCGTCAAACGACCTTGCAGCCGTCGGACAAGGCGGCGTCGGCGTCATTCGCAACGAACGCGGGAAGGCGAACGTCTACCATACCAAGTCGTATTACAAGTTACGATTTTGCGGCTATGACGCAAGCGGCGATCTGTTCGTAGACGGTGTGCACGCCTACAACGGAAGCGCCATCTTCCTCGAGCTGCCGAGCGGAAGCAGCAAACTCGTGAAACTAACGCTCGGTAAGAAGGTCGGCGAGCCGGGTCAAATTCAATGGGATGGCCACTACGTCGCGATTCAAGACCGCAAGAAACCGTACGATATCTATCAGGTAAGTTTCTCCGGCAACAAAGGAACCGTGGTGAATACGGTGACTTTCACGGGGTTGCGCAAGCCGGTGATGCCGTCGTGGATTCAGGGCGCGACGGCCATCGTGCCCTACAGCCAGCGTGGCAAGTTCTCCGACGCCGCCGGATTCTTCAACTACCCGGCCGGCGGAGCCGCGATCAAAGTCCTTTCTGGACGGACGTACCTGTACGCGGTTGCAGTAACCATCACTCCCGCTTCATCTCCATAAGGTGGGACATTCATACGTGACGGCTGCGTGCGAGCGCATTCGACAAAGCCCAGCGATCGATAGAGGCGGTAACGCCGGTGCGAGTTGCTCTTTACGCGTTCCCAGCTACCCCGAATTCCTGAAGTCCATTTAAAACTGGCCTTTTATGCTATCTCACGCCCTCACTAGCTACAGCCAAACCGGATTCTCATTCCGTTTGGTTTAACGCTTGCGCGATCCGCGCCAAAGTGTCCGATTAACCGCGCTGAGGTTCAGCGGTTTGCCAGCCTTTGCCGGCCAAGTGCCATCGCCTGCAACGCAACGCGGATAGCGCAAACGGGGCTCGCTCTCAACGTACCCTTCCCGAATGATGCGATGTCGCCATTCACCCTCCCTACCGTACGCATACCAAAATGACTTGTCGGGATAGAACGCGGAGTCCAAACGCCAGTTGCATTCTCTTGTGGGGTCAAGGGCTTCGCCTGGCGCGACTCGCCCGTAGAGATCGCCGGCGAGAATGAATCGGTGCGGCAAGCGGTCATCCCAACGCATGATGGCTTGAATAATCCGATGGAGTCCGCCCAGCTTTGTGAATGCAGACACATGGAACAACCTCGTACACAGGCTAAGAGCTGCACGTCATGATAAGAGCACTGGCCCGCAATCGCCACCGCCTTCCAGGCGATTAGATCAAAGCCCCAACCAAAGCTTGCGTGTAACACAGCCTTTTGGCCGTGAAGTACCGGCCGTTACGCTGAACGGCTCAGCTTGGACTCGGTTGACATGCCTCTCAAGAGTATCGGCGTGCGCGGCAAGCTTGACAAAGGTAGCAGGAAGGCGCACTCTGGCTATGAGGTTGCCCATACGTGGCGGCCTTATGTTGCTTATCTCTAGCTGCGTCGTCAGAGAGCAGGGTACAGAGCTTATGCGTCCTTCAAACCGAGCCATCATTAGCGCTTGCCTTGGTGCAGCGATTTTAACCGCGTGCGGCGGAGTCAATAACGGGCTGTCTTCGTCAACTCCGATTTCGGTCGCGCCTCAAATGTCGGCTGCGCAATCCGCGGTTGCAGGTTTGACGCCGCAGCGTTTGGAGGCATCGTTCGTGCAGCAAACGCGACCGAATGCTGCACTCTTCACGCATCTCTATAGCTTCAAAGGCGGCGATGATGGTGCACAGCCGTTTGCGGGTCTGATCGAGTTAAATGGCACCCTGTACGGCACTACGGCATACGGTGGCACCGGGTGCAGCAGCTCCTCCGGGTGCGGGACCGTCTTTGAGAGCACAACGTCCGGTCAGGAAACCGTGCTCTACCGTTTCCAAGGCGGCAAGGATGGCGCCAATCCTTATGCGGGGCTCGTCGACGTGAATGGCGCGCTCTACGGCACTACCGCTAGGGGTGGTACGGGGTGTTCTGGTAGTGGAGGTTGCGGCACGGTCTTTAAGATCACGACCTCCGGCAAGGAGACCGTACTTTACAGCTTCAAAGGCGCTCCCGATGGCCTTGCTCCCATCGCGAACCTGACCGTCTTGAACGGCACGCTCTACGGCACCACAAGGGCGGGCGGCACCGGATGCAGCCGCTCCTCCGGGTGCGGGACAGTCTTTCGGATCACGACGTCCGGCAAAGAAACCGTGCTCTACAGTTTCGAAGGCGAGCAACGCGAAAAGGACGGCGCAATTCCCCTGGCGGGCCTGACACAGTTAAAGGGCGCCCTCTATGGTACTACGGTCAGTGGTGGACGCGGTAACCTCGGAACCGTCTTTAAGATCACTGCCTCCGGCAGGGTGACGGTACTCTACAGATTCTGGCGTAATGGCTACGAACCACACGCAGGCCTGACCAACGTAAAGGGCATGCTCTATGGAACTACCTACCGTGGCGGAGCGAACCTCCAAGGGATCGTCTTTGAGATCACCACGGCCGGCAAGGAAAGAGTGGTCTATAATTTCAAGGGCGGCAAGGACGGCGGTGCCCCGGACGCGGACCTGACCGAATTAAATGGCACGCTCTATGGCACCACACCCGTGGGCGGTGGTAGATCCGAAAACGGTACCGTCTTTCAGGTCACGGCTGCGGGCGCGGAACACGTGATCCACGCTTTTGAACGAAAACGTGACGGTATCGAGCCGCAGTCCAACTTGATCGCCGTCGACGGCGCACTCTACGGCACAACGGTTGGGGGTGGTGGCGTGGTATGCACTTCCTTCGTCCCATCTGGCTGCGGGACCATCTTTGAGGTGACACCATGATCTGGGCTGCAGCAGAAATATGAAACATGTCATCAGTCTCATTGGCGTCTCCCTTAGCGCAGCGCTTTTAGCCGCATGTGGCGGTAGCAATAGCGGCCTCTCTTCGTCAACGCCTATGTCGGTTGCGCCGCAGATCCGTGCGCCGCTGAGCCAATCGTCTGGGCTCACGGCAGAACGAGCGCACGTGCGTCCCGCGTACAGCGTAATCTACAGTTTCAAAGGCAAAGGTTTGGGAGATGGCGCGCACCCAACGGCGGGCCTCATCGACGTTACGGGCACGCTCTACGGCACGACCCCGGCTGGCGGCGCGAACGGCGAGGGAACGGTCTTCGCCATCACGACCTCCGGCAAGGAAACCGTGCTCTACAGTTTCGGCTCCGGTTCGGGAGACGGCGGGCACCCAGCGGCGGGCCTCACCGATGTCAACGGCATGCTCTACGGCACGACCTCGGGTGGCGGCGCGGGCAACCAGGGAACGGTCTTCTCGATCACGACGTCCGGTGCGGAAACCGTGCTGCACAGCTTCGGCAGTTCAGGGGACGGCTCATACCCGTACGCGGGCCTCACCCACGTCAACGGCACGCTCTACGGCACGACCGAGGAAGGGGGCTACTACACCGATGGGACGGTTTTCTCAATTACCACGACCGGCAAGGAGGCCGTGCTCCATAGTTTCGGCGACTCAGGGGACGGTGCGGAGCCGCAGGCGGACCTCATCAACGTCAACGGTACGCTCTACGGCACCACCTTCAGAGGGGGCGCGAACTGCGACAGAAGCCGCGGGCTTTGCGGCACCGTCTTCTCGACCACGACATCCGGAACAGAAAGCGTGCTCCACACCTTCGGAAAAGGATCGGACGGCCGTCTCCTACGGGCGGGCCTCATCAACGTCAAGGGCAGGCTGTACGGCACCACGCAGGCTGGCGGCAAGCACGACGATGGAACGGTTTTCTCCATCACGACGGCCGGCAACGAAGCCGTGCTCCATAGTTTCGGCGGCTCGGGAGACGCCGCTGACCCGCTTGCGGGCCTTAGCAACCTCAAGGGCACGCTGTACGGCACGACCTACGATGGCGGCGGCAACGGATGCTTCAACGGCCTCGGTTGCGGAACCGTCTTTAGCGTTACGACGACTGGCACGGAGAGAGTGCTGTATAGTTTCCTTGGTGGCTCGGACGGCGCTTCCCCGCAGGCGCGCCTCATCAACGTCAACGGCACGCTCTACGGCACGACCTCTCGAGGAGGCGCGCACTGTTTAAAGCACGGAGGATGCGGAGCGGTCTTCACGTTATCGCCGTGAAAACACTTGCCCTGAAAGCATCGCAAAACGGGCCCGCTCCAAACGGCGGGCTCATTACTTTTCTGGATCGACCGATTTGATCGGCAAACCGGCGTTTTATCTGTTGCAAGACCCAATCAGGCCGGGAATATGAATCCTACAAAGCTCTACAACAGCCCAGGAAAGCGCTAGAACTTAACTGGACGACTCCAATGCTCGCATGAGAGCATTCCGACGACCCTGAGGCCCCTAGAATTCGTTTCCTACACGTCACACTGGAACACCAAAGTCGGCCAATAAAGTAGTGGTCCAGAATAATGATGCCGACCTAATACCGGGATTGCACCAAGAATAGGGGTTGCAGCCAGGATTTCGTGAGAGATGGGATATTAATGCGGGCGCTAGCACACCGCCCGTTGTGGGCCCGTTGTGGTCCAGACGCCAGTTGGGGCTTCGATCGGCTCGAGACAAAGAGATCGGGTGATCAAGAAAAACTAACGAGCTCATATTCAGACGAAGAGCTGTACGTCATGATGAGAGCACTGGCTCGCTATCGCCACGGCCTTCCTGGCGGATAACAAAAGGCAGGTCGAAACTGCGTCAGCCCACTCTTCTCAAATCGTTGACAAAGTGAGCGAGAAAGCGCATCTTTTGCTTCGAGGGGCCGGCTCGGTCGCGGTCTTGGCCAGCTGCATCTCGCGTTTGGAGCGCCCTCGGAAAGTAGGGTCCGAACATGCGCGCTTCAACAGGCCCTCTCGTCGCAGCGTTTGTTAGCGCAGCGATCTTAGCCGGGTGCGGCGGAGGCAATACCGGCCTTTCTTCGTCACCGCCAACGTCGGCTGCGCCGCAAATCGGTGCGCCGCTTAACCCATTGTCCGCCGGAATCACGGCTGAGCGAACGCACGTGCGTCGCGCGTACAGCGTCCTCTACAGTTTCAAAGGCGGGACGGACGGAGCTAGCCCAGCGGCGAGCCTCCTGAACGTCGACAGCACGCTCTACGGTACGACCTACAGCGGTGGCGCGAACAAGTGTTTTAAACATCAAGGTTGCGGTACGGTCTTTGCGATTAGAACGTCCGGGGAAACCGTACTCGACCGCTTCAAAGGCAAGAGCGGCGCAGAACCGGTTGCGGCCCTCCTCGAAGTCAACGGTACACTTTACGGCACGACCAAAGCTGGCGGCGCGATGAATCTCTGCAAGTCGCGGTTCGCGCGCGGTTGCGGCACGGTCTTCTCGATCACGCCGTCCGGCATAGAAACCGTGCTCCACACTTTCGGTAGCTCGGGGGACGGCGCATTCCCGTCGGGCCTCATCGACGTCAACGGCACACTGTACGGCACAACCTCCGGAGGTGGCGCGAACGGTTACGGAACCGTCTTCGCGGTGGCGTCGTCCGGAACGGAAAACGTGCTTTACAGCTTCAAAGGCGGAAAGGACGGCGCATACCCAGCGGCGGGCCTCCTCGACGTCAAGGGCACACTCTACGGCACGACCGCGTATGGCGGCGCGTGCAGCGCACTTGACGATTGCGGAACGGTCTTCGCGGTCACGACGTCCGGCAAGGAGCGTGTACTCCACAGCTTCAGCGCCGAGGGCGGAGGCCCACTCGCGGGCCTCATTAACGTCAAGGGAACGCTCTACGGCACCACCTCCGGAGGGGGCGCGTACTATGACGGAATGGTCTTCGCGATCACGACGTCCGGCAAGGAAACCGTGATCTACAGCTTCGACGAGGCAGACGGCTCATATCCAGAGGCGGCGCTCCTCAACGTCAAGGGCACACTGTACGGCACGACCTCCGGAGGTGGCGCCAACGGTCTCGGAACGGTCTTCGCGATCACAAGGTCCCGCGCGGAAACCGTACTCTATAGCTTTGCAGGTCAACCAGACGGCGCACAACCGACCGCGAGCGTCATCGACCTCAACGGCGCGCTCTATGGCACCACGGACGAGGGTGGCGCAAACGATGACGGAGCGATCTTCTCGCTATCGCCTTAAGACTGCGACACCCACGATGTTGAAAGCGCTCTGACTCGGGCCGCTACGGCTCCTCAAGTGCGAGCACGATTGCCGCCTCCGGTGCAAGTGCAGCGCCCTCTGCGCTTAGTCGCGCGAGTTCGTCGGGCGCGAGTCCATCGTGCAGGAGCGCGGTGAGACGGTCGTGCGTCGTCGTCTCGGTAAACTCGCGCCAGAATCCGTGTCGCTCGAGCGCGGCGTCGGCATAGCCTTCGAGTGGCGCCGCGCGCGCATGGTCGCCGCGCAGCGCGAAGACGAGTGCCAGGTGCTCGATCGCAACCGCAACGCGCGTATGGTCGGGCTCGCGCGCGGCTTGAATGCCGATCGATTCACGCGCCGCCGCGACCGCGTCGGGAAGATCGTTCACCGCGATGAAATAGCCCGGAAGGTTACACAGCAGGTTGACGAGCAAGTTCTTATCGGTGCCGGACCGCGCGGCCGGAAGAATCTCGCGAACGATCGCGATCGCTGCCTGCGTCTCACCGCGCGCGTGTTCGACCTCCGCGAGATTGAGCGCCGCACTCTGCTCTGCGCGGGTGTTCCCGAGCGAGCGCCACTCGTAACGAAGCTGCTCGTGCATGCGCGCCGCCGTCTCAAGATCTCCGCGAAAATGGCTGAACAGTGCACGTGTTTCGACCAACTTAATGCGAAGGTGAGCCGAGGTTCTCGCGATCGCCTCAGCTTCAGTCAATGCCAGCTCCACCTCGTCAAACCGATTGAGGAACGTCGCCGCAATCGCATACACCCGCAGCGCCCAGGCGAGCAACGAGTCGTCGCGGCTTGCCCGCGCATGCTCGACCGCCTGCGTCGCCAGCTCGAGTGCGTGCACCTTGTGGCCGGAAGTGCTGAGCAAGTACGACAACGCAGTTGACAACCGAGCGCGCAGCCGCGACCGGTCCGCGGGGAGCGCGGCGAGATACGCCTCGCACCGCGCCATGCCTTCAGCCTCGAGTCCGATGGCTCGCCAACTCATGTAAATGTTGGCGAGCAGCTCGCCGCCGTCGATAATCGCCGAACGCGCCAGGGCCCCGTCGAGCGCGAAACGCACGTCCTCCAGCTCGATCTGCAGCGCCGCCACGAGATCGGTACGTTGCGCGGCCCGCTCGAGGCGTTCCCACAACTCCGCGAAGCGATCACGCAGATAGCGCAGATGGCGGCCTGCAACGAGATCGCGCTCGCTTGCGTCGTCAAGTTTCTCCGACGTATAGGCGCGCGTGGATTCGAGGAACCGGTAGCGCAACGCGTCACCCCGCGGTTCCGCGAGCACCAGCGACTTATCGACCAACGACGCCAGCACGTCGAACACGTCGAGTTCATCAAGCTCCTCGCCGCTTCCGACCGCGACGGCTCCCTCAAGTGCGAATCCGTTGACGAAGATCCCCAGCCGCCGGAAGAGCGCGCGCTCGCGCTCGTCGAGCAGGTCGTGGCTCCAATCAATCGTTGCGCGTAGCGTCTGCTGGCGCGGAAGGACGTCGCGGCCGCCGCCCGTGAGCACGCGGAAGCGCGCGTCGAGGCGTTCGCGCAGCTGGTGCGGGCTAAGCATCTTCACCCGCGCAGCGGCCAGCTCGATTGCCAACGCAATGCCGTCGAGCCGCCGGCAGATGTCCGCCACGATCGGCGCATTGTCGTCGGTGAGTGAAAACGTCGCGCTCGCAGCCTGTGCGCGTTCGACGAAGAGCGCGACCGACTCATAGCGCAGCACGTCGATCGCACGCAGATCCGCTGCATCTCTGACTGGAAGGACCAGCGACGGCACCTGATAGGTCGCTTCTCCGGTGACTCCCACCCCTTGACGGCTCGATGCCAGCACTTTGACCTTTGGACAACCGTGCAGTATGGCCGAAATGACGCACGCGGCGGGTTCGACCAGATGCTCGCAGTTGTCGAAGACGAGCAGCGCATGCTTTTCCTTGAGCGCGCGCACGAGGTTCTCGACCGGACCGCCTTCGGGCGCGAGGGTGAGCCCGAGAGCCAGCGCGACGGTCGATGGAATGTACTCGCCCTTCGTCAGCGCTGCGAGTTCGATGAACCAGACGCCGTCGCCGGAGCCGTCGAGCAGATTGGCCGCGACTTGCAGAGAGAGGCGCGTCTTGCCGACGCCGCCCGAGCCGACCAGCGTGACGAGTCGATGCTTTTCGATGAGCGTAGCGATTTCAACGATCTCCGTCTCGCGACCGACGAAGGTGCTGAGCTGCAGCGGCAGGTTGTTCGGAAGAACCTGCAACGAACGCAGCGGCGGAAAGTCTGCGGCGAGATCGGGCGCAAGCAGCTGATAAACGTGCTCGGGACGCGCGAGATCTTTGAGGCGATGCTCGCCCAGATCGCGCAGCGTTGCCTGAGATGGGAGCGCGCCTTGGACGAGATCGGTCGTGACGCCCGAGACGAGCACTTGACCGCCGTGGCCGATCGCCAGTAAACGCGCAACGCGATTGAGCGCGGGACCGAAATAGTCGCCGTCGCGCTCGTCGGCGGTGCCCGTATGAATCGCTGCGCGCACACGCAATCCATCGGTCCGCGAGAAATCCTCTACCCCAAGCGTGCGCTGCGCGTCGAGGATTGCCGCAACGGCGTCTTCGGGACGCGCGAACGCCGCGCAGAACGCATCCCCAATCGTTTTAAACACATAGCCCGAGTGCTGGGCGATTGCCGTTTGCATCAGCGCGTCGTGGCGGCGCACGGCATCCTGCATCGCCGCCCGGTTGCGGTCCCAGCGTTGCGTGCTGCCTTCGATATCGGTGAAGGCGAACGTCACCGTGCCGGTCGGACGCGCCGAAGCCGGCGGCCCCGAATCGAGCTGGGTCGCCATGGGTTCCGCGTTTCGTGCTAAGAGTGTCCTCCTCCGCCGAGCATCCCCATCAGCGCCTGCCAATGGCGCGGATGAGCGCGCCAAGGGCTTCATACAGACGCATCTCGTCGGGCGACTGTTGAACGCAGATCGAGTGCGACGACGTCACCCTGGCGAAAGGGCTCGTCCGGAATCGCGTCGAGGCGCAAAGGACGGCGCAAAACAGAGCACGTGCGCGGCCGTGTGCGCTAGCGACGATTGAACCAAAGGTATTGAAGGGCGACGGCAACTGTCGAAAACTTCTGGCCGAATCGGCCGCTCAACCAGCGCGACCATGAAAGCTTTGCCGACAAGCCCGAACCCATCGGCTGCGAAAAGGTGAGCCCGTAGCGCGAGTTGGCAAGCGAATCGATCGAATTCGCGCCGTTGACGCTGGTCGCGCCCCCCGAATAGTAGTTCGCATCAAGCGCGAGCCATTGGTTCCGACGAAAAACATATCCGGCGTGAATCTGGTAGATGCCAAGCGACGCTTGCCGGAGAACCTGACCGCCAAAGTAGTCCGTGTTTTCACCAAAAACCCACACACCAGCAGACAGATCGGTGAACCACTTCCCCATAGGGCGCTCCAGCCCGATTTCCGGCTTGAACGTCCAGCGGTTCGAACCGATATTGATCAGTTCGCTCCGGCTGTACGTGCCGGTTGGCATGATAACGGTCATGCTTACGCCGAGCGTGGTACTCGGATGGCGACGGGCAAACTCTGCCGGCGTAAGCGCCGGGCCAAGGAGATTTACGCCAAAACGGGCTCGAAAATCCGCGAACCCGTAGCGCGACACCGCTTCCCGCTGACCGGAGACGACTGCGCTGACGTAGCCGCCGAGGTATGGAATGCTAAAGGCCCAGTTTGCCGTGCGATCTCTGAGCCGGAAGGTGTGGGTGAAACCCAGAACCACTGTATTGATCGCCGGGCGTACGTCGCTGAGCGGTAGCGACGGGTCGAGGGGCACCGTGCCCGTCGAGTTCGACAGAGCTCCGACCGCAAAATTTGCATCAATCGGTGAAGCGGAATATGAGCGAGGCTCGAGTTCTTGGCTCATCGCCGGCTTTGCGTTTTCGAGAAACGAGAACTGCACAAGAACGCTCAGCCAAAGTCCAACTGGCACGACCCTCCGACACAGCTTTGTCCGAAACGGGCGCTTGTCGATGCTGGACTCCATACATCCGAGTCTTATAGAAGCCGTTTTCGCATCCTTCGGTAGCTGAAACTGCCGTGAAATATCGGCGCTCCGGGCGGGCTTTGGGGTGGCGCGAAACCAAACGACATTTCGAATCCCGCAGGGGCTATAATTCTCGTTAGTTTACAAGGGTTTTCGCGAGACTTTTAGGCTCCGTGCAACAAACGTGCAACAGCCGAGCCTTTTCGGCTAAAAAACATATCGGGCCGAGCATCACATTATCCCCGGTGCACCATCGGAGCGCCCGGCCAATCCCATCGCCTGCGCGATGAGCGACGAGGGTGTTTTGAAGCGCGGGCCGCAGCGGGCAACGATCCGCGACGCAGCCTCGGCGTGAAGCGCGCGCGAGGTGAGTGGATCGCCGAGCGGCATCGCGGCAATCGCAGCTGGGCTCGCGAACATCCGGAACAGCGTGACGAGGCCTGGTTTAAGCGCGAGTAATGCCTCGCTAACGGACCACTGCAGAAGTCAGTTGGCAGGAGTGCCCATGGCTGATGTGTCAGAAAAAGTTCTTTCCTGAGCACTCCCATATCATCGAGAAAGGAAGCCTGATGACCTCGTCACGACCCTTTCGCGCCTTAGGACTTGGAATAGTCCTCCCATCCCTGGTCCTCGTGGCCGCTTTGACGACGACCGCGAAAGCGCAGGCAGGCGACGCGAGCCCAATTGGACAGATTGATACAGAATGCAATGCGATCCAGAACGCCGTCATGGCCCTATATCCGATTCATGTCGCCTATCAGTCGGGCACCTGGGTCGTTCTGTCGGACGCGGATTTCGCCGTAGCCGAAAAGGTGGGGGCTTCTATCATGCTCGCAGATGTCTACAAGCAAGGGTCAAATTATGCTTGGGTGGCCGCACATTCGTTTGATGCTTCCGGAAAGCAACGCGCAACGCAACTATGCTTCCGTCAAAGTGATGGCACGCTTGAGCGCGCGCGGCAGGCAACCACGGTTCCCGATCTCGGCGCCGTCTCCGCCCAGCAGGCGTACTTTGCAAGCGACGGTACACTCATCCAAAAAACAGCGCTCTTCGAAGAGAACGATCCGCAGCTCGCCAAAAAGATCGAGGCGCTTCCGTTCTATAGCGTGTTGCCCCAGTAGCGCGTCGACGAGAGGCGGTTCAGGAATGAGAAGAGCGTTATTCACGGCATTGCTTACGGCGGTTTCTCTCGCGGCATGCGCGCAGCCCCAGCGTGCCAGCGAGACTTCTGCGGCTTCAAGCCAACCATCCATCGCGGCAACGGAGGTCGCGGCCTCACCCGGCTCCGCAGCCTCTTTCCCTGCGGGCAGCTTTGACGGGCAGCTTCTCGGTGCAGGTGAGCCGATCGCAAAATCGACGGTGACGCTCTATGGCGCTACATCCGACTCCCCCAAGCAGTTAGCTCAGACACGGACCGGCGACGACGGGAAATTTACGATGAGTTTTGGCGGCGGCAGTGGGATTCTGTACGTGGTTGCTTCCGGCGGGGAACCGGCAGCAGCTAAGATCGCTGGCAACAATCCTGCTATCGTCCTCATCTCGGTGCTTGGTGCACAGGCCCCACCGCATGTCGTCGTCAATGAGCTAACGACGGTGGCATCGGTATGGACCATGAACCAGTTCATCAATGGGACTGCGATCGTGGGCTATCCGCTTGGACTGCGCATCGGAGCCGGGAACGTGCCGAACTTCGTGGATCTCCAAACCGGTGGGTTGGGCGGTGCCATTCAAGATTCGTTAAATGGTCCGCAGACGCCGACCATGGCAAACTTCGCGACATTAGCTGATTCACTGTCGGGCTGCATCGCACGCGTGACAACCGACGCATGCGCTCGCCTCTTCTCCGCTTCGACACCGCCGGTCCACAGCGCACCGAGCAACACACTCGCAGCAAGCGAGTGGATCGCGCGCTACCCGTGGTACAAACCGCAGCGCGTGTTTGAGCTACTCGATCATTTCTATCCGATTCCGCAGGGCGAGAATCTGCGGCCAGTACCGTTCATGCCGTACCTCAGCTGGGCGCCGAGCGCCTGGGTTTTGCCGTTGAAGTTTGACGGCGGCGGCTACCGCGCCGGTGGCAAGGCGATGTTCGACAGTCAAGGCAACCTTTGGGTCCCAGACAACTTCACCATCGGTTGGCAAGGCCAAGATTCGTTATGGGAGGGACACGCCACGAAGTTCGCCCCAAACGGTCAGCCGCTTTCGCCGATCACTACAGGCTTCACGGGCGGTGGGATGGAGGGGGGAACCTTCGGCAACGCGATCGATGCCCACGACAACGCATGGTTCACCAACTATGGCAGCCGGTCGATCACGGTTTTTGACAAGGACGGCAAACCACTCACGCCTCCGGAAGGCATCACCTTCGGCGGCAGGCTCGGGCTCATGCAGGGGATCATCGTTACCCCCAGCGGAGACGTGTGGGTTCTTGGCGTCTCCAAAAATCAACTCGTTTACTTTCCGAAAGGCGATCTTACAAAAGGCCGGATCATTTGTGAGGGGGACAAGCAAGAGCCTTGCAAATCGTTCCGTGCGCCATTTCATCTCGGCATCGACCAACACGATCGAATTTGGGTTTCGAACAGTGGTATCGATCACGTCACTCGATTTCCCGCCTCCGATCCGAGTAAAGTCGAAAACTTTAAGACGGGTGTGAACAACAGTGGGCTCGCCATTGACAGCAGGGGCGACGTTTGGGTCACCAACCGATTCGGTACCGGGCTAGTGGCGTTGGCACATTTCGTAAATACGGGTATACGCCTAAAGTTCAAGGGTGTTGAGGCGGCGTCCGACTACCTTACATCGACGATGTCCAAGCAGCAGGGAGGCAGCCACGGCGGCAGCGTTACGCTCCTGCGACCCGACGGCACGCAGTTTCCGGGATCTCCATTTAAGGGTGAGGGCCTTCCAGGGCCTTGGGCTGCAGCTGTTGACGGCAACGACAACGTCTGGATTTCCAACTTCGCGATGGCGAGCAGCCCGATCGTCGAGCTGTGCGGCGTCCGCATCGAGAACTGCCCGCCAGGGATGAAGACCGGCGACCAGATTTCGCCGCCCGGCGGCTACGTCGGCGGAGGCTTGCAGATGCAAACTGATATCGCTGTCGATCCAGCCGGAAATGTTTGGGCAATGAACAACTGGCAGGACATCAACAGCTGTATCGGCACGCCCCAGGAAGCGCTCTCAACTCGATGCGGTGGACAAGGCGTCGTGGTTTTCTATGGAATGGCCAAACCTGTGCGATCGCCCCAAATCGGCCCAGCGCAGGCGCCGTAGAGAAAACGCACCTTTTACAATAAGAGCAGCCGCACTTTGAAGGTTCGCTCACGTATCGGACCGTCGGGCGATCTCTTCGTCGCGAACAGAAGCGGCGACATCAGCGTCTTCCCACGGTCAGGATGTGAGTATCGGGAAACCCCTGTAGCATCGGACGTTTAAGTATTGGGCAGGTTCGGCCAGGACCGCCGTACGACAGTTCGAATCCCGCTGGGGCTAAAACTGTCCCTATTTTACAAGAGCTTTTGGAATACTTTCAGGCTCCGTCCAGCAAATGTACAACAGCGGCGCCCTTTTTGTTTCTGGCCGCCGAGCCACTCGAAGGCTCAGCCGCTGTGCTTCGCATTTCGCATGTGGGGGAGTTCGAGTTCCCCATCTCCAGCATCGAAAACGCCTGATTCCTTGAGGAACTTCGGCATTATTCCTTTCGCGCCAGGCGAAGCGGGGCGCTGCGCTTGTCGAAGGTTTGGTCGTGCCTCGACTCCGCCACGGGTCGTTCGCGTGATCAGATAGAGGGCGACCCTCATGAAGAGCTGCGTCAAATGCGTTTGCACGCGGATGAACGTAAGACCATCAGCTCGCTCCGAAATATGGACCCTCGTATTATGGTCGATCATCGCTAGACAGGGCGACGCGGGGAGCGCGAGCGACACGCGCTTATTCGCTATTATCGGGCCGATCAAGCAGGCGCAAACGGGAAGAGAGCACTTTTCGATTCACTCCCTGCAAGAGTACCCTCGAGACCTCAACAACCTTCGCGTCGTCGCTCTGAGCGAGAGCAAGAGCGAGAAGCGCATCAACCATCAAGTCTAGCTGGTCCGCAATGCCAGCCAGATCGTTATGAATCTGCTCCAGATCAACTTCAGCCATTAGGCGCCCCCCCTAGACGATCCGTAGCATTCTGACAAAGGCTACGCAGGCCCCGTGCGGCATCCAGGTCTGCTAACGGTGGTCTTCGGATGCCTCATTATTTTGTCTGCTGGGCCAAAACCATCGCTCGATACGCCTGCGTTAAGGAGCGCCCATGGTGTCGAAACGGACTTGTGATTGCGCTGGCTAAAATCATGCCGATGCGCTGCGGACGTGGACTTACGTGCCCATGAGAGTCTGCTTAAACCCAATTCGCTCGCCTATCGTGTACAATAGCTGTCAAAGACTAGTTGCTGTCCGTTTCCCGATACAACTTCGTGCAGGGTTATGT
>JBAVSO010000108.1:0-22224 GCA_049695635.1 Candidatus Cybelea sp. | reverse complement strand
GTAAAAATGGAAGTGATCGCCGTCCATCCGGATCGTCGCCCGGCATGCCCCAGCACCGTCATTGCCTGCTTCGCGTTGAACTACGGCTCGGGCCCCTACACCGAGTGGTCAGCGTGCTTCAGCACGTACGACTGCCCGCCGACCTACGACATCGTAGCCAGCGCGAACTTCACCAAAATCCGGACCGGCGGTTCGGTCGGCCGCGGCCAAATCGCGGGCTCCGACTACTATCCGTCGCCGGGTAACCCGACCTATCAGTACATCGAGCCGGGCCGCCACTATGCGGCGCATGCCAGAGCTCGTTTCTATGACAACACGTCCGCGTATCTCTACTACTACCCGAGCTCGACCGCCTACGGAACCTTCGGCATCTACTAGTCTCGGCGCCAACGCCTAGAATAGGAGATAAGGAGGCCCGGCATTGTGCCGGGCCTCCTTTTTGCGCGACGTGCGCTGCGCTCGCTAGTCGTCGCCGAGGATTGCCGCCGCTGCCCGTCGCGCGCTGCTGCGCTCGAGCTGCATCCAGTACCAAAGCGGTTCGCTTCCCGCGATTTTCTTGAACTTGCGCGGTTTCTGCGCGTAATCGAACGCTGCCGGATCGTCTGCGAAATCGCTCGCGCGCGCATCGGCCTTGGCGAGCGGCGCGAGTCCGAAGTTGTCTTCCATGAAGCGCAGCACACTTGCGGTTTCGTATTGCACGTGCGTCACCGAGCCTTGCTCCGCGTACGGCGAAATGATGATGAGCGGAACGCGAAATCCGAGACCGTCGTAATCCTCGAAGACCGGGTTGACCGGATCGAACATGCCGCCCCAGTCGTCCCAAAAAAGAAAGATCGCGCAAGAATTCCAAAACTTGCTCTCCCCGATCGCATTTACGACGCTGGCCACCCACGCCGGACCATGCGCGTTCTTGATGCCGGGTTGGTCGGAGGTTTCGAAGGTCGGCGTTATCCAGGTCACGTTCGCGAGCTTACCCTTCGCGACGTCCTTGAGGAAACGCGATGGCGGGCTCACCACGTCCTCTTTCCAATCGGGACCGTTGACGATCTTCTCGTCGGCCTGATACGACGACCAGATTCCGCCGTCGCCGGTGATCGGTCCGGCGTAAAAATGCCAGCCGATGCCGGCCGCATCGGCCTCCGATGCGATCGTCGGATTCGTGAAGCAGGGAGCGATGGATGGCCCGATCGCGCGTTTGCCGGTCAGGGTCGTGACCTTATCGCCGCTGCCGCCGTTGCAGCCCCACACCCCGAAGGGAAAATCCACCGCGTGGCTCGAGAACGCCGCGACGATGTATTGGTGGGCGACGAAGCTGCCGTCGAGATTCGAGGCAAAGGTGTTGTCGGCCAGTACGTACTGCTTGGCCAGCGTCCAGTACGGTGTGATCTCGTCTTGCGGCACATACGAGTAAGCGGGATTGGGCGGAGCACCCTGATCGGCGCCCTCGCCGTTCCAGCCGTCCATCTTGCAATCGGTGCCGGGCAGTTTGCCGGTTCCGTCACAGGCCGCGAAGAATGCGCCCGAGTCGTGACCGAGATCCCACGGCGCGCCGAGATCGCGCGGACGAATCTTGATCTTTTTACCGTACTGATCGTAGCCGTACTTCGCCGTCGTCGCGCCGGGGAAACCCATGAAGAGATTGTTGAACGACCGGTTCTCCTGCACGATGAAGATCACGTGCTTGATGGGCGTCTTCGTCGAGTCATCCTTCGACAGGTTCAGGATGACACGCGACCTTTGCGACGCTCCAAACGTGTCACCCTGAGCCTGTCGAAGGGCGACCACGCCGGGCGGTGCGCAGCCGGCCAACGTGCAAATGGCAAGCGCAAGAAGCGTTTTCGTCGTCATATCTCGATCGCGTCCTAATAGGCCTTGATGCCGAGCGGCGTTCCCCAACCCGCCGGCCCGGAATAGTTTCCGAACTCTCTCGTGCCGGCCTGGCACAGGTACTCGCCGCCGCAGTCGCCGTCGGCACCGACGGTGATGGCGTTGAGCTGCTTATCGCGTTTCCCCAATCCCTCATGCCAGAACTTGCGGGCGGCATCGCGACCGGTCGCATTTGCGGCCAGCCCGTATATTCCGGCGGTGAGCGATGCTGCGATGCTCGTGCCGCCGATCACGAACCAGCCGCCATAACCGTAGCTGTCGTACTCGGCGACGTCCCAGGCGACGGCCGCAACGTCGTCGTCCGTGCGCCACTTACAGTTGGGATCGTTCTGCCACGTTGGTTTTGCGACGCCGGACGAGCCGCCGTTGGACGAACAGCCGCCGCCGGCGGCGTCCCAAACCATCTCGCTGTAGCTCGAGCCCGACTTCGCGAGCACAGTTCCGCCGACCGAAACGACGCTTGCAAATGACTCCGGCGCACCGTTGTTATCGTAGCCGAGATCGCCCGAGGCGGCGAGATAGATCACGCCCGGCGCATCGAAGTATTTTGGCTTGACGCACGAGTTCGAGTCGTAGCAGATCCAGCTGTTGCCGACGACGTGCGCGCCGAGCGTCACCGCTTCGCGCTCGGCGGCTTGCAGGTCGCTGCCGTCCGCGCCGTCGGCCTCGACGAGATAAATCGTGCACTTCGGGCAGGCGGCGGAGACCATTTCGACGTCGAGATCGATCTCGAGGCCCCAGCCGGTGCTGCCTTTCGGATAGGTACGATGCCCTCCGCGCTGATTGTACTTAGCAAACGTCGCCTTTCCAAGCTTGAACTCTTTGCGATAGGCCGCAAGATCCGAAGCGACGTTTGGATTGTCGTATGCATCAACCACCGCGACGACCTGGCCGGCGCCGCTCGTAGACGACGGAAGGTGGTAGCGCGCTTGGAAATCCCTTGGCGTCCAGCCGGCAACGGCACGGCTGACCGAGCCGTTCGATTCGACCAGCGCGAGACAGGAGGGTGTGCCGGCGAGTTGCGGACAGGCGGGCGTGGCGATTCCTTTTGCCATCCACTGCGGCGCTTCGCCGCGAACCGACGCCGGCGCGTTGAAAACCACGTTCGAACCGCACGACGTTAGTGCAAGCATTGCAAGCAGCAATCCAAACGTCTTGCTAGTGCGTGGCATCGAGCTAGAACGCGCCGATGCCGTTGGGCGTGCCCCAGCCGGTCGGTCCATCATAACCGGGTCCCGCCGTGCAGAGGTACAGGTGCCGGCACGTGCCGTTGTTGCCGCGAACGATATCGTGCAGATCTTTGGCGCGCGCTTTCTTGCCCAGCATCCAAAACTGCTCGGGTGCATCGAGCGATGCCGCATTGCCGGCAAGCGCAAAAACTCCCGCGATCAGCGGCGAGGAGATGCTCGTGCCCGCGACGGTGATCCAGCCTCGATGACCGAAGCTGTCGTACTCGGCGACGTCGCGCGCGACCGCCGAAACGTCGTTCATCGTTCGTGATTTGCAGCCCCGATCGTGCTGCCATGCGGGTTTCGGTATGTGGTGCGCACAGCCCGATCCCGTCCACCGCCACGCCCTTTCCGCGTAGCCCGCACCGTGCTTCGCCAGTTCCGTGCCGCCGACCGCAACGACGGTGTCGAGCACCGCGGGCGCTTGCGTACCGTAACCGTCGTCGCCCGCCGACGCTACGTATACAATCCCGGAGGAATCGAAGTACGAACCTTGCACGCAGCCGAGCGCGGCGCAACCCCAACTATTGCTGACGACCTGCGCGCCCAGCGTCACCGCCTCTGCTTCGGCGGCTTCGAGGTCGCCGGGGAGCTCGCGGTTCGCCTCGATCAAGTAGATCGTACACTTGGGACAGATCGCCGACACCATTTCGACGTCAAGATCTTCCTCGAGCCCCCAAGACTTGCCGGGTTGCGGATAGTTCCCGATCTCTCCGGCTTGGTTGAACTTAGTGAAAGGCGCCTTCCCCAAGCCGAAGGTCTTGCGATATGTTTGCAGATCGGAGGCGACATTGGGATTATCGTATGCGTCAACGATTGCGACAATCGCTCCCGCGCCGCGAGTCAACGACGGGAGGTTGTAGGCTCGCTGAAAATCGATCGGCACCCAGCCGCTGGGACCACTGGTCGCGTCGCGCACGATCAGCGCGTCGCAGCGCGCGTAACTCGGCGGCACTGCTGGGCAGACCCGCCGGCCGGCGCCGGCAATTCGTGCGGGGTCCGTAGTATCCGCTTGCGTCGAGCGCTCGAGCGGTGCAGCGGGCACGCTCCCGCCGCCGCCGGCATTACAAGCAGGCAGCGCCAGCACCGCAAGAAGCGGCAAGAGCATGACCGATCTCTTCACGGAGAAAGCCCCTCGTCCGGCGCCCAATACGCGTTACGCGTCCATAGGTTGCGCCGCGTCAGCTCGGCTACCTGCCAGGGAGAGGGGCTCGGCGCTCGGCCCCCGCATTTACATACCGTGAAGCTGCTGCTTTCGGTCGCGGCGCTTTTGGCCGCATGCGCCGGTTGTCAGAGTGGCGGCGTGCTGCCGGTGCCGTACATGGCGCGCGGGGCCGCGCTGCGCGCGCTTGACGCCACCGGCGCCGGCAAGATCGCGCACGTCGTCTACGTCGTTCAAGAGAACCGCAGCTTCAACGACATGTTCGAAGGGTATCCCGGCGCGCTGACCGTTTCCAGCGGCAAGGATGGTGAGGGAGATACGATTCCGCTCCAACCGGTCTCGCTCAAAACGGTCTACGAGATCAATCACTCGGCGATCGCGATGTTCGAAGCCTGTGACGGCAAAGGGAAGCTTCCCGGAACGAAGTGCCGGATGGATGGATTCAAACGCGAGCAGGGCTATGGGGGTCCCACCAATCCGCAATTTGCCTACGTGCCGCACGCCGAGAGCAAGCCCTACTTCGACATGGCGCACGAGTTCGTCTTGGCCGATCACCTCTTTGCGTCACAGCTTGACGAGAGTTTCGTCGCCCATCAATACGTCATTGCGGCACAAGCGAAGTCGAGCGTTGACGTGCCGGATTCCTATTGGGGCTGCCCGGGTGGAAAGACCAATTCGGTCGCGACGCTAACGCAAGAGCGCACGTACGGAACCCCACAGGTGCCGTGCTTCGACTACACGACGCTCGGCGACGAGCTCGACGCCGCGACGCTCTCGTGGCGTTTTTACACGAGCAAGTTTACCAAACCGTACAGCGGATTCTGGTCTTCCTATCAAGCGGTCAAGCACATCTACCACGGGCCGGACTGGAAGAAAGACGTCATTA
The DNA here is from genome assembly GCA_049695635.1 of Candidatus Cybelea sp. Classification (GTDB taxonomy): domain Bacteria; phylum Vulcanimicrobiota; class Vulcanimicrobiia; order Vulcanimicrobiales; family Vulcanimicrobiaceae; genus Cybelea. The sequence continues at coordinate 17,060 of JBAVSO010000108.1, read as the reverse complement.
CACCGCAGAAAAAGTTTCTCACCGACATCGCCGGCGGCAAGCTCGCGAACTTCACTTGGATCACGCCGACCTGTCCGGATTCCGATCACCTCGCCTGCGGCGGCGGCTTCGGCCCGTCGTGGGTCGCGTCGATCGTCAACGCGGTCGGCAAGAGCAAGTTTTGGGATTCGACGGTAATCTTCGTGCAGTGGGACGACTGGGGCGGCCTCTACGATCCGGTACCGCCGCCGTTCAAAGATTACGACGGACTTGGCTTTCGCGTGCCTTTGATCGTAATCTCACCGTACGCAAAGAAGAACTACGTTTCGCACGTGCAGTACGAAACCGCGAGCGTCTTGCGCTTCGCCGAAGACCTCTTTGGTTTAGGCCGGCTATCGGCTGCAGATAAGCGCGCCAAGTCGCCTGCGCCCGATTGCCTGGATTTCTCGAAGCCGCCGCGCAAGTTCGTGCCGATCAAAGCACCGCTGGGCGCAGGGTTCTTCTTGCATCAGCCGGTCGATCCCCGAATTCCGGACGCGCAATGATTCGCATCCCGGCGTGCGCTGCAGCACTTGCTTTAACCGGATGCGTGGTCCCCAATAGCGTGCCGTACGTCGGTGGCGACTCGGCGTTGCAGACGCTGCACAGGACCGGTGCGGGAAAGATCGCGCACGTGGTCTACATCGTGCAAGAGAACCGCAGCTTCAACGACATGTTCGAAGGCTATCCCGGTGCGCTCACCGTTTCGACCGGTAAGGATTCGTACGGCCACACTATCGCGCTGAAGCCGACGTCGCTCAAGACGGTCTACGACGTAGACCACTCGGCAGGCGCCATGTTTGAAGCCTGTGACGGCAAAGGCAAGCTCCGCGGCACCAAGTGCCGGATGGACGGGTTCGATCTCGAGTTGATAATTAACGGCCCCAGACGCGGACAGTACGTTTACGTCCCGCACGCCGAGAGCAAGCCGTATTTCGACATGGCCCACGAGTTCGTCTTAGCGGACCACACTTTTGCGTCGCAGCTTGACGAGAGCTTCGTCGCGCATCAGTACATCATCGCGGCGCAGGCCAAGTCGAGCGTAGATATCCCGCAGCTCTTTCCGTGGGGTTGTCCGGGCGGCAAGACCGACGTGGTAGACACGCTGACCGAGCAACGCTCGCTCGGCGACACTCAACGGCCCTGCTTCAATTACGAGACGCTCGGCGACGAGCTCGATCGCGCCCATCGCAGCTGGCGCTTTTATACCAGCCAGTATTTTACGCCAAACAGCGGATATTGGTCGGGCTATCAAGCCGTCAAGCACATCTTTTATGGGCCCGACTGGAAGAACGTGATCACTCCCCAGAAGAAGTTTCTCCACGACGTCGCCGGCGGTGAGCTCGCGAACTTCACCTGGATCACGCCAACCTGCGAAGATTCGGATCATCCGCAATGCGGGAGTGGGCTTGGGCCATCCTGGGTGACCTCGCTCGTCAACGCGGTCGGTAAGAGCAAGTTCTGGGACTCGACGGCGGTCTTCGTGCAATGGGACGATTGGGGCGGCTTCTACGATCCGGTTCCACCGCCGTTCAAAGATTATGACGGGCTCGGCTTTCGGGTCGGCCTGATCGTCATCTCACCGTACGCGAAGCAGAACTACGTCTCACACGTGCAGTACGAAACCGCCGGCGTGCTGCGCTTTGCGGAAGATCTCTTCGGCCTCGGACAACTCGCGGCTGCAGATGCCCGCGCGGCCTCGCCGGCCGGCGATTGCTTCGATTTTTCCAAGCCGCCCCGCGCCTTCGTTCCGATCAAGGCCCCCGAAAACGCGGACTTCTTTTGGCACCAGCCGGTTGACCCGCGGATTCCGGACACCGACGTATGAGTAAAGCGATCGCTTACGTCACGCTCGCTGTGGCGCTTGCGGGCTGTTCGGTCGCCCCTCGACAAGCTCAGGGTGACACGACTCAGGGCGACGCGATGCTGCCGTACATGCGCAGCGGCGCAGCGTTGCGGGCACTGGCCGCCAGCGGTGCCGGAAAGATCAAGCACGTGGTCTTCATCGTGCAGGAGAACCGCAGCTTCGACAACTTGTTTGCGGGCTATCCGGGCGCGGACACGGTCTCCAGCGGCAGAACCTTCCACGGCCGTACCATCAAGCTGCAGCCGGTTAGCCTAAAGAAATGGTACGAGATCGACCACTCGGCTCAGGCGATGTTCATAGCCTGCAACGGCACCGGCAAACTGCCGGGTACGGATTGCCGCATGAACGGTTTCGCCGACGAAGAGTCCGGCGGCGGCCCGCCAAACGCAGAGTACGTCTACGTACCGCATTCGGAGTCAAAGCCGTACTTCGATATGGCGCACGAGTGGGTGCTCGCCGACAAGACGTTTGCATCGCAACTCGACGAGAGCTTCACCGCGCACCAATACATCATCGCGGCGCAGGCAGCATGGACGGTGAACGTGCCGACCGAAAAATGGGCCTGCGGTCAAGGGCCAAGCGACACCGTCGCCACGATCACCAAAAATCGGAACCCGAATGGCCCAAAGACGCTGCCCTGTTTCGACTACCAAACGCTCGGCGACGAACTCGACAATGCCAACCTTTCGTGGCGGTTCTACGCAAGCACTTACGGCAGCGTTTCGAGCGGCTACGCCGCGACGTGGTCGAGTTATCAAGCCGTCAAGCACATCCGCTACGGACCCGACTGGAAGAAGGTCATCTCGCCAAACTGGAAGTTCATCACCGACGTTCGCAAGGGTAAGCTCGCGAACTTCAGCTGGATTACGCCGGTCTGCCGCGACTCCGATCACGTCAACTGTCCCGGCGGTTTTGGTCCCTCGTGGGTGGCGGCGCTCGTCAATACCGTCGGCAAGAGCAAGTTTTGGGACTCGACGGCGATCTTTGTTATTTGGGACGACTGGGGTGGGCTCTACGATCACGTTCCGCCGCCATATCTGGGTCGCGACAGTTTGGGATTTCGCGTACCGCTGCTCGTGATCTCGCCCTATGCAAAGAAAGACTACGTATCGCACGTGCAGTACGAGACCGCCAGCGTGCTGCGCTTCGCCGAGGATCTCTTCGGCCTCGGGCAGCTCGCGGACGCCGATAAGCGTGCCGCCTCGCCGGCCGGCGATTGCTTCGATTTCTCACAGAAACCGCGTCCGTTCGTGAAGATCGCCGCGCCGCACGGCCCCGGCTTTTTCATCCACCGCTATGGAAGCGACTACTTTGCTCCCGACTATGAATAAGCTGTTGGCAACGGTCGTCGCGGCGGCGCTGCTTGCCTCGTGCGCCCTTCGACAACCCTTCGACTCCGCTCAGGGTGACACGACTCAAGGCGACGCGACGCTGCCGTACATGCGCGGCGGCGCGGCGTTGCGGACGCTGGACGCGAGCGGCGCCGGCAAGATCAAGCACATCGTGTTCATCGTGCAAGAGAACCGCAGCTTCGACAACCTGTTTCAGGGCTATCCCGGCGCGGACACGGTGCCCAGCGGCAAGAATTCACGCGGGAAGATGATTGCGCTGCAGCCGGTCGGTCTGGCGGAAAAATTCGACGTCGCCCATACGGCTCAGGCGATGTTTGCGGCCTGCAACGGCACCGGCAAACTGCCGGGGACCGATTGTCGCATGAACGGCTTCAATAAAGAAGGCGGCCCCGGGAGCATCAAAGATCCCGAGTACACCTACGTGCCGCACGGCGACTCAAAGCCGTACTTCGACATGGCGCACCAATGGGCGCTCGCCGACAAGATGTTCCAATCGCAGCTCGACGAGAGTTTCGTCGCCCATCAGTACGTTATCGCCGCGCAGGCGAAGTCAACCGTCAATCTGCCGCTGTTCAACTGGGGCTGCAGCGGCGGCAGCCACGATACGATTCCGACGATCACCAAAGACCGTAATCCCGAAGGGACGCCGATTCCGGCCTGCTTCGACTATCGAACCCTCGCCGACGAGCTCGATAAGGCCAAACTTTCGTGGCGCTTCTATGCCGGCGGCTTTCGCAGCGGTTCGGGACAAGCATACGACTGGTCCGGGTTCCAAGCCGTGCAGCACATCTACCATGGACCGGATTGGAAGTACGTGATCTCGCCGAACTGGACGTTCATCACCGACGTGCGCGCCGGCAAGCTCGCCAACTTTACCTGGATCACGCCCGTTTGCGACGATTCGGATCACTCCAGCTGCGGCGGCGGCTATGGGCCCTCGTGGGTTGCGGCGCTGGTGAACACCGTGGGCAAGAGCAAGTTTTGGGATTCGACCGCGATCTTCGTGATCTGGGACGACTGGGGGGGTCTTTACGATCACGTTGCGCCGCCGTACGAGGATTACGACGGCCTGGGTTTCCGCGTTCCGCTGCTCGCGATCTCGCCATACGCCAAGCACGGGCACGTCTCGCACGTGCAATACGAAACGGCGAGCGTGCTGCGCTTCGCCGAGGATCTCTTCGGACTCGATCGGCTTGCGGCGGCCGACAAGCGGGCCGCATCGCCGGCGCAGGACTGCTTTGATTTTTCGCAAGCGCCCCGGCCATTCGTGAAGATCAAGGCGCCCCACGGTCCGGGTTTCTTCATGCACCAAGTGGAGAACGACGTTGCACCCGATGACGAGTAAGATTTTGACCGCGGTTCTAGCTGCGCTGACCCTTGGGGCATGCGCATCCTTCGACGCCGTTCCGTACGGTCGTTCCGCTCAGGATGACACCGTAGGGAAGCTGCCATACATGCGCGGTGGAGCGGCGCTGCGCGCGCTCGATGGGACCGGCGCCGGCAAGATCAAGCACGTCGTCTTCATCGTGCAAGAGAATCGCAGCTTCGACAATCTTTTCCAAGGATACCCCGGAGCCGATACGGTTTCGAAAGGGAAGAACTCCAAGGGCCAAACGATCGAGTTACAGCCAAAAACCTTGGGATACGTACAATCGATCGACCACTCGGCAACGGCAATGTTCGAGGCCTGCAACGGAACCGGAAAGCTGCCGGGAACCGACTGCCGAATGAATGGTTTCGACCTCGAAGAAGCCTTTCCGCATTTTTTCAACCCGCAGTACGTCTACGTTCCACACAGCGATTCGAAGCCGTACTTCGACATGGCGCACGAGTGGGTGCTCGCCGACAAAAACTTTGCGTCGCAGATTGACGAGAGTTTTGTCGCGCATCAATACATCATCGCCGCGCAGGCCGACTGGGCCGTTGATCTGCCGCTTGGCGCTTGGGGCTGCGGTTTCCGCAAGGGCGACACGGTCGGAACGATCACGGCGAAACGCGAACTCGACGGTCCGCTAACCAGACCGTGCTTCAACTATCAAACGCTCGGCGACGAGCTCGACAAAGCCAAGCTGACGTGGCGCTTCTACGCCAGCGTCTTCGGTCAGGATTTTACGACGGCCGGCGCCGCCTGGTCGTCGTATCGCGCCGTCGAGCATATTCGCTACGGCCCCGATTGGAAGTACGTCATCACGCCGAACTGGAAATTCATCACCGACGTGCGCGCCGGCAAGCTCGCCAACTTTACCTGGATCACCCCGCACTGCCACGACTCCGACCACACGAACTGCGGTGGAGGCTTCGGACCGTCGTGGGTGACGGCGCTCGTCAACACCGTCGGGGAGAGCAAATTTTGGGATTCGACGGCGATCTTCGTGATTTGGGACGATTGGGGCGGCCTCTACGACCACGTTCCGCCGCCCTATCTCGGACGCGACAGCCTCGGCTTCCGCGTGCCGCTGCTGATCATCTCGCCGTATGCTAAGCGCGGCCACGTCTCGCACGTGCAGTACGAGACGACCAGCGTCCTGCGATTTGCCGAGGATCTCTTCGGTCTGGCGCAGCTCTCCGATGCCGATAAGCGTGCCGCGTCGCCGGCCGCGGACTGCTTCGATTTCACGCAAAAGCCGCGCCCGTTCGTGCGGATCGAAGCGCCGCTGCCAACACGATTCTTCCTTGGCAACCGGCACGACGACGAGTACACCGCGCCGGATTACGAATGACGACGTTTAGGTGTGCGGCGCTCGCAATCGCGGCGCTGGCGCTTGCGGGATGCGCTTCCACCGGTGTCATCCCTAACGAGATGCGCAGCGAACAGGCGCTGCGGGCGCTCGATCGCACCGGTGCCGGCAAGATCGAACACGTCGTCTTCATCGTCCAAGAGAACCGCAGCTTCGACAGTCTTTTCCAAGGATACCCCGGAGCCGATACCGTTTCGAGCGGCAAGAATTCGCTCGGACAAACGATCGAGCTCGGCCCGGTGAGTCTCGCCGACAAGTACCAGATCGATCACTCGGCAACGGCGATGTTCGAAGCGTGCGACGGCCGGCACATTCTTCCCGGCACCGACTGCCGCATGGACGGGTTCGATAAAGAAGTCCACTACGGCGGTCCCGAAAACGATCAGTACGTCTACGTTCCGCATCGCGAGTCGAAGCCGTATTTCGACATGGCGGCGCAGTGGGTGTTGGGCGACCGAACGTTCCAATCGCAGCTCGACGAAAGTTTCGTCGCCCATCAGTACATCATCGCCGCGCAGGCGGCGGCCAGTGTGAACCTTCCGGGGTTGAATTGGGGCTGCGGCGGCGGGCGGCGAAACTTCGTGCTGACGATCACGAAAAACCGCATGACCGACGGGCCGCGGATCTCCCCGTGCTACGATTATCAGACGCTTGGCGACGAGCTCGACGGCGCGAAGCTCTCGTGGCGCTTCTATGCCAGCCATTACGGAAGCGCTTCGAGCGGCGCCGGCGCCTTGTGGTCGAGCTATCAAGCCGTGCGTCACATTCGCTACGGACGGGACTGGAAAAACGTCATCTCACCCAACTGGAAGTTCATCACCGACGTGCGCGCGGGCAAGCTCGCCAACTTTACCTGGATCACGCCGGTTTGCAGTGATTCCGATCACGTCAACTGCGGTGGCGGCTTCGGTCCCTCGTGGGTCGCGGCACTCGTCAACACCGTCGGCGAGAGCAAGTTTTGGAATTCGACCGCGATTTTTGTGATCTGGGACGATTGGGGCGGCTTGTACGATCACGTGCCGCCGCCGTACGAGGATTACGACGGCTTGGGTTTCCGCGTTCCGCTGCTCGTGATCTCGCCGTACGCGCACCACGGCCGCGTTTCGCACGTGCAGTACGAAACGGCAAGCGTGCTGCGCTTTGCCGAGGACCTCTGGGGCTTAGGACGCCTGGCGGCGGCTGACGCGCGCGCGAACTCTCCGGCCGGCGACTGTTTCGACTTCACGCAAAAACCACGCCCATTCGTGAAGATCGCCGCACCGCACGGACCCGGCTTCTTCATGCACCATTTCGACAGCGACTACTTTGCGCCGGACTATGAATAGGATTGCGGCGCCGGCGCTCTGCGCGTTGCTGCTCGCCGGTTGTCACGGCGGCACGGTGCTGCCGTATATGCAAAGCAGCGCAGCATTGCAGGCACTCGATTCGACCGGCGCGGGCAAGATCACGCACGTCGTTTACATCGTGCAGGAGAATCGCAGCTTCGACAATTTGTTCCAAGGGTACCCCGGCGCCGATACGGTGTCGAGCGGTAAAGACTCGAAAGGCAGAACCGTCAAGCTCAAACCGTTGAGCCTGGCGACCGTCTTTGAGATCGATCATTCGGCCCAGGCAATGTTTGCGGCCTGCAACGGTACCGGCAAACTCCCCGGCACCAATTGCCGCATGAACGGTTTCGACCTGGAGGGATCGCAGAGCTCGCAATCTGCGTACTCGTACGTGCCCCACGGCGAATCGGCGCCGTACTTCGCGATGGCGCACGAATGGGTGCTTGCCGACAAAATGTTTCAATCGCAGATTGACGAGAGCTTCGTCGCCCACCAATACATCATCGCGGCGCAGGCAGCTTGGAGCGTCAACCTTCCCTTCCTGACTTGGGGCTGCGGTTACGGCAAGCAAAACGAAGTCCACACCATCACCAAGTCGCGCCACGTTCGCGGGCCTCTGATCGAGCCGTGCTATGACTATCAGACGCTGGGGGACGAACTCGATAAGGCCAGACTCAGCTGGCGTTACTATACCAGCACGATGGGAAGCGCCTCGAGCGGCCGCGCCGCGGAATGGTCGGCCTACCAGGCCGTCAAGCACATTCGCTACGGTTCCGATTGGAAGAACGTCATCTCACCGAACTGGACGTTCGTAACCGACGTGCGCGCCGGCAAGCTCGCAAACTTCACCTGGATCATGCCGGTCTGCCACGATTCCGACCATTCGGCCTGCGGCGGCGGCGACGGCCCGTCGTGGGTTGCTGCACTGGTTAACACGATCGGCAAGAGCAAGTTTTGGGACTCGACTGCAATCTTCGTACAGTGGGACGATTGGGGCGGTCTCTACGATCACGTGCCGCCGGCATACCTTGGCCGCGATAGCTTAGGCTTCCGAGTGCCGCTGCTCGTGATCTCCCCGTACGCGAAGAAGAGCTACGTCTCGCACGTACCATATGAGACGACGAGCGTGTTGCGCTTCGCGGAAGATCTCTTCGGTCTCGAGCAGCTGACCGACGCCGATACGCGCGCTACGTCACCCGCGAAAGATTGCTTCGATTTCTCGCAGAAGCCGCGGCCGTTCGTGAAGATCAAGGCGCCGCACGGGCCCGGTTACTTCATGCATCAATACGGCGGAGAGATCGTCCCCGACGCGCAGTGAGGTTATTTCAACGGCCGCGGCGATGACGCGCCGGACACGCTGGGTATCTCGAGGAGTTTAGCGAATCGCGGATCGTAAATCTTGACGTCGGCGACGCTGATGAGCTTGTCCGCGAGCGCCGTCGCGTCGGGGCCGGCTTGCTGCTCCTGCAGCCGCTCCGTAATTGCGGGCGCCGCACTCGCGAGCGTCGCACTCCTCCCAAACGACGCGCGATGCGCGACGAAATACGCCGCGACTTGCGCGGCGGTCACGTTGACATCTGGGGCCACCGCTTTGTTGAGGATCATCTGCTCGCGGAAGAACGGACGTACCTCGGACTCGGATAGGTTGCGGATCGCGAGCATCTGACTCCAGGCGTGGCCGGGAAAGTTTGCCTTGACCAGCCGTGCTTGCGCGTCGGCCTCGGCATCGGTGACGATAATTTTGTTTTTCTGGGCGTACTGCTCGATTACAGTGTCCGAGACAAGCCGGAGCAGCATGTCTTGCGCCTTAGGCTGGTTCTCGAGCCTAGCGTCGAGCTGCGATTTCGAAATCGGCTGGCCGTTGACCGTCACGACTGGATCCCTGCCGCTCGAACAGCCGGCGACGAGCGTACCGAAAAGGAACGCACAACCAAAAATGCTGGAAACGCGCATGCTAACGGCCCCCTGCTTCGCGCGGGAAGGGAGAGCTCCTTCCAAGATCTTTCGCGCTTGAAAATCAACTCGACCCGGCCTGACGGCCGCCAGGCCGGGAAGCAGGAAAGCAACGGTTCGGGGCGCATTAGCGCGGTGTCACCGCTCCCCCAACGGTGTCTTTGGCTTTTACATTGCTGTTGAAGGAGTTCAAACGTGCGTTTTAGCCACTACATTGCGGGCGCAGCGCTCGCAGCGAGCATTGCGCTAACGGGCTGCGCGGGGAACGGCTCCCCGACGAGTCCGGCTGGGTCGCAGACGGTGATTCCGATGGGTCATCGCGCCACGGGCGCCCATTTCATCCTTGCAAAAGGCGTCAAACTCGTAAAAGACCGCTGCCCTGCCTCGAAGTTCGCATTCTGCGTTACGATCTCGCCTGAGAACACGGGGCCGTACTGGGCCTGGTGCGGCAACGCGAGCTGCTCGGGATCCCAGTACAACATGACCGCGAGCAGCACCATCTCGATGACCAGGAGCGGCAAGAACATGGACCGCCAACTGCCGTCGTATTTCTCGCCGAATCCCGGTAATCCGACCTCGGTCTATATCACCGAGCACAAAACGTTTACGCCCGGCCTGAATCCAAAGTTCACGCAATCCAGCGAAGCCTGCTATACCGCCTATCCGAGCAGCTGCTTCCACGTCACGGTTGGTCTCATTCCGGGAAGCTAGACTTCGTAATCCGGTTCGCAAGAGAGACGAGGCCCGACAGATTTGCCGGGCCTCTTGCAGTCGTCGCCGATCAACGCAAGCATCCGTCGGCTGACCGATCCTCGGTTTCCCGGCACGCCGCTTGACCTCGAAGGGAAGCGGCCTAAGTTCGGTGGATTTCCGACCCATGGCTAGCCGCATCTTCGATGCTGCCGCGTTGCGGTACGCTCTCTTCTCGTTAGCGAGTCTGGCCTCGGCCTGCGCGATGCCGTCGCATTCGCCGCTGCCGTACATGGAGAACGGCTCCGTGCTGCGGGCGCTCGACCAAACCGGCGCCGGGAAGATTACGCACATCGTCTACATCGTGCAGGAGAACCGCAGCTTCAACGATCTCTTCATGGGTTATCCCGGCGCCGAGACCGTCTCGAGCGGGAAGAACTCCAAGGGAAAAACCATCAGGCTGCGGCCCGAGAGCCTCGAGGAAGAGTACGCGATCGATCACTCGGCGCAAGCAATGTTCGCGGCTTGCGACGGCACCGGCAAGTTACCCGGCACCGATTGCCGGATGGACGGCTTCGACAAAGAGCAGCTGTATTTCGCTCCGAAAAACGGCCAGTTCGCCTACGTGCCGCAGTCGGAGACGAAACCGTACTGGGACATGGCGCGTCAGTGGGTGGTCGCCGACCAGATGTTCCAGTCGCAGCTCGACGAGAGTTTCATCGCACACCAATACGTCATCGCGGCGCAAGCGGCTTCGAGCGTCAATCTGCCGGACGGCCCGTGGGGCTGTCAGGGCGGCAAGGGCGACAAGATTCACACCATCACCAAAGACCGCAACGTGATGGGGCCGAGCATCCAAGCCTGTTACGACTACCAAACGCTCGGCGACGAGCTCGACGCCGCGAAACTTTCGTGGCGGTTCTACGCGAGCGAGTACGGAAGCCAGGGGAGCGGCGGCGGGGCGATGTGGTCGAGTTATCAGGCCGTCCGACACATCGTCTACGGGCCCGACTGGAAGAACGTAGTCTCGCCGAACTGGAAGTTCATTACCGACGTGCGCGCCGGCAAACTCGCGAGCTTCACGTGGATCACGCCGGTCGGTGACGACTCCGACCACACCGACTTCGGGGGCGGCTACGGCCCGTCGTGGGTTTCGGCGCTGGTGAACACCGTCGGCAAGAGCAAGTTCTGGGACTCTACTGCGATCTTCGTGCAGTGGGATGATTGGGGTGGTCTTTACGATCCGGTTCCGCCGCCATTCAAGGGCGTCGACAGCCTGGGCTTTCGCGTTCCGCTGCTCGTCATCTCGCCGTATGCGCGCAAAGATCGCGTTTCGCACGTACAGTACGAGACCGCGAGCGTGCTGCGCTTCGCCGAGGATCTTTTCGGTCTCGGGCAGCTCGCCGCAGCCGACAAGCGCGCGACCTCACCCGCAAAAGATTGCTTTGACTTCTCGCAGAAGCCGCGGCCGTTCGTGGCGATCAAGGCCCCGGAACCGCCGAGATTCTTCATGCATCAGTTCCCCGACGATTATTTTGCGCCCGACTACGAGTAGCGCGCTGCTGGCGCTCGCGATCTGCGCGAGTGGTTGCGCGGCGCAGTCACCCTTCGCCCTTCGACAGGCTCAGGATGCCACTGGCGGAGTACTTCCGTACATGAGGTCGGGCGCGGCGTTGCGGGCGCTCGATGCCACCGGCGCCGGGAAGATCGAGCACGTCGTCTACATCGTGCAGGAGAACCGCAGCTTCGATAATCTCTTTCAGGGATACCCGGGCGCCGACACCGTCTCGAGTGGGAAGAACTCCCTCGGCGAAACGATCGCGCTGCAGCCGGTCCGCCTCGCAACCGAATACTCGATCGACCATGAGGCCCAATCCATGTTCGAGGCCTGCGATGGAAGAGGCAAATTGCCCGGCACGCGTTGCCGCATGGACGGCTTCAACCTCGAGCCGTCGTTCGGCGGTCCGCCCAAGCCGCAATACGTCTACGTGCCGCACCGCGACTCCAAGCCGTACTTCGACATGGCGCACGAATGGGTTCTGGCCGACCGGATGTTCCAATCGCAGCTCGACGAAAGCTTCGTCGCTCATCAATACGTCATCGCGGCTCAGGCAGCGTCGAGCGTTAACCTGCCGCCGCTGCTCTGGGGCTGCAGCCATTCAAAGGCCAACACGGTCCCGACCCTGACGCAAGATCGCACGCTCGGTCCGAGAATCGATCCCTGCTTCGACTATCAAACTTTGGGTGACGAGCTCGACGCCGCGAAGCTCTCGTGGCGATTTTACGCCAGCGGGATCGGTAGCAAGTCGAGCGGTGACGGCAGCACCTGGTCGTCCTATCAAGCCATCAAACACATTCGCTACGGGCCCGATTGGAAGAAGAACGTTGTCTCGCCGAACTGGAAGTTCATCACCGACGTGCGCCGCGGGCACCTCGCCAACTTTACGTGGATCACGCCGGTCTGCGCCGACTCCGATCACGTCGGCTGCGGCGGCGGCTACGGTCCGTCGTGGGTCGCGGCGCTCGTCAACACGGTCGGCAAGAGCAAGTTCTGGGATTCGACGGCGATCTTCGTGCAGTGGGACGACTGGGGCGGACTCTACGACCACGTTCCTCCGCCCTACAAGGATTTTGACGGTCTTGGCTTTAGAGTTCCGCTGCTCGTGATCTCGCCGTACGCCAAACAGAACCACGTCTCACACGTGCAGTACGAAACGGCAAGCGTTTTACGTTTTGCGGAGGATCTCTTCGGCCTCGGCCACCTTGCTGCAGCCGACGAGCGCGCCAACTCGCCCGCCGGCGATTGCTTCGATTTCACGCAGCAGCCGCGGCCGTTCGTGAAGATCGCGGCGCCGCACGGTCCAGGCTTCTTCATGCACGCGTTACCAGGCGACTATTTTGCCCCCGACTACGAGTAGCGCACTGCTGGTGCTCGCGATCTGCGCGAGCGGTTGCGCGCCCCCTATGTCGCCGTACTACATGAGGTCGGACGCGGCGCTGGGGGCGCTTAATCGAACCGGAGCGGGCAAGATCGCGCACGTGGTCTACATCATTCAAGAGAACCGCAGCTTCGATAACCTTTTTCAGGGCTACCCAGGCGCGAACACGGTTTCGCGCGGCAAGGATTCCAAGGGCCGGATCGTGCCGCTGACGCCGGTAAGCCTCTCGGATGATTACGTCCTCGATCACTCGGTCGAGGCGATGTTTGCGGATTGTGACGGCGCCGGCTCGCTGCCGGGCACGCAATGCCGCATGGATGGTTTTAACCACGAGAATCATTCGGGCGCTCCGAAGGGGCTCAAGGAGCCGATGTACGTCTACGTGCCGCACGCCGAGTCGAAGCCTTACTTCGACATGGCGCACCAATGGGTTCTGGCCGACAACGCCTTTCAATCGCAGCTCGACGAGAGCTTCGTCGCGCATCAGTACGTTATTGCGGCTCAAGCGGGGTCGGCCGTGAACGTGCCGCTTTCAACCCGATGGGGTTGCGGCGGGGGCGAGCAGGAGAGCGTCTCGACGATCAAATCGGATCGAACGTTAGGAGCCGCGATCAGGCCGTGTTTCGATTATCAAACACTGGCAGACGAGCTGGATGCCGCCGGTCTTTCGTGGCGTTTCTATGCGGGCGCTTATGGCGACCGCTCGAGCGGCGACGGCGGCGAATATTCGGGGTACCAGGCCGTGAGACACATCTACTACGGCCCGGAGTGGAGGCACGTCATCGCTCCGAACTGGAAGTTCATCACTGACGTGCGCGCCGGCAAGCTTGCGAGCTTCACGTGGATCACGCCGGTCTGCAAGGACTCCGACCACGTTAACTGCGGCGGGGGCTACGGGCCGTCATGGGTTGCAGCGCTCGTCAACACGGTCGGCAAGAGCAAGTTTTGGGACTCGACTGCGATCTTCGTGCAATGGGACGATTGGGGCGGACTCTACGACCACGTTCCGCCGCCGTACAAGGACTACGACGGCCTTGGTTTTCGCGTGCCGCTGTTGGTGATCTCGCCGTACGCCAAGCACGACTACGTCTCGCACGTGCAGTACGAAACGGCGAGCGTACTACGCTTCGCCGAGGACCTCTTCGGCCTCGGCCGGCTCGCGGCCGCCGATAAGCGCGCGAATTCACCCGCCGGTGACTCTTTCGACTTCGCCCAAGCGCCTCGGCCGTTCGTAAAGATCAACGCTCCGGAACCGGCACGGTTCTTTATGAATAAGCGCTTCGAGGATTACTTTGCTCCGGATTACGAATAGCCGCTCGGTACCTTTCTGACGAAGGGATGATGCCGATGAGAGGTGCACTTCCGCATATGACCGCGCGATTATTCACCCGGCTCGCTGCTGCATCGCTGCCGGTTGCGTTGCTAGCTGCGGGCTGTACGACTCCTCTGTCGCCCTTCGACTCCGCTCAGGGTGGCAGAGGCGGAGTACTTCCGTACATGCGGGGCGGGATCGCGTTGCGGGTGCTCGACCAAACCGGCGCGGGCAAGATCAAGCACGTCGTCTTCATCGTGCAAGAGAACCGCAGCTTCGACAATATGTTCGAAGGCTATCCCGGCGCCGACACCGTTTCGAGCGGCAAAAATGAGAAGGGGCAGACGATCGAGCTGCAGCCGGTCTCGCTCTCGCAGCAATACATCATTGACCACTCGGCGCAGGCGATGTTCGCGGCCTGCGACGGAACCGGCAAGCTGCCGGGAACGAACTGCCGGATGGACGGCTTCAATCAAGAAGAGGGCTTCGGCGGTCCGCAGCATCGAGAATACGTTTACGTGCCGCACAGCGAGTCGAAGCCATACTGGGATATGGCGCACGAATGGGTTTTAGCGGACAAGATGTTTCAGTCGCAGCTCGACGAGAGCTTCGTCGCGCATCAGTATGTGATCGCGGCGCAGGCGGCGCAGACCGTCAATCTGCCGACGGGCACCTGGGCCTGCGGCGGCGGAAAGAGCGATACGATTCACACCATCACCGAAGAGCGCAAAGCGGACGGCCCGAAGATGGCACCGTGTTTTGACTACGACACGCTCGGGGACGAGCTCGATAAGGCCAAACTCTCGTGGCGATTCTATGCGAGCACCTACGGCAGCGGGTCGAGCGGTCAAGGCGCGGAGTGGTCAAGCTATCAGGCGGTTAAGCATATTCGCTACGGCCCGGACTGGAAGAACGTCATCTCGCCGAACTGGAAGTTCATCACCGACGTGCGTGCCGGAAATCTCGCGAACTTTTCATGGATCACGCCGGTCTGCGACGATTCCGATCACGTTGCTTGTCTCAACGGCGGCTACGGGCCGTCGTGGGTTGCGGATCTCGTGGATACCGTCGGCAAGAGCAAGTTCTGGAACTCGACGGCGATCTTCGTCATGTGGGACGATTGGGGCGGTCTTTACGATCACGTTCCGCCTCCCTACGCCGATCGTGACGGCCTCGGTTTTCGCGTTCCGCTGATCGTCATCTCGCCCTACGCGCGGCAGAACCACGTCTCGCACGTGCAGTACGAGACGGCGAGCGTACTGCGCTTCGCTGAAGATCTCTTCGGTCTCGGGCAGCTTGCCGCCGCCGACGCCCGCGCCGCCTCGCCGGCAAAGGATTGCTTCGACTTTTCGAAGCCGCCGCGTCCTTTCGTGAAGATCAAGTCGCTCTATCCGTCGAGCTTTTTCATGCACCAGTACGGCAGCTATCAGGCCCCCGACTACGAGTAGCCTGTGTACACGCGTTGTGTTTCAATCGGCGCAACGTTTGCGATTGCTTTATTGGGAGTGGCGGCATGCAGTCGCCTGTCACCCTTCGACTCCGCTTCGGGTGACACGTTAGGAGCGCTGCCGGTCGCAGGACGTACGACGTTCGAGTCGGCGTTCGAGAGCGGAGCGGGAAAGATAAAGCACGTCGTCTACGTCGTTCAAGAGAACCGCAGTTTTGACGATATGTTCCAAGGCTATCCAGGCGCCGATACCGTTTCGAGCGGAAGGAACTCTCGCGGCAAGCCGATCCCGCTGCAGCCGATCTCCCTGAAGACGCAGTACGATATCGAGCACGATGCAACGGCGATGTTCGCTGCCTGCCACGGAACCGGGAGGCTCCCTGGAACGAAGTGCCGGATGGACGGCTTCAACAAAGAAGACGAGTACAGCGGGCCTGTCAACGGCCAGTATGCCTACGTGCCGCACAGCGAATCGAGGCCGTACTTCGATATGGCCCACGAGTTCGTTCTGGCCGACCGGATGTTCCAGTCGCAGCTCGACGAGAGCTTCGTCGCACATCAATACATCATCGCCGCACAGGCGAAGTCGAGCGTTAATATACCGGATCTTCAGTGGGGCTGCGAAGGGGGCGTGACGGATTCCGTTCCGACGATCACGGATCGTCGCAAGTACGGCAAATCGCACCGCCCCTGCTTCGACTACGCGACGCTCGGCGACGAGCTCGACCAGGCCGGCTTGCCATGGCGCTTCTACACCAGCGCGTACTCGATCCCGTTTAGCGGATTCTGGTCGAGCTATCAAGCCGTCAAACATATCGTTTACGGGCCGGACTGGGCGAAGAACATCCGCTACCCGCAGAAGAAGTTTCTGCGGGACATACGGCGCGGCCGGCTGGCGAGCTTTACGTGGATCACTCCCCTCTGCGAAGATTCCGATCATCTCGAGTGCGGCGGCGGTCTCGGACCGTCGTGGGTGGCTTCGGTCGTTAACGCGATCGGCGAGAGCAGGTTCTGGGATTCGACGGTGATCTTCGTGCAGTGGGACGATTGGGGCGGTCTCTACGATCACGTTCCGCCTCCGTACAAGGACTACGACGGCTTGGGATTCCGGGTTCCGCTGATCGTGATCTCGCCGTACGCGAAGAAAAACTACGTTTCGCACGTTCAGTACGAGACCGCGAGCGTGCTGCGCTTTTCCGAAGATCTGTTCGGCCTCGGTCAGCTCTCGGCAGCCGACGCGCGCGCGACTTCGCCGGCCAAAGACTGCTTCGACTTCAAACAGAGGCCGCGCGCCTTCGTGCCGATCAAGGCCCCGGAGAACACTTCCTTCTTCCTTAACCAGCCGAACGACCCGCGGATTCCGGACACGGAGTGACGACTACGAATAGCAAAGGAGTTCAACGTGCGGTTTAGCGT
>JBAVSO010000107.1:0-26076 GCA_049695635.1 Candidatus Cybelea sp. | reverse complement strand
GTCTACGGCGACACCACGGTCGCTTGCAACTCGGTGTCCTCTCCGAGCGAAGCCGAGTGGGTGCTGCTCGGTTATCTCGGACGACGCTTCATCGACAACGCGCCGTGGGATGCTCAAGGGCATTGGCAGCGATCACTGCGCACGCCCCAATATAGCCTTCAGGAAAATTTCGTGCTGGTCGACGCGAAAAACGATCGTGATGTCGTACTGCACGAAAGCAAGAAGCTGAACCTTAGCGACATCAACCTCGAGCAGCAGATATCGGAGGTAACGATAGACTACGATCGCACAATGGAAGTGCCGGACGTCATCCGCGACGAGGTATCGGCGTCGAGCGACATCGAGGGCAGCCATGCGAGCTATCTCTTCACGCTGGTTCGTGACTCGTT
The DNA here is from genome assembly GCA_049695635.1 of Candidatus Cybelea sp. GTDB lineage: Bacteria > Vulcanimicrobiota > Vulcanimicrobiia > Vulcanimicrobiales > Vulcanimicrobiaceae > Cybelea. The sequence continues at coordinate 25,687 of JBAVSO010000107.1, read as the reverse complement.
TGCTAAACCGCGCTAGTAACCCCCGCGCTTTCCGAGCACCACTTTAAACCCCCACAGTCATGTGGCAGTCGGTCACGGGGACAAGGATAGTTACCGCTGTCGGTTACCGTAATGCGAAAGGTGCGGTCCATTGACCCGTAGAGCTCGAAGCCCGGAACCCTACGTCGCCGCGTCTGGATGGCAAGAGCCTCAGGCGTGATGTAAGCGTTGTTCGAGATCCGCGCGTTTGTCAAGTTCGGCCCATGCTGTTGACATCGCGAAGAACGACCGAACCGTTTCACCTAGAGTTGGAACGCTGCGTTGCAAATGACGTAGTCATGGCCTTTCGACGGTCCTTCGCGAGCACAATCGTCGCAACGAAACGATCGAGCGGAGCGGGCGCGTCGATGAGGCGCCGTTCAAGCGCGGCCGTTAGCAGGTTTGCGAACGTGGAGCGGTCGTTCGCCGAGCGACCGTCGCGAAGCGTGCTCGCAAGCGTTGGAATGAAGGTCGTCCGGAAAAAGAGGGTATGCTCGCGCGCGAGGGCGCGCAGATTGCGTGAGCGTTCGTAGGCAAGCCATGCAGCGTCGGGAAGGACTTTAATATCACAATGCTCGACGGTAAGACCGCGAAAGGAACCGTCAGCCGCGAACGGTGCAAGCAGGTCGCACTTCGAGCGGGGAGAGACTGCCAGCGCCATCTCCCTCACTTCATCGGTTCCGATCGCCCCAGCATCGACGAGATCGCACAACGCCGCGTTCGCATGATCCATGAAGTCGTCTAACCCCGACGATCCGACGTCATCAAATGCGGGAAGGACGACAACGAGCCGTCCACGGTGCCGGAGCTCAGCCGCACGCAGCGATAGGAATAGCTCCCAATCGGTCGCGGCCTGGCGCGCATAGGCGGCTCGAACGGCCTCGTTGCGACTGCGAAAAGCGATGAAGTGGTCGGGGATGATCGCCGGGACTTGGCTAAGCCAGACTGCAGCATACGAACTCCAGCCGAGATGCACCCAATCGGGCGGGAAGACCGGCGTGTAGAATGAGCGTCCGATCGCCGATGAAAACACAAAGGGATCGCCCGCCAGGTAGCTGTCAGGTGCCGATCCGGCCACGTTGAAGAGTGTGTTGAAATCGTTTCCCGGAAGGTCGACGTGCACGACGAAGATAGGCCGTTGTGGCTCGCAACGGGAGCGCAGTGACGCCACCGCGCAGCGAAGCGGAGCTATTGAGTTCTTACCCTCCGATGATCCGTAATCGGCGATAACGATCGGACCGCCGCGGCGGATGTTCAGAGCGCGCGCCGCATCGCGTAAGACCCCAAACGCGGACGCCGCGCCCGCTGCCTGAAGCGTCGCGTGTTTATTGTAGGCGCCCTGACCCTCCATGACTCCGCAAACGGGTGGCACCGAATCGGTAACGTGCAGGCGTGTCGGACCCTTCGCCATAGCGACGAAAGTATAGGCCCGGCAGAGGTGCGAGCGCATCCGTGGAAATACTGAAGTTCGCGCGTGCCGGGGCGCCGATGGAGGTGGCGGCCAGATGCTGTCTAGGCGGCAAACCGAGATCGTAAACTTAGTAGCCATGGGGTTGTCGAACCGCGAGATCGCCGAGCGACTTTGGCTGAGCGAACGAACCATCGAGTCGCACGTGGCCACGCTTCTCACCAAGCTTGACGCTAGGTCCCGGACCGAGCTTGCGATGCGGGTTCTCCGCGACGGGTTGACCCAAGTGCCGAAGACGAACTTGCCATTGCCAACGGGCGGACTCATCGGGCGGGAACGCGAGATCGAGCAGATCCGATCCGCCTTGCTCGATGACTCGCTCGTAACCCTCACGGGCCCCGGCGGCGTCGGCAAGACACGTGTGGCATTGGCGCTCGCGGCGGAGCTTCTCGATCGATTTCGGGACGGCGTGTGGCTGACGGAACTCGCTCCGGTCGCCGACGCCCGCCGCGTCGTGGCGAGTATCGCGCAGACGGTTGGGGTCGAGCGGCTCCCGGAGAACCGCCCGCTTGAGGGACTCATCGCGCGGCTGAGGCGGCGATCGCTACTACTGATCCTCGACAACTGCGAACACCTCATAGCCCAGACCGCGGTCGTCGCCGACGCGCTCTTGCGTGCCTGTCCGGGCGTTCGCCTGCTGGCTACGAGCCGCGAGGCCCTCAAGGTTGCGGGCGAACGAATCTATCTTGTCCCTCCGCTTGAGCTACCGGCGGCGACCGAGCTCTTTGTCGAGCGTGCACAGCAGGTCAACCGGCGCTTCGCGTTGACCGATGCAGACGCGTCGTTTGTTGCAGTGATCGCGCGCCGACTCGACGGAATCCCGCTCGCAATCGAACTTGCAGCCGCGCGCGTGAACGTTTTGTCGCTCGAAGCACTTACAGGGATGCTCGACCAGCGCTTCACGATCCTTACCCACGGCCGGCGCACCACCTTGCCACACCATCAGACGATGCAAGCGCTGTTCGATTGGAGCTACAATCTTCTCTCACCGCCAGAGCAGCGACTCTTCGACCGCCTCTCGGTCTTCGCGGGCGGCTGGACGCTTCAGGTGGCGGGCGCCGTGTGCACGGGGGACGGCCTCGCGGAAAGCGCGCTTTTTGAGCTGCTCACGTCGCTCATCGACAAATCGCTCGTCGTCGCGGACGTGGAAACCGCAGAGCCGCGCTATCGGCTCTCCGAGTCCGCACGAGAGTACGCGCGCGAAAAGCTTGCCAAACGCGGCGGGCACGATGTCATCGCGAATCGCCACGCTCGAGGATACCTCGAGCTTGCGGAGCAGTTCGAGGGCGATTGGGAGACGACGGCCGAAGGGGCGTGGCTCGCCAAGGCGCGACCCGAATTGGAAAACTGGCGCGCGGCACTTTCGTGGTCTCTTTCGCAATCCCGCGACATCGTTACGGGGCAGCGGCTGGCGGGCGCATTGCGACTGCTGTTTGGAAGGGTCGCGCCGGCTGAAGGCCGGCGGTGGATCCACTTGTCGCTCGACCTCATGGGCGAAGACACGCCGCTCGAGGTGCGCGCGAAGCTCGACTATGCGGAGGCGGGGCTCGCAAGCGTGTTCGCCCAGCATCGAGCCGCGCTGGCCGCGGCCGAGCGCGCTCTCGTATCCTATCGAACGCTCGACGAACCTGTTAAAGCGGCGTTCGCACAAACTCTCGCCGGGGGATCTCTAACGTACCTCGGCGAGATCGCCGAGGGGGAGAGGTTGCTACGCGACGCGCTGGCAACTGCTCGTGGCATTGGCAATCCCCGACTGCTCGCATCCGTCCTCTCAAGGCTCGCCTACGTAGCTCAGCTTCGCGGCGACGTCCCGGGGACTCGTTCACTGTATGAAGAGCTTCTTCGCGTCTGGAAGGCGCAAGCGGCTGACGGTCAAGCGGCAATAGCAGCGACGAATTTTGCGGAGTTCGAGTTTCAAGTTGGCGATACACAAGCGGCATTGCGGCTCGCGCGCGATGCGCTCGCTGCCCACCGCGCGCTGGGCCAAACGCACAACGTCGTCCAGGACCTGTTGAGCATTGCTGCATTCTACGTGAGGCTGGCCAGCTATGAAGATGCTCATTCGCACGCGCGCGAGGCGTTTGAGTTAGTGTGTGAGCTGCACTACGATCTTATGTTCGCAGTCGCGCTGCAACGCGTAGCAGCGGTTGCGTTGTTCGGTCAGCCACGCGACGTCTCGACTGGCAACTCCACCGCCGTCTGCGCCGCAAGGTTGCTTGCCTTCGTCGACGCGCTTTTGGAGTCGCTCGAGGTTCGACGCCATTACATCGAACAACAGGAATACGATAGGATGCTCGTCGTTCTGCGCGGGCAGCTCGGTTCAGACGAACTCGTGCGGCTTATGAAGATTGGCGCAGCGATGACAGAAGACGAAGCGATCGCCGAAGCCCGGCTCGTCGCGTGAGTCGCAGGCAGTGCTGTTACCGCGACGGATCGGTTTGAAGCGTTGCGATAAGAGGTTGAAAGGCGAGCTGTGCGATATGCTCGCACCCATGGCTTGAGCAATCACGCGCACCGGCAGCCTTTGCAGCTTCGGCAGAATGTCGCGCCGAAAATCGACCGAATCCAGCGATCCGTCATCGCGCCACCCAGCTAGAGCTTTGCGCTGCTGCCAGGCCGTAGCAGCGCAAAGCCGCTTAGGCGCTACTGGAATACCCCGAGAACGGTCGACGAACCCATCGCGAGTTGCGGCGCGGCCATAGAGCCGGGCGAGCAACCGGCCAGGAGGCAACCGCCGCCAGGATAGCAAGCGAACACCCGAGTCTGGTCAAGGCGGGGCATAGCCAAGACTTCTTCAAGAGCGTCCAGCCGGCAGCTGCTAACAGTGGCCGTTTTTGCGGCCCCTGGCTCTGCGATCCCATCAACTGGCTGCCTCGCACCTGGGCGAGGCCTCGATTGCGGACCGAGCGCCTTGGTCGCAACACGATGTGAGCAAGTGTAACAGTAACTGTATAACAAAACCGCGTGCTGTACAGTTCCCGACGAGTGATCGTTTTGTTAGTCTTCGTCGCAGGCGACTTGCGTGAACCTGTCGTCGCCGGAGTAACTTGTTGCTGTCCGACAGGAGTCGAAATGAAGAAATACGTCGGCTTGGCCGCAGGGATCTTGCCCGCATCCTATGGCGGAAACGGGACCTCACCGCTACCGTCATCGGATAACGAAAGGATCCCGCCGGGGTGTGCGGCTACTTCGACTCACGCCCTTCCCGCGAGTATCTCCGGAAAGTTGTCCGGCAGCGTGTCGGGTGCGACGCCGTTGCGCATCGTCGTCCGTCTGATCATGCGTGAGAAGGCCGGCGCGCAGCAGATCGTACGAAGCCAATACGTCCAGGGTAGTGCGAACTTTCGAAAGTGGTTGACCCCCGGGCCGTTCACCGCGATGTTCAACCCCACGACCAGTCAAGCCGCGGGTGTCGCAGACTATCTCAAACAGCAGGGCTTCACGAAGGTCAGCGTAGAGCTAAACAACTTGGCTATTAGCGCCACCGGCGCGGTTTCGCGCGTCGAGGTTGCGTTCCACATCACCATCCGCGGGATCATGCCGAACGGAAAACTCGTGCATGGCAACGTCGAAGCCGCGCTCGTTGCCTGCCAAGTTCCGCGGACTGGTGCTGCGATACTCGGCATACATAATGCACATTAGATGTACACCCATCTGCTGTAGACGCAATCCAATCGCATCTCGCAACGAACAACGCTTAAGTAAGGAGGAACTCTCATGAGTTTCAATTCGAGAAGCCTTCGCTACGCCGTACTAGCGGCGTCGATTTCGCTTGGCCTGGCGGCGTGCCGGGGCCCATCGTCGAGCGGTCCGGCGTACGTCCCTTCGGCCGCCACGAACTTTTCACAGACAGGCGGTGCAGGCGTTGCTTCGCCGGATAGAGTAGGGCGCATTACGTCAACCTGCGGGCGCCACATCCATATCGTCATCGCGGGTCTGATTGATTGCAGGTTCCACGAGCGAGGCTATGGCGATGGCAAGTTTACCATCCGCGATCATACAAAGGGTATAGTCTTGATCACGCCGCTGGAAGGCACGCGCAAGACGCGGTTTACCATCACTGGCGCGGTTGTCGGTCGCGGTTTCTTTGTGGTCAGAGACACGCAGGGCAACTATCTGGTCGTGAGGGTACGGGTCACGATCTGACCTCAGTGCACCGGCAGAAGGCCCGTCATAGGGCCTTCTGCTCGACAATGCGACGCCGAACAGGAAGTCTAGCCCCGGTGTTCGAGCCCGCGATGATCTCAAATGGCGGGACAATGCCGGTCGAGCCAGGAGCGTTGTCACGGTGGTCTTCGCTCCCGGCGCGTTCGAGACGTAAAATACGGCATATGTCTAACCACCGGACCCGCACGCTGCTAAATAAGAAGGAGGAAATTGTGCAAATGAGCCACTTTTTTCACCGTGCAACCACAACGGTGACGCTACTCTCCGCGATTCTTGCGCTTGCCGCATGCGGTGGGGGGACTCAGTCATTCTCGTCATCGGCACCATTGCAGGAAAACCTCGGTTTTCGTTCTGCATTAACCCCAGCTGTTTCAGAGAAGCCGTTATATTCGCTGAGCGGCGAACATTTTACCGCGAGCTACGTTCAAGTTAGCGGGAAATGCCCCGGGTCTGACGCGCGGTTCAGTGCGACCGGAACGACGGTGGGACCTTATCCGGGAACGTTTGAAGCGACCGGGAATTGGTACGATAAGTTCTCTAATGAGCACGGGTTTCAATGGTATTTCAAGGAGTCATTCACAATCGCATCGGGATCCAACTCTATCGTCGGCACCATCAGCAAATTTCATCCCGGACATGGTGCCGGTCCGATGGATTGCCTTCAGTTCGGACGAGGCGAGCTAAGGTATGAAGTTGGGTCGACAGTCGGCCACGCGATCGTGGCCAAAATCAAGAACGGTTATCTCGCACAGCGGCTTTACTAGTTCGCCCACGGGTTTCGATTCGCGTAAAGGTTGTTGCTTTGGTCTAACCGCGAGAGACGTGTATCCGGCACCATTCACGGGGTGGATCGTATAAATCGGATTCGGACGTGGCGAATCGTCCGCCGCGTTGAAGACGCCGATGTAAGGATGCTGCGTCGGTGAACCTAGCCCCACTGTAAAGAAGATTCGGCGGAAGTGCAGATCGCGTTTGAGGCTTACGCTCTAACGACAAACGGCCTCGCTGTTGCGAAGCCGTTGTCCATCCGCCTTTAAATAACTAGTGGATCGCAATCCCTTCGGGTTCGTCGAGCTTGCTCCTGGCGCCCTTGATGACATAAGCAGGGCTTACTTTTCCGGTGGCTCCCGCAGAATAAACGGCGATTTCCTTTTTATCGACGTTGGAAACAAAGATGTTGCCGCTTGGATCGACCGCCACGCCGTACGGAAGCTCAAGGGTCGCGCCGCCTCTGAGATCTTGAGCGGGCTTGACGTTGCCGTTTGAGCCCGCCGCATAAGCCGTAAGGATTTTGTCGCCGTTACCGACGAAGATGTCTGCGTTGGCGTCCAGCGTGAGCGAGCGTGGTAGATAGAGCTTCGTCTTGGAACCGACAATCGTTCGGATAGGCGCGACGTTGCCCGTGGCACCTGAAGCAAAGACTTTGACGGACGACGCGTCATCGAAATACGTTGTGACGTAGATATTGCCGGCTGCGTCAGAGGCCAGGTTTCCGGCCTCCCCGCCCCAGAACGCGAGCTGCGTATAAGAGCCGGCAATAGTTCCAATCGGGCTCAGGTTTCCGGTCGAACCCGCCGAGTAGATCGTTATGGAGTCGTTGTCGATGTTCGCGACGTAGATGTCGCCGTTGGATGGATTCACCGCAATGCCGGCCGGGGCAGAGAGACCAGTGAGGCCGCCCTTTATCTGCGCCGTCGGCGCGACGTCTCCGCTTGAACCTGCCGCATAGACCGTCACCGAGTCGGCACCGCGGTTTGTGACATAAATATTAGCGCTCGAGTCGACCGCGATTCCGGTCGGTTCGCTGAGGTTCGTCATACCACCGCTAAGCTCTTGAATCGGTGCGGCGTTGCCTGTGGCCCCAGCCGCGTAAGCGGTTACAGTGTTGCCCGCGTAATTGGCGACGTACAGGCATGGACACGACGATGTTTGGTGCTTGCCGGTATGGGGCCGATTCTGTTGGAATGCGTTCGGCGTCATCGACGTCGACGACCCTCCACCACAATTGGTGAGCAACGCGATCGTCGTCACCGCGGCGACGAGATATTTGAGGTGTTGCAGCATGGCCAGGATCCTTTCTTGCGGTTTAGCAATACCGCAAGCGCATTGCGGTGCAACTCGGGACCTCCACAGACGCTGGCACGTGCCATAAAAGATCGGAATGCCAGGAAAAACGCAAATGAAAGCGCTCTAGGAAGGACTCGGTCGCTCTGCTTCATTCAAGCGCTAAACGTCGCTTCCTTCGGCCCCTCTGGCAACCGCTTACGTGAATCGCGCGAATGTGAGGCGCACAACACAACACCGGAGGGTCCGAAATGCAAGAGATCGATGTGCCCGTTGGTTTCACCGTCTCGTCCTAAGAAAGGGACGGGAGGTTCGTTTTAGTTTTCGCCTCGGCGTTTAACCCGAATCCGACCACTGATCCCAGATCACTAGCCGTTAACCCGCAAGGTCCGCGATCCAATCCGTGCGCCGGTCTGAATGACGGTTCGGAACCTACTTGGGGTGTATACATGGATGGCCACGGAGCGGTGTACGGAACAACGCAAAGGCGCTCGGTCGCGCCACATACAGCACGCTCCATGCGAGTATTGGCACCCCGGTTCAGGTCGTCCAGCGACTGCTTGGGCAACTCGTCGATGACCACCACACTGAAGCACTATGTAAGAATCCTCGACGACGCAAAGGCTCAGGCAGCGCAGCGCTTCGGTGATGCCCTGGAGGCCGCTCGTCGCCGGCGACAGTCCTAAAGAACATTTCCGGGTGCCTCTGCCTTTGTTGCGCGGTCAGCCTTGGCCACGCCGATGAGCGACTGCCCTGCAGCCGGCTGCCGCAAGTTTAACTGTAGTGTCACGCGAGTCCGCATGTCAGATCGTGCGAGTTTCTGGTTATTTCCTGCGCCGTGCTCTGAATCATCGCAGGGCACGCCCGACGAGCGTCGCCGCAAGCAAGGACGCGGCGGCAACGTTACCGGGGGCCGAGCGCAATTGCTCCGGGATACCCATTGTGATTCTTGACCGATTTGTGCGGCACGCGTTCGCCCACCAGGTAGAGCCTGACGCGTCCCAAGGAGCCGTCGTTCGAAACGTAAAGATTATCGTCTTGGTCCAAGCGTAAGGCAGCGGGTTCGTTGACCCCATCAGTAATCTTGTAAGCCTCGTGCGTCTCGCCTGGCGGATAGACCGATATCCAACCGTGTGACGGGAGCTGGCTTGCGTTGGCAACGTAAAGCGTGCCTGTAGAGTCGAGCGCGATTGCGTCGACGCTCGAAATGCCGTCTGTAATAATGCGGACTACCTTACTCGAACCCGCCGCATACTCCAGGATGCCGTCTGAGCCGGTATTGACGAAAACGTTATCTGCTTTGTCGATCGCGATGAGGACCGGCCGCTTCATGCGACCGGTCGTTATCCTGCGAAAAGGCGAGCTCGCTCCCGGTTTGTACACGCTAATGGATGGACGAAGGTAGTGGTACTCGGCAGAGCCGTTCACCACGTACAGATTCTCGTGTGAATCGAAGGCGATCGCGTGGGGGGCCCGCACGTACCGCCTAATTGTCCGCAAGAGCTGCTTGCCTCCCGGGCTATAGACATCGATCCGGTCGCCCTTCGTGCCGGGTTCCCCGCTCGCGCTCGGAGCCGCGCCGTTGATTTGGCACGACTCGCAATCGATTGCGTAAAGATTGCTTTGAGCATCCGTGGCGACGCCGACGAGCCGGTTGTACCCGGTTAGCTTGCGCGCCGGGCGGCCGCTGCCCCGCCCGTAGACCGTGATTTGACTCCAGCCGTTGACGACGTAGAGCGTCCCGTCGCGGCCCAGTGCCATGTAGCTCGGATTGCGGGCTGCGATGGTTCGTGCGATGCCTTTGAGCCCAGCGTTATACACGGTTATGTCGCCGTAACCGGCGCAGCACTCGAGAACGTACACATATTGGCCCGCTGTTGCGTTGGGCTCGGTGCCTGGCCGCACGAACGTTTGAGTTGCCGGCATCGTGCCGCCTTGAGTACAAGCGGCGAGCGTTGCCGTTAGTATGGATGCCGCGAAGATACGCATCGGTCCGAGCGCTCGTGACGTCGAAGAGAATGGCACGTGCAGGGCCTCCCCATTACTCGTCCTCGGTGACTCCAGTCATTCTTTACAGGCCGCTCAAGCTCCTGGCCCACCTCGCCGTTAAGCTATTTAAAACGACTGTGTGACGGCAACGCGCTTCGCGATCGGTCCGTGCTGCGCAGCGCTGTCATTCTATCGGACCGCCACGCGGGTCGGGTAATAGCCTGCCAAAAACGGCGAGCCCCGCAATTGCGTTAAGGCACCGTTGCTGGCGTTGATGGTGTAGGCTGAAACATTTCCCCGCACATTGCGCGAACCGCCACCAGCGTTTGCCACATAGACGAAGCGGCCCGTGGGATCGACCGCGACCGAGGTTGGGTTGTAACCGGCTGCAAAGGGCGATCCCTGCACCTGCGTCAAGGCACCACTCTCCGGATTGATCAAGTACGCGGAGACATTGTCGGAACCGAGATTGGTCACATAGGCGAACGGGGCTGCCGGATCGATCGCGATCCCTTCGGGATTGATGCCCGCTGCAAACGGCGAGCCCTGCACCTGCGTCAAGCGACCACTCTTCGTCTCGATTACGTACGCGGAAACATTGTCGGAACCGAAATTGGTCACATAGGCGAACTTTCCGCTGATCGCCACGTTCCACGGCTCAGAGCCCGTTGCAAACGGCGAGTCTTTCAGCTGCGTCAGGGCACCGCTGCTCGCGTTGATGGTGTAGGCGGAAAGGTCGTTGTTATCAATGTTCGCCACGTAGGCGAACTCGCCCGTCGGATCGATCGCCAGGCCGATCGGCGTGTGGCCCGCTGCAAACGGCGACCCCTGCACCGGCGTCAAGGCACCGGTGCTCGCATTGATTGCATAAGCGGAAACGTTGTTTGAATAGTCGTTGACCACGTAAACGGACTTGCCAGTCGGACTGATTGCCCCTTGCCGTGGGCTGTTGCCTGCCGCAAAGGGCGAGCCATTCACCGGCGTCAAGGCGCCACTCTTTGCGCGGATGACGTAGGCGGAAACGTTATTGGAGAAAGCATTCGCGACATACATAAATGCGCCCGTCGGATCGATCGCGAGCCCGATCGGCTTGTCTCCCGCTCTAAACGGCGACTTCGGCACTTGCGTCAGGACACCGCTCCTCGCGTTGATGGCGAAGGCGAAAACGAGATGGCCGCCGTTGGTCACGTAGAGGTGGTGAGGGGTGGTCGTAAACCGGCTTGCGCTTTGAGGCGAGCCCTTTTGCGTGTAGCCGTCGGAGGGCAGCTTCGCACCCGGTGCGCCGATCGGCAGTTACGATCCGCCGCATCCTGCGAGCATGGCGATACCCATGCTTAAGCATAACGAACAGCGGCTTAGACCCGAAACCTTCATCTGCCTTGCTCCCCTGATGCAAGAACGCATCGGCGGCTACGATGTTCGGCGTAGAACGTCAATTCCCGGCCTCGACTAACGCGAGCAACCTGCTCCGATGCCGTGGATGCGGGGTGCGCGTTTTGGCCCGAAATGCGCGAACAGGCCGGGAGCGAAAGCCCGGTTGCGCTCGCGATCTCGCTTAGCGTGAACGCATCCAGCTTGAGCGCGATCTCACGATTGAACCACGGCTCGTCACACTGGACATCCATCACACTCCGACCTACGGCGCCAACTATCTCATCAAGCAGGTCAATCCACGCTGCGCCATGACGACGCATATGGCGTTCGACAACGACACGATGAACGAAACGAGCGCCCACATCCGCGCGCATTGGGATGGGCTCTTTCTCTACGGTGCGCCCGACGTGGCCGTCGTCAATGTGACCAAGGATGCGATCTGGCACCGGATGGCCGCATTGCCCGGCTTCACTGGCTCATCGCTGCCGAATCCCACGCTGCTCTTTGGCGACCAATTGCCGGCAACCGGTCAAGGCGTCGTTCCCCAACCGCGGCTGCCGCGTGAAGAGCAGCAGGAGCAGCTCACGCGCGACCTCGAGATCGATCCGAAGGCCCACTCTCCAGCAGACGTTTACCGAGAGCCAAAAACGACGCTCTCGAACCCGGAGCTCGTCAGCCTCGTCGACATGGCAAAGGCGCTAAACATCGACCTCAGCAAACTTTCTCGGCGCTGGAAAGACGACGCTGCTCAACCGAATCCTGAATGGGGACCACGGCCTGCGGGCCGGGGTCCTCGTTAATGATTTCGGCGCAATTATTATCGACGCCGTACTCGTCGTCGGCGTCGACGCGAATATGATGAGTCTCGCGAACGGCTGCGTCTGCTGCGAAATCCGTGACGATCTCGTTACATCGGTTGAGTCCTTGCTCGCGCGCCCCGAAGCTGTCGAGTATGTTCTGCTCGAAGCCAGCGGTGTCGCCGATCCCGCCGGGATGTTCATGACATTCAACGATTCGGACCTGCGCGACCGGGTTAGGCTCGACAGCGTGACGTGTGTAATCGACGCGGACCGGGTATTCGCGTATCCGGAATACCCGCCGCCGTCAGACGGCCATTAGAGGAGCAGCCACGACCTCGCCCTTCTTCCGGTACCACAGGTAACGGCCTGTGCGAAGCATTGCAAGACCCACGCGCGCGGGTTATAAGTAGACGTGGCTCCGAAGATCGACACCCTGACGCGGTGGACGCTCGAACTGAGTCTGATTGTCGCGGTTTGTGCGACGGGCCTTTACGCGTGTTCGAATAGCGCCGGCAACGGGTACGCGCCCTCGACGTCGCAGCCAGCTCTCAGGTCGATTCACAAACAAACCTTCAACTACACTGGGCACAAGCAAACCTTCGTGGTACCGACCGGCGTGACGAACATCGCAGTCACGGCCAGCGGCGCTAGCGGCGGAGTCCCGTATCCGGATTCGACCGCGGGAACCGGCGGGCTGGTCCGTGCTGAGATTTCGGTGACGCCTGGTGAAAGGCTCGAAATCTACGTCGGCGGATCAGGAGCTGGCGGGGGCGCAGGCGGTTACAACGGCGGCGGCGACGGCGGAGTTCCATACAATAGCGCAGCTTTGGCCGCGGCCGGTGGCGGCGGCGCTTCGGACGTCCGGCAACGCGGACTCAAGTTTGCTGATCGCGTGATTGTCGCAGGAGGCGGTGGCGGCGCACCCGGTGACGGCGGCGCCAAAGGTGCACCGGGGTCGATCGGCACCGGCGGTGCCGGCGGCTCCGGATTCTGCAATTCCGCGGGCGGTGGCGCCGGAGGGGGCTACTTTGGCGGCGGGGGTGGCGGTGGCGCCGGTTACTGTTATTCGTACAGCGGCGGCGGCGGCGGAGGAGCCGGCGGCTCTTCATACGTCGAGCCCGGCGCCATGCACGTCGTCGATCGTCGCGGGGCAGCGCCGCCTGGGAACGGGGCGATCGTAATTACCTGGAAGCGCTAACTGCCGACGCTTTTGCCCATTTCCGGCTTGGGCGGCAATCACTTTGCGCGCTTCGAATTCCGGTTCGGTGTACGCAACCTCCGCCGATGGAGCTGATACGCCACCATTTTTCCGAAGAGTCGGTCAAACGTAAGTCAAAAAGAGGGCGTTCGAAATAAAGAGAGCCTCGGAGAACCGGCTAGCCGAACATATCAGAAAATGTTAGAATCGGGCTCTTCGCCGTCGCGCTGGACCGCTAGGAAATCTGGGCGTCACCGGCGACTTTCCAACGAGTGAAAGCTCGGCGTGCGCATCGGACCGCCTCGCATCTGCGGGCTAGACACCCTTCGATGGCGTAATCATTCTATTATGCTCACCGCTATCGCACTTTCGCTCGAACTGATCGGCTCCACGGTTGGACTTTCGCCGCCGGCAGCTACCGCACCGTTGCGCCTCGCAGTCCCGCCTTTCATTGCGCAACCGATCGGGATGGAGGACGAGGTGCTGCCGACTTCGGGACAACTTGCCGCTTTGCAAACCTCGTTCGTGCACGCCCTCAATTCCATGTCGAATTTTCGGGCCGTGAGGATCGCTCAGCCCTGCAGCCCCGACTCCGTAGGAACCTGCGATCGAAGTCGCAGCGTAGCGATCCACGCCGGCGCGGCGGTCGTGGTTCAGGCCTACATCACGCGCCATATGGCTATATGGTGGGACGTCGACTTCGCAGTTATAGATTGTCGCACGGGCCGAAGTTCTGGTCCTTGGGTCAACGAGATCAAGGGCGATTTCGACGCCGTGATGTTCGGGATGCCGACCCTTGCTGCCAGCATTGCCAAACGCGCCGTTTCGATTGAAACTCGGTCGTAACGGCCGCTGGATTCCGAAAGGGACCCTAACGAAGCGCTTGGCGGCTGCACGACCACATAATGCGGCTCGCGTCGCGGTTCAGGGTTTCAACGAGCCGATATATGCTGCCAGGTCGATTAGATCGCGCGTCGATAGGTTCGCGGTCTCGGCTTTCATCGGCGCATCGTCGGGTGCGTTGCGCGTTCCGCCGCGAAAAGCGAGAAGCTCGCGTATTGTCGCGGTCGGCGAGCGTCCGGCCAGCGGTGGTGCCATCGCGGTTCCACGCAGTCCCGCTCCGTGACAGGTCGTGCATGACGTTACGGCTCGTTGATCGCCGCTTAGCGCGAGATCCTGGCCGCGCTCGATCGAGCCGGGCGGTACATAGGCGGTGTAGGTCACGTCCGGATCGCGATGCTCGAAAAGTTCGGAATCGTCGGGAACCTCGACAATGCGTTCGCCCAATTCGCTCTTGCTACCCGGAACGGTTTGGTAGACGAAGCCGCTCTCGGTTACCGCGGGAATCGTCGCCGTTTCGACGACTCGGAGCCGTTTGGTGAATGCTTGTTGCGAGAAATATGAAGCAACTTCAACGATCTCATGCACCGTCAACGCGACCGCTGTGGCTCTCATGCTCGCGGCCGGCTTGTAGCTCGGGTCGAAGGACGCGCGGTCACCATCGCCGATGTCACGCAGCTGAGTTGAGATATAAGAAGCGGAGAGTCCCGCGAGCGTGGCGTTTTCGGGGCGTCCCTCACCCTGCGGAAGATGACAGTACCCGCAGGCATAAACGTTCGGTCGCCGCCCGTGTGCCACGACCAGCGGCATCGCTCCGTGCCGCTGCGGGAACCAATCGACGGCGATGAAGAAATCGTCGACCTGCGATGCCGCGAATTGCTGCCCGCTTCCCGGAACCGCGACCGTACCGCTCGCCGCGGCGCGATGGCCGGAGGGCCCAAGCCCCGGATAGGCCCAATGCACCGAATCGCCCGCGGCGGCGCCGGATGAAACGGCAAGAGCAGCGGCAAGTACCAACGATCGAAACATCGCGCCCACTTTCCTCAGTTGACTTCGCGAAGCCATTTAAGCGCAAATGTCTTTTTCGCGGCGTCAGCCTTTTATTTGGTTTTGGCCGCGAGGACCGACAGCTTCCCTCGTTTCAACGGAAGAGAGTGCCCGTTCGTAAAAAAACCGTGGCGAAGATCGGCGAGAGTCGGCCAAGGCACCGCAGGCGACGAGCCATTGTTGGAAGGTACGTCGTTACTGAGTGTGTAGAGGCGGTTCTTGCAGTACTGCGCCCCACATGCCTTCCCGTAATAGAGGTTGCCGCCGGTGTATCCGGGCGGACCGGCGCCGGCGAAATCAACCGGCTATGCCATGACGTAGTGCGTAGACCGCGGCCGAGACGCGATCGGCGACTTGAAGCTTTCGATAAAGGTGGCTGAGATGCGTCCGCACCGTTGGGTAGGCGCATTGGAGGTGACCCGCCATCTCTTCATTCGTGTACCCCTCCACCAGTAGGCGAAGGATCTGGCTCTCGCGCGGCGAGAGATGCGGAACTGGCTGCGGTGCGGTCGCGCTATCGTTCACGTCGTGATGAAAAAGTGCGTGTGCAACTTCGGGGTCGAGCCACGTCGCGCCATCGGCGACGACTTTGATCGCCTTGCGAATGCGGGAAGCCGCGGTTACGGCCAAGCAACAGGCATCCGCGCCGGCATCCAGCGCTGCCCGCAATTGGTGTTCGTCCACCTGACGCTTTAGTGAAAGGATGCCGACGTCTGGACGCACGCTTTTGGCGCGGCGCATAAATTTAACGCCCGGAGCGGGGTTGCCGGTTAGACTGAGGTTGACGATAACGACCTGCAGGAGGGGATCTTTTAGCAGACTGGCGCCTTCTTGCTCGTCGCCGGTGCCAAGGACGAATAGCTCGGCGTCGGCGCTCAATATCTCCGCCAGCGCCGCGGCAGTTGTCGCTCTTTCCGCGACGATCCCCACTCCTACGGGCGATCCGAGATACTCGGCTGGGCTCTCGAGCATAATCCCCCCTTGCGTCGCGAAGCTTCATTATTAAAGCCTTAACCACGTCGACCCTCGTCTGAACTGATGATAATCACCCCGGTGGATTGCGGGCCCTCGGTCCCTGGGAATAGTCTTAGAACAGGACCGAAATCGCTCCCGTGACCTTTTAGTTCGCGACGCGCAGCGTGGGCCGATGCGGCGTCGGACTCTGTCCACGCGAGCGGCTTTCAGGATGGAGAAGTGAGATGAATAAACGTTTTTTTGGGGGGACGCTCGTCGGGATCTTGGCGGCAGCCGCTCTCGGCTTTGTATTCCTTGGACATGAGCGCGCGGGTGCTCAACAACAAGTCGCTCTCGGCGACATGAGCCAAAACAGTTCAGAGTGGGTGATCCCGCAACAGAATTACTCGGCGCTACGTCATAGTGCACTGAACGAGATCAACACTGGAAACGCCAAAGACCTAAAGATCGCGTGGCAGATGTCGACGGGAGCCACTCGAGGCCACGAAGGTCAACCGCTCGTGATCGGAGATACGCTCTATTTTGAGAGCGCGTACCCGAATCACGTCTACGCGATCGATCTCAACGATTACCACATCAAGTGGGAGTTTACGCCGAAGCAAGATCCCTTTGCCGTTTCGGTCGCATGCTGCGATCTCGTCAACCGCGGCGTCGCGTACGGAGACGGCATGATCATCGCCAACGCGCTTGACGGTGGAGTCTATGCATTGCGCGACAGCGACGGCAGCGTCGTTTGGAGATACAAGGAAGCCGATCCCGAACTCGGGCAGACGCTCACGTCGGCTCCGTTTGTCATTCAGGAGCGCAACCGCGTCATCGTCGGCGTCTCGGGCGGCGAATACGGAGTGCGAGGCTACGTGACCGCGCTCGATCTGCATACCGGCAAGCGTGTGTGGCGGGCCTATAGCATGGGGCCGGATTCCGACACGCTGACCAGCAGTTCTGCGTTCCACGGTCCGCACAATGCCGGCGTCAGCACTTGGCGTGGCGACCAGTGGAAGGTCGGAGGGGGCACGACGTGGGGCTGGTATGCATACGATCCAAAACTCGACCTCCTCTATTACGGTACGGGCAATCCCGGTACGTGGAATCCGTCGGTCCGGCCCGGCGACAACAAATGGTCGATGACGATCTTTGCACGCAAACCCGAGACCGGTCAAGCCGTCTGGGCTTTCCAAATGACGCCGCACGACCAGTGGGATTACGATGGCGTCAACGAGATGATCTTAGCTGACTTCAAGGTCCACGGCGCGCAAGTGCCCGCCCTCGTCCACTTCGACCGTAACGGTTTTGCCTTCGAACTAAATCGGGAAACCGGAAAACCTGTGCTGATCGAAAAATTCGATCCAAGCGTAAACTGGGCGAGCGGCTTCAACCTCGCGAGCGGCCGTCCGATCGAGGATCCGCGGTATAGTACTCACCAGGGGCACAACACGACAGGCATCTGTCCGGCGTCGATCGGGTCGAAGGATCAGCAACCTGCGTCGTACGATCCACAGACAGGCTATTTCATCGTTCCGACCAACCACTGGTGTGAGGACTACCAGCCGTTCGCCGTCAAATACAAGGCCGGGTTCCCATACGTCGGCGCAATAGTCAAGATGTATCGGGGACCGGGCGACTACGGCGGCGCTCTCATCGCGTGGGATCCCGACTCGGGCAAGATCGTGTGGAGCGATCACGAGCACTTTCCGGCGTGGAGCGGCGTGCTGACGACTGATGGCGGCGTCGCTTTCTACGGCACGATGGATGGCTGGTTCAAGGCGGTCAGCACCAAGGACGGTTCGCTGCTCTTTAAGCAGAAGATGCCTTCGGGCATGATCTCGGCTCCCATCGCGTTTAAACACGGTGACCACGAGTACATCGCGATGCTCGACGGCGTCGGTGGCTGGGCCGGCATTGGATTGGCCGCAGGACTGACGAATCCGACCGCGGGATTGGGCGCGGTCGGCGCGGCCGCGGACCTTGGGAAATACACGACCCTTGGTGGCGACCTGACGATCTTCTCGCTGTAAAATGAAATCGAGTCGTTGGTTGGCGCGAGCGCTGTGCGTCGGCACGGCGCTCGCCGTCATTACTCTGCCGGGATTCGGGCGCGCGCAGACGCGTGCGCCTCTGCGGGTCTGTTCGGACCCCGACTACATGCCCTATTCGGACCGCGCCGGAGCCGGCTTCGAGAACAAGATCGCTGCGGTTGTGGGAAGAGCCCTCGGACGACCGGTGGAGTATTACTGGACGGAGACGCGCGAAACGGACGAATACGGTGAATACCTACACCGAACCATCGAAGCCGGCAAATGCGATCTTCTAATAAACGTACCGTATGGGTTGGTTCAAGTTGAGACGACTCGCCCGTATTACGTTTCGTCTTACGTCTTCGTTTTCAAGAAATCGGCCGGTTACGATCTGACCTCGCTCGATTCGCCCGCCCTTCACCACGTCAAGATCGGCTACGAAACCGAGACGCCGGTCGAAGCTGGATTGAAGCTTCGGGCGTTGACGGTTGGCGCGAAACCATTCACGACTGCCGACGACCCCGACGCGTCCCCGGGCCGCATGGTCAGCGCTATCGAAACCGGACAAATCAACGTCGGTCTTACGTGGGACCCCGCAGTCGGCTATTTCCTCAAATCGCACCCCGATTTAACGGCTGTGATCATCCCCAATAGCCGCTCGCAGGGTTCGCCCGAGCAATATTCGTTTCCAATGGCGATGGCTACGCGCTCGAACGACGAGCCTCTGCACGCCGCAGTCGAGCACGTGATTGCTACGCACCTCGCGCAATTTGAGGCTATTTTGCGCGAGTACAACATTCGATTCTTTTCCGCCGGAGGAGGCGAATGACGGTTCCTAAGATCGGCATCGTCGGCACCGGCCGGATGGGCGCGAATATCGCGCGCCGCCTCCATGACGTCGGCTATCCGATCGCTGCGCTGTACGACGTCAATCCGGAGTCGGCTCGGGAGACCGCCAAGGAGACCGGCGGAGAGGTGACGCAGTCGCTCGCACGCGTCGCCGAGCTCTCTGACGTGGTCTTGACGGTCGTAACCGACGACGCGGCCATGTATGAAATCTTTGCGACGAACGGAGACTCCCTGTTGAGCGGTGCCAAAGGTAAAGTTTTCGTGAATTGCGCCACGATCACGCCGAAGGTTCACGTAGAAGTTCAGCGATTGGTCGAAGAACATGGAGGTCACTCGCTCGAGGCGTGCATGGCGAGCTCGATTCCGCAAGCCCGGAACGGAACGCTCTACTTGATGATCGGCGGCCGTCGTGAGGTCTTCGAGCAAGTAAAACCGATGCTCGAAAAGATGAGCGCTTCACTAAAGTACATCGGCGAAGCAGGTCGAGCGGCGCAGGTCAAGGCGCTGGTCAATATGGTTATGAACATCAACACCGCTGGTTTGGCCGAAGGCCTCGGGCTCGGCGACGCACTGGGGCTCGATCTCACGATGCTGCGCCAAGTATTCTCGCAGACCGGCGCAAACTCGCGCGTACTTGAGACCGACGGCGCGGACATGCAAAACCGCGACCACGAGGTCTATTTTTCGGCAGCGCACGCCGCGAAAGACTCGGGAATCGCGCTCTCGCTCGCCAACGACGTTAACCTCAATCTTCCGCTCGCGCAGGCGACCTACGAGCAGTACGAGCGGATGAAGGAGCTCGATTTGGGCGACCTCGACAAATCCGGTATCTCTGAACTCACCTTTAAATCGCGCCACGGTCAGGCGCTCGTAACTTCTGGCTCGTAACTTCTGTAGGAGGAAAGTAAATGACGACTGGAACTAAAGCTAAGGTCGTGCCCGCAGTCAGTTCGGGGACGGCGGGTCCGCTTGGTGCGATCCATTTGCCTCGCCTATGGCTAAAACTGACGTTGGCCGCGGCGGGCGAACTACCCGAGAGCTACGACGAGTGCGGCGCGGGCTTTGACGCGATGACGCTCGCGGCGCTCGGCCTCGACCGGCAAAAGACGATCGACTTCGTGCGTCAGAACAAACCGCGATACATGGAGTTTGAAGAGTGGGTGGTGCGCCACGGCAAGACTGATAAGGCGATAATCGAGAAGCACAACGCTGCAATTCGTGGCTACGACCACGGCGATGAAAAGGCTCGGAAGATGCGGGACGCCTCTGGCATCAGAGATGCATCGGCGAAGGACGCCGTGACGCTGAATACGGTCGAGGATCTCGACGAAATTTATCAAGAAGTCGTTGGGAAGTAGGCCTTTGCCGCGTAGCCGACTCAACTTCATCGTCGCGGTTCTGGCGGCGGCGGTCGTGTTCGGCGTGCTTTCGCCGTTTCGAACGACCGCCGCCTCGAACTCGATAACGTTTACCAAAAAGCAGCAATATGCCGGGGGAGCAGCCTTCGAAAAGACTTGCGCTGTCTGCCATGGGGAGGAGCTCGAAGGCGGAGCCGGACCGCCATTGAGAGGTGAAAACTTCAAGATTCTCAGCACGAAGATCGGCGCGACGATCGGCGACATCTTCACCTACATGACGACGAACATGCCGATGAACGATCCCGCTAGCTTGAGTCACAAGCAGTACGTGGACATAATGGCCTTCATCCTGAGCAAGAACGGTTATCACTCCGGGGGCGCGCCGCTGACGTTCGCAGCCGCGAGTGCATCGAAGGCCAAAGCCATCAAGGAGTGAGGGCGCCCAGCTACCGCAATCGACCGGGTATCTAGAAGGAATCGTGCAGGTTCAATTGCACCTGGCCCCATGTGAGCTGTAAAACTTGCGGTGGCGGCACGCGTGAAATGCATTTGCAGCTCATCAAATTAAAATTCGTGTAACCCAGCGAGACGTTGGGGCTGAAAGTCTTCGAAACGCCCCAGACAATGCCCCGATAATCCTCGGGCACGGCCGAATCTTCGTAGAGTACCGGAAGAACGAGATACGTGATTGACGGGTTCACGCTGGAATCGTTGACGAGCGGCAACCGAGCCGTAATGGAGTATGGAACCTCAATGGTGCTTCCCACCCAGCAGCTGGCGGGGGGCGGCGTTCCGCAGAGCCCGCCGGTGGCAAACCCCGTCGGTCCGGTCGAGGGGCGATTGTAGTAATCCACGGCTGCAGTCGCGTTAAAGAGCTGACCGGATGGGAACTTCGGTCCGAAATCATACCCACCGCCAAGCTCATATCCGTGCGAGTTGATCGAAAGCGGGTTCACTTGCTGTACGCTGTTTACGGGGCAACTTATCTGGTTCAGGCAGAGCCCCGTGACGTCGCTGCGTTGATGGTTGAAATAGTTGAGGTGAAGGCTAAAGCCCGTAAACGGCGAGGTGCTCACCCCGAAGTTTTGCCAGTAGTCGAGGAGCGAGCCGGAAACGAACGACGTCTTGGGCGCGAGGTTCGTAATACGGCTAAGCTGGTACGCATAGTAGGTCTGATTGGCAAAGACGTGCCACTTTGGCGCAAATAGGTAGTCGACCGCCCAGTCCACGCGCAACGTGTTGACGACCGGATTGTCGCTGTTTGGGTATCCGATACTTGTGGTAAAGCCCGGAGGCGGCGGCGCGTAAGCGTCGCTACTGGTAGAGAAAATCCAGGTCGGGCTGATCGTCACCGTCAGTCGGGGGTCTTTCTTTTTACTGCTTTGACTCGCGGTCGCATCACTCTGAGCCCGGGCCGCCCCGGTCTGAGCGCCCACGAGGGTAAACAAGCAGGCGAGCACTAGCGCGCTGCTTGTGCGAATACGCTGTGGTCGGAGCATGCCATGTTCTCCTCTGGAGCGGCAGGCGCACACTTCCCTCCATGTTATTGCTTTCGACTCCACTCGACCATCAGTTAATGCGATGTCGTCATAGGTGATGATGTCCGGATCGGATCTGGCGCGGAGAAAAACCAAATAATCACGCCTTTCCGTTCCCGCCTTTTTGCGCCCCATCGACCGCGTTCGCAGAGAGGTCAGGGGGCGTCGGCTGGCGTATCAAATCCTATGAAGAAAGTACGCGCGCGCTACGAACGTCCGGATTTCCAAGAACATCCGCTCGGCGCGGAGGTAACGGCCTACCTCACTGCGCCAACTCACGTTCCTAAACCGTAAGCGCAGCCTGTCACGGAAGCCTCCTTCCACGTGGCGCGGCTGCGCGCTGTGGGCGGGAGCTCTGTCGCGATAAGTATCCCCTTTCACGAGCAGCTGGTCGCGGGAACGCCCGGTCGCGCGCCGGTTGAGCCTCAGTTCGGGACGCGCGGGTTCGTTTCGTGAGACCGCTTTCGGTCCTGTGCGAGCTGACGTATCGCTGCAATCTCCAATGCCCGTACTGCTATAATCCCCTTGCGCTGCGCGAGTACCGCGACGAGCTCTCAACACAAGAATGGTGCTGCGTCCTAAAGGATGCGGCCGCGCTAGGCGTCGTCCAGGCGCACTTTTCCGGGGGCGAGCCGACACTGCGCCGCGACCTCGCGCTGCTGGTCGACTGCGCATCGCGTGCGGGTCTGTATACGAACCTCATCACGCAGGGAACGTTTCTCGACAACGCGCGGCTCGACGAGCTGGTCGATTCGGGGCTCAATCACATCCAAATCAGCATCCAGGCGCCCGAAGCAGAGCTAGCTGATCGCATCGCTGGAACCAGTGCGCACGAAAAGAAGCTCGATGCGCTGCGGCGCGTGCTCGAACGCGATTTGGCGCTGACGCTCAACTGCGTTTTACACCGCCTCAATCACGGCGCGATCGCCGATGTTATCGCGCTCGCCGAACAGCTTGGGATCACTCGCTTAGAGCTAGCCAATGTGCAGTTCTACGGTTGGGCGTATCGCAATCGCGCGGCACTGATGCCGACGCTCGAGCAGGTGCGCCATGCCGAATCGATCGTCGCAGCGGCGCGCGAGCGCCTGCGCGGTAAGATGGAAATCGTCTACGTTCTCCCCGATTATTTCGGCGAATTCCCAAAACCGTGCATGAATGGTTGGGGCAGCGAATTCATGACGGTCACGCCCAACGGTTACGTACTGCCCTGTCCGGCAGCTGCCGCAATAACCAGTTTGCACTTCGAAAACATACGCGAGCGAAGCCTCGGCGATATCTGGACGAGCTCCGAGTCGTTCCAGCGCTACCGCGGCACCGGATGGATGTCCGAACCTTGCCGCTCCTGCGAGCGCCGCGAACTCGACTGGGGCGGCTGCCGATGCCAGGCGTTTCTTCTCGCGGGCGATGCAGGCGTGACGGATCCCGCTTGTTCGCTCAGTCCAAATCATTCCGTCGTCGAGGCGCTACGGGAAGGCGCTAGGGAGAGCGCACTGGTTCCACGCCGAGCGTGATGCCCGCATTCGGACTCCGCTTGTATCGTGACGTCTGACAAGGATGGACCCAATTCGGTGTTCGAGCGCGGCCTGCCCGAAGTAAGCTATTGTAACTCGGCCTGACGTTCCACGCCGATGTCGAGTCACTCGGGAGCTCTGCGACGTCGCAACGATTAACGTGCCGCTTCACGCGGAGACCCAAGGCCTCTTCAACGATGCACTGATGGGCAAGCTGAAGCGGTGCCTATCTCTTGAATACGCGCGCGGGAAGATTTGCGATCGCCACGCGGTAGTACGCGCGTTCGAGAGCGGACAGCTGGCCGGATACGCAGGCGATGTCTGGTATCCGCAGCCGGCGCCCAAGGACCATCCTTGGCGTACGATGCCGCATCACGGAATGACGCCGCATGTTCGGGATCCAGTCTATCGGCTCAGGCGCGCCACGCAGCCGGAACGCGCGAAACTCGCGAATGCTGGTTAGAGGGGGGACCAATCCGTGAGGAATATCTCATCGTCGACGGCGGTTGGCTGCGAAGGGCCTACTTCCCCACTTTTTGAGAACACGCCCTGCAGCATCGTTTTGTCGAGCGTCAAATCTGCCACGAGCTCTTGAGACGCGTATTCTGCTGGCGCAACTCCTGGATCTTCACCGTTCCCAGACTGCCGCAAGTTATGCCATTTTCCGGGACTCCGATGTTGCGGGCTCGACTCCGTGTCGCGGGCTACGACGTTCGTGTTAGCGGCGAAACCCGTCAACGATGCCGAAAAGCTTGGCGCGGAAGGCGGCGAGGATTTCTACTAGCTGCGGGCTCGCGTGTCCGTAAACTTCGAAGGCTTCGAGCGTGGCCGATTCGAGTAGCTTCGGAACGAGACCGATAACGACGGGGCCTGTGAGGTGCGATGCAGCCGCATCGTTGTCGACATACCCTTCCAGCAATCGGCACTCCGTGGCGTCCTCAGTGACGTAGAACTCGTATACCAGCGCCCCATGTTCTTGTTTGGTTTCGGCAACCATTTTGCGGGCAGTTGACTCGAACTCCGATCGGCGTCCAGCCAAAATCCGCAGCGAAACGGTCAAGAAGATCGGCTTGTTCATATCTGGAAATTCGACACGGCCGATCCGGCGGCCTCGCTCAAGGCCTCGACGTCATCTTCGTCACGGTCTATCAGCGGGTAATGCCTACTGCGAGGCCGCGAAGAGCAATTTCAAAATAGGTATCGGCGGTCCGCCGCCGCCGTTTGCGCCGACCGAGGCGTTTCGCTTGATCGCGTCCAAACTGGCGCCCTCGAGCGACGTCGGAGGGCAGCATGGTGTGTAGCGCGCGGCGGAAACGGGTCCGAATTCCCGTTGGTTAGAGCCTCATTCTGAGGGAGGTCCCGGGCATCGCACCTAACCGGATTAGCCGTGAAGAGCCTGGCGCTTCTATTCGCCGTGACCATCGCTCCGATCGCGACGCTCGGCGATGTGCCGGCCCCTTCTCCCTCGCCGTCACCGCTGCCGATCATGCAGAACATGCCGTCCCAGGAACAGATGTTCAAACTCTTCCAAAAGCGGGCCGCGCAAGCGCGCGAGGAACTCCATAGGTTCCGCGTCGCGATTCTTGATGCACTGACGCCGGATCATCGAGCTGCAATCGGTGCAGCCATCGGTGAGTATGCTCTGGCGGCAAGCCCGAATAAATCGGCATTGATCGACTCCATCATGCCGTCGGAGCCGGCATTGACGAAAACGTTATCTGCTTTGTCGATTGCTATGAGGACCGGCCGTTTCATGCGACCGATCGTTATCCTGCGAAAAGGCGAGTTCGCTCCCGGTTTGTACACACTAATGAACGGACGAAGGTAGTGGTACTCGGCAGAGCCGTTCACCACGTACAGATTCTCGTGTGAATCGAAGGCGATCGCGTGGGGGGCCCGTACGTACCGGCTAATTGTCCGTAAGAGTTGCTTGCCTCGCGGGCTATAGACATCGATCCGGTCGCCCTTCGTGCCAGGCTTAAGCTCCTGGCCCACCCTGCCTGTTTGGGCGCTTACGACTAGAAAGCCCTTAACGGTAGTGGTACGCGACGTCGTTAGTGCCATCGCCGAACGAGAGATGCGTTTCACGATTGTCAGAGCTTGGGCACATCAGGCACGTGAACTTGAGCATGCCTACGGCGTGATTTCGAAGATGGTACCGCAGCCGTGCGATTTCCGGCACATGCCGTCGCGGTAATAGCCGCCAGAAGCCGTTGTACCGTATAAGTTGTGAACTCGGTCAAAGATCAAGCCTGAATACGGCAAGCTGCCATCCTTTCCGTTTCCAAAGTTGTGCAGCACTTGCTCATCCCATTTGTTACTGGCGCCTGGGGTCAATCGAAAGGCCATGCCGGCTTCGTAAAGACCGCCTTCGACCGCCGTGCCGTACAAAACCCCGCTGCCGTCAAAGATCAGGTCTCCCCGAGGCAAGTTTCCGTCTGTCCCGCTGCCGAAATCGTGAATTATCCCCTCGGTC
>JBAVSO010000106.1:0-4313 GCA_049695635.1 Candidatus Cybelea sp. | reverse complement strand
TGCGAAAGATTCTTGGGATAGGCCGATTCGTAGGCCGGCCAATCGCTCCCGACGGCATAGAGTTGATAGAAGCCCTTGGCACAGATGGTCGCGCTTTTTTGACCCGATTGCGAGAGCGGTCCCAAGTCGTCTGGCAACGGGAGAGCTTGCGCTCCACTCTTATGGGCGACGACGGTGTAGTAGCTGTCGGTGGTGTGCGCGAGCACGCAGGAGGAAGAGGGGATGCCGCTGTCTCGCAGTGCGTGAATGACGACGAGCGCCTCGCTTGCACCCGCCGGCACGGTGAGCTCGACGGTACCGCCGCCTTTGCGATCGGGCTTGAATGCAGGCGTAGCAAATGCCGGCAGCGCGGTTAGGTTCGTCAGCTGCGCCCCGGCGGCGAGAATTCCCGGCGGGGGCGTCGGCGTGCCGTTGGGTCCAGGACTCGGGGTCGGATTCTGCGGCGTGTCGTATGACGGGGGCACCGCGGCGTAAAGATGATAGCTGCCGATCACCGGCGCCACCGCGAAATCGGTGAAGCCCAGCGAGTAGCCTTCCCAACCCAACGCGACCAACGATGGGCCGGCGGCCGGAAAGGCCGGCGGGCCGCCGTACCAGTAGGTACCGATTTGCTCGCCGTAGATCGGCAGATTGAACGCCTCGTAGAGCGGCGTGAAGCCGTTGCCCGGTCCCGAATCGGAGTTGCACGCGCAGAGCCCGTAGCCGAAGGCACCCGTACTCGACTGTTTGAGACCGCGCAACGGGCCAAGCCAGGCCGTTTGATTGAGCGTGCCCCAGGTGATGTGGTTGGTGCCGAAATCCGAACCCGCCGATTGCACGCCGCCGCCGGTTTCAACCGAGGTGAAGACGTCGAAGCTGCTCGGTCCGATGATCATCGGCACGTTGTAGAGCGTGCCGGAGAGCCCGTCTTTTTGGCGCAGCGTCTCGACGGTGTTGAGCCCGTACGCGACGCTCTTCCCACCATTGAACGAAATCGTCGCGACGCCGACTGCAAACTGCAGTTTGCTGCTCGCCGCCGGATCGACCGAGGTCACGGGCGGCTCCGACGAACTGCCATTTCCGCACGCAACAAGCGCTGCAACCGTGGCAACGAGCAAAAGGGATCCCACGCTGCGAAGTAGGCGTGGGGGCGCGCAGCGCAGATTTCGGCGCAGCGTAGCGAGTGCCGAAAGCGGAGCGAAGCGCCAAGCGAGGCGCGTAGTGCCGAACATTTTAAATTGTCACCTGATAGTAGAGGCGGAATGATATGGGCGTGAGGTTGGGATAGG
Source organism: Candidatus Cybelea sp. (assembly GCA_049695635.1). GTDB lineage: Bacteria > Vulcanimicrobiota > Vulcanimicrobiia > Vulcanimicrobiales > Vulcanimicrobiaceae > Cybelea. The sequence goes on along the minus strand of JBAVSO010000106.1, from coordinate 3,045 downwards.
TCAGATACGGCGAGCTCGAATGCGCCGAAACGTCGGGCGGCGCATACGGGGCAGTCGAATACGTGCACGGTGCGTTTCCGCTGGCCAATCCGCTGCTCACCGGCGCGCCGTAGCAGCCGTTATAGACCGGAACGTTGTAGAGTTCGTTGAACAGGTTGGTGATCGTTAGGCCGAAGACCGATTGCGCGAGGCCGTGCACCAGCGGCCGATACTCGACGGTAACGTTCGCGTCCACGCGCGGCGTCGTGTAGAAGCCGCCCGGCAACCCGCGCTCGGCGATCCCGCGCGTCGCCGCGATGTTCGGCTTGGTGCAGCTGCCGGGATCGAGCGGATCGATGTAGCCGGGCGTCTGCGAGTAGATCGTGCTCAAGCTGGTGTTGGGCACGATCACCGGGATGCCGTTGCAGTAGACGGCGGTGTAGTAGCCGGCGCCGTATGGATAGCCCGAGTTGGCGTAGATGATCGGATTGATCCGCCATCCGTGGCTGGTCTTCCAGTTGAACGCGGCGATGAACTGAAAGGGCGACAGGTCGGGCGAGCGATAGACTTCGTTGACGGCAAGCGCGGCCGGCTGTAAGAACGTGCCCGGTGGTTCGTTGCCGAACTGACTGATGTAGGTCGCGCCCAGCTGCATCGAAAGGCCGAGCGCCACGTCTTTGGTGTAAAGCGTCTCGATGCCCTCGGCCTTTTGAATGCCCAGGTTGGAGTAGGAGACGTCGCCGAAGACCGGCGAGCCGGTTTGGAAGTTGAACCCGACGATCTGGGCGGTCTGCTCGATCACGTTGTAGCCGCGCCGGTAGAACGGCGTGATCTTGAAGGCCGCACCGTCGCGAAACTCGTGGGCCCACGAAAAATCGATGTTCGTGAAGGTCGCTCCGACCAGCGGCGCTTCTAATGTCGAGCTGCCATAGCGATAGTCGCGCGTCAGCCAGTAGAGTTGATCGGCATAGTTGGCGCAGAGCTGGTTGGCCAATGGCCCGCAATAGGTGGCCGGCTTGCCGGTCGAGTTGTCGTACGACGGAATCCGCTCAAAGGGGGCGTACGGCGCGGTGCTCACGTCGGCGCCAAGCAGACTGGGCAGCGGCATCGAGAGCGTATGGCCGAAGCCGACCCGAAACGTGTCGCGCTGATCGGGCAAGTACGATGCGTCAAGATGCGGCTCGTAGAGCCGCTGATGCTCGACTGCCGGAATGGATGCCGGCGCGCCGACTTGGGTCGGAATCTGGAAGTTGTAACCGTCGAGCCGAACGCCGGCTTCGGCCTTCCAGCGATCGGACATATCGATCGTGTCTTGCAGGTACGTGCCGTACTGCTGCTGGGCGACCGTTTCGACATCTTCTTCGAACGGGAAGCGCACGCCGCCGGGGAACCAGGCGTTCAAATAGCCGCAGGTTCCGACCGCTCGGATCTGTGCGCAGAAAGACGGCGAGAAGAAGTCTTCTTCCAACCCCTGCTGGGCCCCCGGGTTGTTATTGGGCAGCAGCCCAGTGTAGGTATAGGGCAGCGGCAGCGGCTGCAGCGGATGCGTGATCGGATACGTAATGATGTAGGCCGGCGTCGTAAACGCCGTGTACGACGTGAAGTCGTAGCGGTCGCCGTAAGGGACGACCCACTCGTAGATCCCGCCGTACTTCAAGAGGTTCTTGGTTCCAAGCTGCGTCGTGCCGTCAATCTGACCCGCGGTGCGCGTGCCGCCGAACGGTACGGCGAAGATACCTTGAGCCGGCATGTCTTGCGATTGACCGCTGAAGGTGCGCCAAAATCGCGTGGACAGCAGCGACGACGAGCCGAGATTGATGTCGTACTCGCCCTTGTACGCTAAGAACGGGCTGGAACGCGAGTCGGCTTGCGAGACGAACGCGTAGGTATTGGGCTGACCCGGAAAGAGCGGGATCAGGTTATCGCAAGCATAGTTCTGCTGCTGCGAGTTGATCGGACCGACCGGGCCGATCACCGGATACGGCGCGCATTTGCCCGCCGTCGTGCCCCCCGAGATATATGGCAAGTACTGAAAGCCGCCGTAGTCGAGAGTCTGATGTATCGACTGATCTTGGATGAAAAACTGCAGCCGCTGGCCGTTATTGTGTCCGAACCGGTAGATCAAGTTGTCCACGAAGTCGTTGGACGAAATAAACTGCGGCGAGTAGTAGACTAAGTTGGGGTCGATCGTGCTGCCCAGCGTTGCAGCGTTGGTCCCAAGCGTCCCCAGCGCGTTGGCGGCGGTACCGGGGATGCCGTACTGATAGGCACTGCGAATCCCGATGAAGCCGGCGTAGTTGGAGATCCGCTGCGACGGATCGGCCCAGCCCCATTCCAACCCTAACTGATGAAGGTACGGGAAGAGCCCGGCCTCGACGTCGCCGTGAAAGTAGCTGGGAAAGGTACCGTTCTTGGCCGTGAACATCACCAAGCCGGTGCCGGTATCGCCATGGGTTGCGTCGCCGGCGCCCGGAATGAGCTGCACGCTGCCCACCCCATTAAGCAAGTTGAAATTCGAAACGTTCTGCAACGTGTTCTGCAGGTTGGGCGTCGGCGAAGTGTAGTCGATCCCTTCGAACTCGTAGGCCGCCTCGAACGCAAAGCCGCCCCGAATCGAGACGGTTCCCGTCTTGTCAATCGTGACGCTAGGAATGCTGCGCAATAGATCGTTCTCGTTGGCGTTGAACGCCTTGCCCGTCACCGTCAGAATCTGCGAGCCGGTCACCGTATACGTATCGATCGTCATCCCGCGCTGAAAGGCGCTGCCCGCCGAGCGCGAGTGGGTGGAAGCGATCACCTTGAGCGTCTTGGAGAGTACCACTCTGACGTTTTGTTGCGAGCCGTTGAGCACCACGATTACGGTCGAGTACGGCAGGTAGGCGCCCTGGGTCACCGAGATCGAGTAGTTATCCGGCAGAACGCTTAGAAAACGAAAGTTGCCCTGGGCGTCGGTGACCGTCCGATAGGTTCCGCTGGGAGAGGCCGCCACCACCTGCGCACCTGCGATTGCCGCGTGGGTCTTGTCGTCAATGACGCTCCCCGTAATGATACCGCCGCTCGCGGCGA
>JBAVSO010000105.1:0-31678 GCA_049695635.1 Candidatus Cybelea sp. | reverse complement strand
GGCGAGTAGCGACTGCGCCATCCGATCCGAGGCTCCGACGTGGTCGCGATAGAGCGCCGCGAGCGACTCCGAGGCGGCTGCAAGCCAGGCTCGGTCGTCGAAAGCTTCCAGCGCAATGCGCGCGATGCGTCCGGGCGTTACCGTGCCGTGGACTTCGCGAATCAACGACGCACCGGCGTCCATGTTCGGCTGCGTGTGATGTGGAAAATGCCGAGAAACGCCGACCGCCACCGCGCGTTTGAGCGGAATCCCAAAAAACGGTATACGGTTGAGATAGGTCAGCGGGCCGTTGATCGTTACGAGTTCGGGCGCGTTGAGCGGCGTCAGCGCGATTGCCGGCTTACCGAGCGCCGCGAGCTCGATCGTCTTCGTTCCAGGTATCGTCAACACGAGTCGCGCCCGCGCAGCTGCCGCGAGCGCGTTGGCGACGACGGGTATCCGAATCTCCCCCCTTGCCGACGTCAAATAGTCCCGCCCCTCTTCAGTGACGAAGCGACCGCGCGTAGCAAACATGCGCGAGTGCCCGCCGCCCTCGATCGCCGCACGTACCTGAGGGCGCGGCGTGAACGGTGAGATCGCAAACGAGATCGGAATCTCGGGGCGCTCGCGCAGAATGCGCAACGCGACCGTAAAGTAGAACGGGACCAAGTTCTCGATTTCGTAGGTCCGCGACCCGGGCATGATCACGATTCCGTCGGGCGCCGTCGCTTCATCGCACGAGAGTGCCGCCTCGAAAAGTGCGCCGTCGATCGCAAGGTTGCCAACCTGATCGATGCGTTCGCGCGGGGTGCCCCACGCCTCGAGCTGCTCGACGTTGCGGCGATCAACGGCGAAGGCTCGATCGAAAACATTGCGATAGGCCCGGCGCGAGAATTTATAGGTAGCGGCGCGCCCTTTCAAGCGCCCGTGAAGGCGCCGAACGTGCAGAAGATCTCCGCCGATGTATTGCACCACGTCGACGCTCGGTGGAAGGCCGTCCAGCCGCCCACCCATCGCAAACTTCAGATAGCTCTTCGGCTCGAACACGACCGCGGCTGGAAAGGCCTCGCGAACCATCGCCCCTTCGAAGCCGGTTGCGTAATCGTCCGGCACCAGGAAGACGAACGGGACGAGATCGGAACTCTGCCGGTAGAGCGATCGCAGCAGCGGCCGGAGCCAACCGGCAACCTCACCCGGTCCGTTAGCGGTGAACGCTATACGCATTTAGGAACTGCAGTAGTTCCTCAGGATACGTGCGATGAGATCGGTCGTGCTCTCACCTTGGACGTGCGGAGCGAGCGCGATTCGGCCCCCATGCTGCAGAACGACGGTCCGCTCCGGCAGCTCGTCTTCGCGATACTGATCGCTCTTGACGTGCACGTCGGGGCGAATGCGATCGATCAGCAACTCGGGCGTGCGATCGCCGAACCCCACGACCGCATCCACGCTGCGCAACGCGAGCAGCACGGCGGCGCGCCGCGCGAATGGAACGATCGGTCGCGACTCACCCTTGATGCGCCGCACCGATTCGTCCTCGTTCAAGCCGACAATTAACACGTCGCCTTGCGCTCTCGCCCAAGCGAGATACTCGACGTGGCCGGCGTGCAGCACATCGAAGCAGCCATTGGTGAAGACGACGCTGCGACCGCGTTGGCGCAGCTCGTCGCGCCACGCCGCCGCCTCTTCGACGCTGAGAAGCCGGCCGAAAAATGTCTGCGCGCTCATGTCGCCGGATCGAGCAGCGCGAGGATCTCCTTGGGTGACGCGGTCGCGGTCCCGAGCTTCGCGACTACCGCGCCGGCGGCGAAGTTCGCGAGCTGCATCGCCTGCTCGATCGGAGCACCGGCTGCGAGCGCCAAGCCGAGAACGGCGATAACGGTGTCGCCGGCTCCGCTGACGTCGTAGACGGTGCGCGCGACCGACGGAATCTGCAAGCGCTCGCCGTCGCGACCGAAGAGCGCCATGCCGTGCTCGCCGCGCGTAACGACGGCGTAGCGGCAATCGAGGAGTTCGATCAGCCGCACTCCGGCGCGCTCCAGGCTCGGATCGTCGGCGATCGGAATCCCGGTAATCGTCGAGGTTTCGGCGGCGTTGGGCGCGACGCACGTGATCCCGGAAAAGAGCGTGATGTTCTGCGGTTTCGGGTCGGCAAGCACCAACGGCGACGCACAGGCCGCCTCGACGATCTCGCGGCAGAGCAGTCCCTTAGCGTAGTCGCTGAGAATCACCGCGTCGCAGCTCGCGGCACGAGCGCGCACGAACTCGACCAAACGCCGGCGATCGGCGGCCGTCAGCGCCTCGGTCGATTCCCAATCGGCGCGCACGACCTGTTGGCTGTGCGCTACGATCCGCGTCTTTCGAGTCGTCGGACGATCGGAGACCTTAAAGACACCCGAGTCGTCGACCTGCTCGCCGCGCAGCAAGTCGCGCACTTGTCTCGCGAACGCGTCGTCGCCGACCGTCCCGGCGAAGACGACGTCCGCCTGCAGTGCGACCAGGTTGTTCGCGACGTTGCCGGCGCCGCCCAGCGTAAAAGAGTGATCGGCAACCGCGACGACTGGAACGGGAGCCTCGGGCGAGATGCGCGTGACCGTTCCCCAAATCCACTCGTCGATCATGAGGTCGCCGACGACCAGGATTCGCAGGCCCTTCGCGCGCTCGAAGAGCGTCCGCGCGTCAGGCATCATGAGGGCGGATTTCATCGAATTCCGCCGTCGAAGATCAGTTGCTGCTCGACGAGATCGCAAACGATGTGCGCCATTACCTGATGGACTTCCTGAACGACTGCGGCGTAGCCATCGGGTCCGATCAGGGAAAGGTCCGCGACTTCTGCGACCTTACCACCGCCGTTGCCGGTAAACGCAATCGCGACGGCTCCGCGACGCTTTGCCGCTTCGAGCGCGAGGACGACGTTGCGCGAGCTTCCGCTTGTCGTCATCCCGATGATGACATCGCCGGGGTGCGCGAACGCCTCGACTTGCCGCGAAAAAACGTGGTCGTAGCCGTAGTCGTTTCCGACGCAAGTCAGCGTCGACGAGTTGACCGAGAGCGCTTCGCTGTGGAGTCCGGGACGCTCGCGCAAGAAACGCCCGGAAAGCTCGGCCGCCATATGCTGCGCTTCCGCGGCACTTCCGCCGTTACCGCACCACAAGACCTTCTTGCCGTCGCGCAGCGCGCCGACGACCGCTTCGACGATCGCTTCGACTTGCGGGCGATAGTGCGGAGCATCGAGCATCCCTCGACGGTCCGCGAGCAGCTCGCCGAAATCGCGTCGGGCCTGATAGTTCACGGCTCGATCCAAAAGAGCTCTCCGCCTTGCGAGACGAGTTCGCCGTTGTCCGGAACGATGCGAACGATCCTACCTGCGTCGTCGCTCTGAATCTCGTTGAAGAGCTTCATCGCCTCAAGCACGCAAAGAACGTCGCCCGGCTCGACCCGGTCGCCGACGTCGACGTATGAGGGCGCGTCCGGCGACGGCGAACGATAAAAGACGCCGGTGAGCGGCGCGAGCACCCTGGTGACGTTGGCGCCGTCGGTCGCCGCCGAAGACGCCTCTTGGTCGAATCGGGACGTGGGCGCGCTTGCCAGCGAATCCGCCGCCGGAACCCGTTCCGACGGACGGCGGGAAAGCTCGTACACGGCGTCGCCGAGCTTGACCTTGATGGCCTCGAGATCGTGCTCTTGCATGATCGCGAGCAGCTCGCGCAACGTCTGAGTCTCCTCGGCGAAGCGTTCTTCCATGGCGCAGCCTTCTTCCATTATTGCACGGCTTCTACGAGCCGCTCCGCGACGACTCTTGGCTCGCCAAGCGGCAGCCGGCGGTCGCTTCGGTGCTCGAGGTCGCGCAGGACGAGCTCGCCCGAAGCCAGCTCTTCGCTGCCGACGATGAGAGCGTAACGCGCGAGATTGCGATCGGCGATCTTCAGATGCGCGAGAAGCTTACGATCGTTGTAGTCCGCGAAGGTCGGCGCAGCGAGCCGGCGACGCAGCTCCGCTACGATCGGCGCCAGAACCGTTCGGGCTTGGGCGCCTAGCGCCACCGCTTGAATTCCACGCCGCGCCGCCTCTTCGCGTACGCTGCGGGCCTGCAGCATCATGAGAAAGCGCTCCATACCGAGCGCAAATCCTACGGCCGGCACGTCGGGTCCGCCAAGCGAGGCCACGAGCCGATCGTAGCGGCCGCCTCCCAAAACGCTGCTCTGCGCCCCCAACGCGTTTGACGTGATTTCAAAGACGGTTCGCTCGTAGTAGTCGAGCCCGCGCACGATTCGAGGGTTGACGACGTACGGAATTTTTGCCAAATCGAGATAGGCCGTCAGCGCGTCGAAATGGTCGCGGCACTCGGCGCAGAGAAACGATTCGAGCACCGGCGCGTGCTCGATGTAGGGAGCGTCGGCCGGATCCTTGCTATCGAGAAGCCGAAGCGGGTTGCGCCTCGCGCGCTCACGCGACTCATCGCTCATCGCGTCCAAGTGCGGACGAAAATGCGCGAGCAACGCCTCCCGATAGCGCGGACGGCATCGTTCGTCTCCCAGAGAGTTGAGGTTGAGCGTCGCGTCAGCGATCTGGTAGCTTCGCACCAGCTCCCACGCCAGCGAGATGACTTCCAAATCCGCTTCCGGACCGGAGAATCCAAAGCATTCGACGCCGAACTGATGCGATTGGCGATAGCGGCCTTTCTGCGGGCGCTCGTACCGAAAGATCGGCCCGATGTAATAGAGGCGTAGCGGGTCGGCTGCAAACAGATGATGCTCGAGCGCGGCCCGAACGACCGGCGCCGTCCACTCCGGGCGAAGCGTGAGCGAACGGCCACCGCGATCGGTGAACGTGTACATCTCCTTTTCGACGATATCGGTCTGCTCGCCGACGCCGCGCACGAAGAGCTCCGTCGACTCGAAGAGCGGCGTGCGAATTTCACCGTAGCCGTAGCGCGCCGCAAAGGAATGCATGCGTCCCTCGAGCTCGTTCCAGCGCGCGGATTGCGGCGGAAAGATATCCGCGGTACCGCGCGGCGCGCTCAGTCTTTCAGACACTAGGAGTGACCATTGGCGGCTACCCTTCGCTGGAGCGTCAAGCTAGCCATTGCACGTGCTCGCGTGATAGTTTCGCGTGCGCAATCTCCTCTATGGAAGCGCCGCCCTGGCACTGGCAATGCTTTCATCACCCGACACGATGCGTTCGGCGCTCGCGACCACGGCGAGCGGGCTCTTCGAAGCGACGCCGTTCCTGCTGGCCGGGCTGCTTCTCGCACGTCTGCTGCGCGGTCGCGCGGAGCTCGTCGAGCATCTCGGTTGCGGTTGCGGACGCGGACCTTCGGCCCGCTCGCTTCCGTCGGCGGCGGCGACCTGGCTGGTCTTCGGACCGATCGTCGCACTCGTTCGTTACGCGGCGGCTTTGCTCGCCGCGCGCCTTCTCTACCGCGACTTGCGTCGCGAGCACGGCGAGGACGAAAATGCGCAGCTGCTCGGGGAGCTCGCTTCGGTGTTTCCTGCGGCGCTGGTGGCGGCCGTCGCGACACAAGGCTTTGCCTCGTTCGATCCCGCACGCATCTCGCCGATCGAAGGCGCGTTGCTCGGCGCGGCGCTCGGATTTACGGCGGCGCCTTGCGGGCTCGGCACGGTTGCAATCGCCGGCGCGCTGCGAATTCGGGCGCCCATCGCCGCAGCGGCATTCCTCTGCATCGCCGGAATCGTCGACCTGCGCGCGTTGCGGCGCGCGCGGCCGCGTTCCCTCGGACACGACGCGTTCGCTTACGCGGTCCTCGCAACGGCGCTCGCGATTGTTGCGGCGCGCAACGGCGGCGCGCTCGTCCATCCGAGGTTCGCTCCGGCGCTCGCGTTCTGTTCGTGTGCGGCCTTGATCTTCGCGCTGGTCTATCGGCGACGCCGATCGGCCGGCGCACGTGCCGCGCCGGTGCTGATGCTCGTCGGAGCGCTGCTGGGCGCGCCCCCGCCGCAATACCATGCCACGGAAACGACTCTGAGCGATCTCTTCCCGGGCGAGCACTTGACCTTCACCGGCGCGCTCGAACGCCAGCGTGGTGCGAGTGCCGTCGTGCGATACGCGATTACTTGCTGCCGCGCGGATGCCGCACCGGTCGCGGTGCGGCTCGATCGCGCTCTGCCGTACGCTGCGGGTACCTGGCTGCGTGTCGACGGGCGAGTAGAAAAAGTCGAAGACGAGTTTGGCCTGGTCCCGGCGAGCATCGAACGCGTCTCCGCGCCGGCCGATCCCTTTATCTATAGATGATGCGATGATGCATTACGAAAGAGACTCTTGCGCGCGCGGTTCCAGCAACTCGACCGGAATGCCGTTGGGATCTTCGATAAAGGCGATTGCCCGCGTGCCGCTCGGCGATTTGTATACGTCCTTGATAACGCGCACACCCTTGGCTTTGAGGTCGTCGACGTATTCGCGCAGATCCCCATCGCTTTCGATAGCGAGGTGTTCGTAGCGGTTGCCGAGCGCGTAGGACGGATGTTCTTCGAGATCGTAAACGAGCTCGATATATGCGTTCCAATCGCGCCCGACGAACGCCATGTCCGCGTTGCCGGGATAGTGGTGCGGGCCATCGAGCAGCATCAACCCAAGCTTGTCGGTATAAAAGGCGATCGACTCTTTCATATCGTTGACAAAGATCGAAGTGTGCAAAAACCGCGGCATAGAATCTCCTCCTGCAGGAGCGCGTCCAATAATATTAGTGAAGGAAATACCGGTACGTCGAAAAGACGAGGGCCGCGCCGGCCCGGTCGGCGGCGGCGATGACTTCGTTGTCGCGAATGGATCCACCCGGCGCCACAATCGCAGTGCAACCGCTCTCGACGGCGGCCTCTAGGCCGTCGGCAAAAGGAAAGAACCCGTCGCTCGCGCAAGCCGAGCCGCGCGCGTCCGCGCCCGCGCGTTGCGCGGCGATTTCGACGGCGCTCACGCGATTGGTCTGACCTGCGCAGATGCCGCGCGTCGTGCCGTCCTTGACGATCACGATCCCGTTGCTCTTCACGTGCCGCACGACGTCCCAAGCGAAGCCGAGGTCGTGCCACTCCCGCGCGCTGGGCTCACGGCGGCTGACGACGCGCCATTCCTCGGCGGGTGCAGCAGGATCGTCGTTCTCGGCAAGGACGCCGCCGAGCGCGCTTCGCAGGCGCAGCTCGCGAGCCAGCTCGTTAGGGAGCGTGCGCGGGAATCGCATAACGCGCAAGTTCCTCTTCGTCTTGAGCACGTCGAGCGCCGCGGCATCAAAATCGGGCGCCGCGACGATCTCGAGAAAGAATTCGCGCAGCGCGAGGGCCGCCTCGCGATCGATCGGGGCATCGGTCGCGACGATTCCTCCGTAGGCCGAAACAGGATCCGCGTAGAGCGCCTCCCGCACCGCCACAGAAACGCTCGAACGCTGCGCGACGCCGCACGGCACGGCGTGCTTCACGACGCCGGCACGCACGAATCGAGCGTGCTCGCCAAACTGCCTCCCCAGCGGCGCTCGGGATAAGAGCCGAAGCGTAGCGTCGAGATCGAGTAGATTGTTATAGGAGAGAGCCTTCCCGTGAAGCTGCTCCGGGATACGTTCGACGCGGTCCAGATAGAATGCCGCGCGTTCTTGCGGATTCGTTCCATACCGCAGGCGTTCGGCGAGTGGAAGCGCGAGCGCAAGCGCGCCGGGAAGATCGCTCGGGAGCACTTTGCCGGCCGTCGCAAGATAGTGCGCGATCGCGACATCGTATTCTCCCGTACGTTCGAAGGCCGCGACGGCAAGCTTGCGACGCAACCCCGTGGAGATCGCGTCGGCCTCGAAGGCCGTACGATACTCCGCGTACTGCGACGGATGAGTGAGCACCGCGACCTGCTTGAAGTTCTTTGCGGCGGCTCGCAGCAAAGCGACGCCGCCGATGTCGATCTGTTCGACCGCCTCCTCCAGTGTGACCCCGCCGCGCGCGACGGTGGCCTCGAAGGGATAGAGGTTGACCGCGACGGTCACGATCTCGGGAATCGCGTACTTCTCGGATTGGGAGAGATGGTCGCGATCGTCGCGATCATAAAGGATCGCGCCGAAGATCTTTGGATGGAGCGTCTTCACTCGGCCACCGAAGAGGGCCGGGAACCCGGTGAGCTGCTCGACGTCGCGCGCCGGAACGCCGCGCTCCTCCAAAAAGGCTCGCGTCCCGCCGGTCGCATAGATGACGATGCCTCGCTCGTGCAACGCGCGCGCCAGTTCGGCGGCATCGGTCTTATCCGAGAGCGAAAAGAGCGCCGCTTTCTGCCGCAACGGCAGCGCTTCAGGCAAGCATTGCCTCGGCTTCGCGCGCCAGCTCGGCCGAAACTATTGCGCTTACGCCCGCGTCGCGCGTCGTAACGCCGTAGATCCGATCCGCCATCTCCATCGTCTTCTTGTTGTGCGTAACGATCAGCATCTGCGATTCGGTCGCGAACTCTCGCACCATCGCGCAGAAGCGATCGATGTTCGCGTCGTCGAGCGCGGCGTCGACTTCGTCGAGCAGGTAGAACGGCGCGGGCTTCGTGGCGATCAGCGCAAAGATCAAGGCTGCGGCCGTCATCGCGCGCTCGCCGCCGGAGAGCGCCGCGAGCGGCATCGCCTTTTTCCCGGGCGGCCGCACCGCGATCTCGATGCCGGTTTCGGAAAGGTTCTCGGGCTGCGTCTGCCACATCTTCGCCTCACCTCCGGCGAAGAGCCGTCCGTACATTTGCGCAAACGATTCGGAGACGCGCTCGAAGGTTTCATTGAACTGCACTTGCGATTCGCGCTCGATCTCGCGAATCGATTCCAGCAGTGTCTCACGCGCCTTCGAGAGATCCTCCATTTGAGTGCGTAAGAACTGCTCGCGCTCGGCGACCTCACCGCGCTCCAACTCCGCGTTGAGATTCACGTTGGCTTGCAGCCGCGCCAGTTCGTCGCGCAGGCGCGGTAACTCCTCGACGATCGAATCGGGCTCGCCTCGATAGCGCGTCTCGACGTCACCGCACTCGTCGGCCGTCGCAGGATTCTGCGCGAACTGCGAAACCAGCATTCCGAGCTCGGCTTCAACCTGCGCTAGACGCATGCGCTGCCGCTCGCCGCCCGCGGCGGTCTCGCGCTCTTTCTGTTCGGCCGAATGCACGTCCGACTCGAGCTGCGTTTGCCGGCCGGCGAGCTCTTCGCGTTCGCGCCGCGCGTTCTCGAGCTGCTCGTCGAGCGCCGCGACGCCGCGGTGAAGACCGTCGACGTGCGCGTGAAGCGAGCGGGTCTCTTCGACCAAACCGGCGATCTGCGACAGCATCTCTTCACGCGCCAATCCACCGCGCTCGCTGTTCTGATCGAGCATGCCGAGTCGCGCGCGTGCCGCGTCGCGTTCGGCGGTAAGCGCGGCCGAACGTTCGCGAAATTCGGCTCCACGCGCGTTGGTCGACGTCTGCGCCGCTTCGGCACGGGCGATCTCCTCGCGCACGCGCGCCAGCTCCGTCTCGAGCGCGACGCGTTCTTCATCGCCGCGCTCTGCCGCGGGTTCCTCGCGTTCGTACTCGTGCTCGAGCTCGCGAGAGCGCGCTGCGCGCACGCGCAGCTCGGTCGTTGCCGCGCGGGCACTCTCCAACTCGCCTCGGGTACGCTCGACCTCCGCCGCCAGGCCGGTCGATTCGGCTCGCAACCCAACGAGCTGCGATTCGATTCGACCTTGACGCTCGCGCGCGGCATCCCGCGCGCCAATCGCCGCATCGGCACGCAGATGCGCGTCGCGCAGACGGCGTTCGGCTTCTTCGAGGTGCGCGCGCATTCCGACGAGCGCCTCGCGAAGGGTCGCGGCCTGGAACCGGCGCGATAGGATCGAGCGCTCGCGAACGAAGCGCCCACCGGTGATCGCGCCGCCCCCCGTGATCTGCTCGCCGTTTAGCGTGACGATCGTATCGCGCAGCCCTAGACGGCGAACGAGCTCGATACCTACCTCGAGCGTGGTGACGATCAAAACGTTGCCGACGAGAAAGTTGACGATGCCCTCAAAACGCGGCTCCGTACGCACCAGCGTATGCGCGTAACCCAAGACGCCCGTTAATTCGGCGAGCCGCTCGTCGAGCTGACGTCCTTGCCGATTGGCGAGCGTGTCGAGCGGAAGAAACGTCGCCCGGCCGGCCTCCTTCCGATTGAGAAATTCGACGCAGCGTTCGGCATCTTCTGAGGTCGCCGTGACGACGTTTGAAAGCCGCGCGCCGAATGCGACGTCCAAGGCGCGCGCGTATCGCTCGTCGGTCGTAATAAGGTTCGAAACGATTCCCTCGATGCCGTGCAGCTCGCCGCGCTGCCAGCTTTCGACGATCGCGCGCGTCCCCGGGACGTGGCCTTCGAGCGAGTTCTCGAGCTCCTCGATCGTGTGAAGCCGCGATTCGGCAGCCCTCACTTCGACGGCTTGATCGCGGTGCGCAGCGACCGCGCGCGAGACCTCTTCCCGCGCTAGCGACGCCTCGCGCTCGGCATCCTCGGCCCGGCCGCGCGCGTCGAGCAACTCTTCGTCGCGGGCCTCGAGTCCACGCCGAAGATCACCCTGCCGGTGCAACGCACCGCCCGCAACGATCTCGATCTGCTCGGCACGCTCGCGAGCGGCACGTTCTTCAGTCTCCAAACGTTCTGCTTCGGCGCGCAGGCTCTGCGCCTGTACGCGGCGTTCCGCTCTGCGGGCGCCAAGCTCGGCCGCGACGGCTTCGAGCTCGCGCAACCGGATAAAGATCGTTTCGAGACTCGCGCGCGCTTGAGCATGAGCGGCTGCCGCCGCGAGCTCGCGCTCGCGCGCCGCTTCGATCTCGCCGCCGAGAGGCGCGAGACGCTCGTTCAATCCCTCGATCGCCGTTACCAGCGAAGCGCGCTCCTGACCCGTGCGCGCCGCATCCTGCGATGTTTGCGTCGACTGCCGCTCGAGCGCTTCGCGCCGCGCCAGCGCGGCGGCGTATTGCGCCTCGAGCTTCGCGAGCTCGTCGCGTTTGCTCTGCGCCTGCGAGCGGTGTTCCTCGAGCGCCAGCTCACACCGATAGAGCTGTGTGCGCAGTTTTGCGAGCTCGTCGCCGAGTGAGGCGGCAGTCGCCGCGGCTTCGCTTCGCAGCTCTTCATTGGCCGCGATCTCCTCGCGGAGCGCCGTCGACTCGGACCTGCGTGTTGCGCTCGCCCGCAGGTAGCCGAGGATCTCCAGGTCGCGCACGCGCGTGCTGACGCGGCGATATCGCCGCGCGCGGCGCATCTGCGTTTCGAGCTCAGGAATACGCCGCTCGAGTTCGGCGACCAGATCGCTGATCCGAATCGCGTTCTGTTCGGTACGTTCGAGGCGGCGCAGCGACTCGTGCTTGCGCGCGAGGAACTTTCCGATTCCCGCCGTCTCCTCGAAGAGCGCCCGCCGATCAACGGGCTTGCTCGTAAGAATCGCATCGATCTGACCTTGTGAGACGATCGCGTACGAGCCGGGCCCCAGCCCGGTGCCCGTCAAGAGATCGACGATGTCGCGCAGCCGCACCTGCGTCCGATTGATGAAGTACTCGCTCTCGCCGACTCGGTAGGCCCGGCGCGTGATTTCGACCTCCGCGAACTCGATCGACAACTTTCGATCGGAGTTGTCGAAGAGTATCGAGACTTCGGCCATGCCAAGCGGCTTTCGCAGCTCATTGCCGGAGAAGATCACGTCCTCCAGCGCGCGACCTCGCAGGCTCTTGCTCGACGTCTCGCCCAAGACCCAGCGGAAGGCGTCCACCAAATTCGATTTGCCCGATCCGTTCGGTCCGACGATCGCCGTGACGCCGGCGTCGAACTCGAGCACGGTCGGATCGGCAAACGTCTTGAACCCAAACGATCGAACTCTCGTAAGCTTCATTTTAAGCGCGTTGCACCTTGCGCAACGCTTTGGCGTTGCGCGATCGAGATCAACGCGGCCTGCGCGGCGGCTTGCTGCGCGGCCTTCTTCGACAAGCCCTCGCCGCGCCCGAGGATCTTCCCTTTGACGCTGACGCGCGACTTGAAGGCCGGCCGCTGCGGGGTACCGCCGCTCGTCTCGCGGTAGACGGGCGTGGCCGCGAGATGTTCTTGCGTGTAATGCTGCAAACGAGTCTTGGCGTCGAGCAGCGCGTCGGAGGAGTGGTCGAGCTGCTCGACGTGCTGCGTGACGACGAAACGCTCTGCCCGCTCGAGCCCGAAGCGAAGGTAGATCGCGCCGACGAAGGCTTCGAACGCATCGGCAAGCACCGACGTGTTGTCGGCCCCGCCGGCCGTCTGCATTCCGGCACCGAGTCGCGTCAACGCGCCGAATCCAAGCCGTCGCGCCGTTTGCGCGAGTTGCCCGTCGTTGACGATCGCGGCCTTGCGCAGCGTCAGCATTCCTTCGGGCTCGTCGGCGAAGTTCTCGAAGAGCCATCCGGCTGTGATGCAACCGAGGACGGAATCCCCGAGGAACTCCATTCGGTCGTTCGACGCGCCGCCATGCTCCTTGGCATGGCTTTGGTGGACAAAGGCTCGCTCGAAGTCAGTTAAATCGACGGCTCGACGAACGCCCGCAAGGCGAAGCAGGGCGCGCAGGCGCCCCCGATACTTCTCGCCGCTCATCTTAGTGAACCGCCACTATTGCGAGGATCTAACCTTGCCGAAGACGAGCACGCTGTTGTGGCCGCCGAAGCCGAACGAGTTCGAGAGCGCGATGCGGATCGGTGCTTGGCGCGCAACGTTGGGAACGTAGTCGAGGGTGCATTGCGGATCGGGAAACTCGTAGTTCGTCGTCGGCGGCATGAGGTCGCGCGCGACCGCGAGAGCCGTCGCGACGCCCTCGATTCCCCCGGCCGCGCCGAGCGCGTGACCGTGCATTGACTTGGTCGAGCTGACACCGATCTTGTAGGCGTGCTCACCAAACGTTTTTTCGATTGCCCTCGATTCGGCGGGATCGCCCACCGGCGTCGACGTTCCGTGCGCGTTGATGTAGTCGACATCGCTGGGCTCGATCCCGGCGCTCGCGAACGCGCGCGCAAACGCCAATCGCACGCCGTTGCCGTCCGGGTCGGGTGCGACGAGATCGTAGGCGTCGGAAGACTGACCGTAACCGAGCATCTCGCAGTAGATCGAAGCTCCACGCGCGCGGGCGTGCTCGTACTCCTCGAGCACGAGAATGCCCGCACCTTCCCCAAGGACGAAGCCGTCGCGCTCGCGATCGAATGGACGGCTTGCGCGAGTCGGGTCGTCGTTACGCGTGGAGAGCGCGCGCATCGAGCAAAAGCCGCCGATCGCCAGGGGTGAGACGGTCGCCTCGCTCCCGCCGCTGATCATCGCGATCGCGTCACCGTACGCCACCGCGTTGTAGGCAGTGCTGATGGCGTCGTTTCCGCTCGCACAGGCGCTCGCGGCCGCGAAGAACGGTCCCTGAAAGCCGTGGGCCATCGAAATGTGCGCGGGAGCGGCGTTGGCCATCAGCATCGGAATGAAAAAGGGCGTGACTTTCGCCCACGTTCCGTTTTCGTTGGCTTTGTCGGAGTTCAGCCAAAAGGTGATAATGCCGCCGATGCCCGTGCCGATCACGCCGCCAACGCGCTTCTTGAACTCCGCGTCGTCGGGCAGCTTGGCATCTTCGATTGCTTCGCGCGCAGCCACGAAGGCGAACTGCGTGAACCGGTCCATGCGGCGGGCCTCTTTGCGCCCAATGAGCTGCTCGGGGTTGAAGTCTTTGACTTCACCAGCAATCCGCGCGTCGAAGTCGCTCGCGTCGAAGGCCGTGATCGGAGCGATGCCCGACTCCCCGGCGGTCAGACGCCTCCAGAACTCATCGCGGGTGTTGCCGACTGGGGTAACCGCCCCCAGCCCCGTGACGACGACGCGTCGGCGGCCAGGCGGCTGCATACTCGAAACGCTCAAAACTTCAGCAAGTTACGGCGGGCTCCGCGCGCATCCCCGCCGCGGTAAAATGGCCGGGGCTCGGCGCGGGTGCTTGCGCGGGCGCCGGGTCGCTGGCTATAATCAGGGGCTGTCTGCCACCAGGGTGTCGGGCAACTTACTTGTCATCCTGAGCGAAGTGTCCTGAGCTTGTCGAAGGGCGCGGCGCCGCAGGACGAAACTCCGAAGGGACGTTATGAAGCGGACGTATCAGCCGCACAATCGCCGGCGCAAGCGCGTTCATGGGTTTTTGGAACGGATGCAAAGCAAGCAGGGGCGTAAGGTTCTCGCGCGCCGGCGGAAGAAGGGGCGTCATCGCCTCACCGTCTGATGCGGCGTTTCGCAAGCCTCAGCCGTCAAGCGGACTTCGCTCGCTTGCGCCGGCAAGGGCGGCGTGCTTCGTCCAAGAGTCTCGTCATTTATCGCACTGATTCGCTTCCCGGCGATCTTTCTTCGCTGGTCGGCATAACGGTGAGCAAGTCGATCGGAAAGGCCGTGATCCGCAATAAAGTGCGCCGCCGGCTGGCGGCGATCGTGCACGAAGCGCTCGCAGAGCGGCGCGCAATGCGCCTGCTCGTCGTGGCGCGTCCGCTCGCGGCCCAGGCGCCCTTTGGCGAGCTTCAAGCCGAGGTAGCCTCGGCGCTCAATGGGCGGCGGTAGGCCGGTGCGACGGCTATTGGTCGGGCTAATCCGGCTCTATCAACTCTTGATCTCGCCGCTATTCCCGCGCGCCTGCCGGTTTTACCCGAGCTGCTCCCGATACGCGGTCGTCGCGTTGACCGAGCACGGCGTTCTGCGGGGCGGTTGGCTCGCCGCCGCGCGACTCGCTCGCTGTCATCCGTGGCATCCCGGCGGCGTCGATCTGGTGCCGGAGCCTTTGGGAACAAAAGGAACGAGCACGTGCACGTAATCCTGGCCGCGTCGTGGCTCGACCCAATCGTCAACGCGCTCTTTGCGCTCGTCTCATGGATCGACAAGCCGATCGGAAATTTCGGCTGGAGCCTCGTCCTGTTAGCGGCGATCATCCGCCTCGTCTTTTGGCCGCTGAACACTGCGCAGTTCAAGGCCTTTCTCTCGATGCAGAAGATCGCGCCCCAACTCAAACGCCTGCAAGAACGCTTTAAGGATGACCGTCAGAAGCTCCAGCTGGAGACGATGGCACTCTATAAGGAGTACAAAGTCAATCCGTTTGCGGGCTGCTGGCCGATGCTGGTTCAATATCCCGTCATCATCAGCGTCTACTACGTCGTGATGAACCACAAGGGGGTCTTCGAAAACCAAAACTGGCTCTGGATCGGCAGCGCGATCTCACACGCCGCAAGCACCCCCGCACTGTTCGGCGTTCCTATTTTTGCCGTCAGCCTCGCGCACGCGGATCTGGTACTGATCTTGCTCTACGCGCTTTCGATGTATCTGAGCGTGCGGTACGTCAGCATGCCGGCAACCGATCCGCAGCAAGCCCAGACTCAGCGCATGATGGCGGTGATATCGCCGGTAATGCTTGGTTTTCTCGGTTGGAAATACCACTGGCCCTCGGCGATGGTGTTGTACTGGTTTGCCTACAATATGTTTACGATGGCGCAGCAGTTCTACATGCTGCGTCGCTATCATCAGCCGCTGGCGTTGATCGACAGCGAGCACCCGATCACGGAGGGCGTTGGAGGAAGCGACGCATCGGCGAAGGCCCTCGCCGCAAAGGCGCCGAGCGGGAACGGCGTCGCAAAACAGAAGCCGGCGCAAACCGGGCGATCGAAGAGACGAAATAAAAGAGGCACATAAGAATCTCCCATGCTTTACGAAGACGATTTCGAGTTTGAAGAACAGCCCGCGGATCTCCGCGATCGGACGATCGGCGGGAAGCCCGGCGGCGGCAAATCGGGAGGGCGTGGCGGCGGCACGCGCCGCCGGCGCGAGCCGCACCGCACTCATTCCAGCGTTCGCGAGCGGACCGAACTGCCCGAGGATGCGAAACCCGCGCACGACCTGCTGCGGGAGATCCTCGAAAAAATGGGCGTTCGAGAGCTGGATATTTCCTACGTCAGCCGGGCTGAGGGCGAGTATCTCGAGATCAACGGGCCGCACTTGGGAATGTTGATCGGGCGCCACGGGAATACGCTCGAAGCTCTTAACCTCATCTTCAATAACGCGTTCAACGCCGGGGTGCGCACGAACCGCCGTTACTATACGATCGACGCCGAGGGATATCGCGCCCATCGCGCCGATCAGCTCAAGAATCTCGCGCTTGCGACGCTCGAACGCTGCATCCGCGAGGGCAAGCCCCAGAAACTCGAGCCGATGCTTCCCTCGGAGCGCAAGATCGTTCACCTCGCGCTTGCGACCTCCGAGCTGGTGCGCACCGAATCCGAGGGCGAGGAGCCCGAGCGGTACGTGGTCATACATCCCCGTTGAACCTTCGTTCAACGGGGGCCCCTTGTCGAGTTTAAAAGGCGCTCCGCCCCTTCGCTAACGCTCGGGGCTGCACGCCCCCCAGCGGCAAAGCCGCCGGGGCCCCCACCCGCTATGTACAGCTCAATGCATTTGAACGAGACCATAACCGCGATTGCGACGCCGCCGGGAAAAGGCGCGATCGCGGTCGTCCGCGTCAGCGGACCGGACGTTCCGTCGCTCGCCCGGCGGCTGCTTGCAAGAAAGGGCCGGCTTCGCGCACGCGTCGCCACGCGCGTGACGATTCTCGACGAACGCGGCGGAGCGCTCGACGAAGGGCTCGCGATCGCGTTTACTGCGCCGCATAGTTACACCGGCGAAGAGATGCTCGAGCTTCACCTGCACGGCTCGCCGGTCGTCGCGCGCGAGGTCGTGCGCGCGCTGCTGACCTGCGGAGCGCGACTCGCGGAGCCCGGAGAGTTCACCCGTCGAGCCTTTCTCAACGGAAAGATGGATTTGCACGCCGCCGCCGCCGTCGCGGATGTCGTCGATGCGCAAACGCGTGCCGCGGCGCGAGCAGCACTCGCGAACCTCGGAGGCGGACTTGCCGATCAGGTCGCCGCGCTGCGCAGCTCACTGGCGCGGACGCTCGAAGAACTTGCGGCCGCGATCGACTTCCCCGATGAGGTGCCCGAGCCCGACCGAAGTCAGCTCGAAGAGCGGCTCGCGCAGATACTCGCCGCGCTGGAGCGATTGCGGCACGACGGCGAAGTCGGCCGATTGATACGCGACGGCGTGTCCGTCGCGATCGTCGGACCTCCGAACGCCGGCAAGTCGTCGCTGCTCAACGCGCTCGTCGGCGAAGATCGAGCGATAGTCTCCGAGTCTCCAGGAACGACGCGCGACACAATTGAGGAGAGCCTCCTCGTTGACGGCGTGCCGGTACGTCTGATCGATACGGCTGGAATTCGGACGCATGCCGACCGCTTGGAGAGCCTCGGCATCGAGCGCACGGAGCGGGCGCTGCGGGGCGCACGTATCGCGCTCCTTGTGATCGACGGCTCGCAGCCGATTCGGCGCGACGCCGCGAGCCTGCTCGCGCGAACGCGCGCCCGCGAGCGGATTCTTTTCTTCAACAAGGCCGATCTCGGCACACCCGGCGCGCTCGAGTGCGGCCTTGCCGATGCGATCGTCGGCAGCGTTCGTGACGAACGATCGCTCGATCTCCTGCGCACTGCGATTGCGCGGATCGGCTGGGGCGGAGAACGTCTCGATCTCTCTCGCCCGCATCTTCGTGCGCTGCACGAGTTCGACGCCGTCAATGCTGCGCTCGACTCGCTCGGGCGCGCCTGCGCGACCCTGCGCTCGCGGGAGCCGCTCGATTTCGTGACCGGCGATCTACAGCGCGCGTTTTCGGCGCTCGGGCATGTAAGCGAGCAGGTCGCCGCCGAAGAGGTTCTCGACGGGATTTTTTCCCGATATTGCGTCGGAAAGTAAGGGGGAACCGAATGAAACGTGTGCTTTTGGCCTTCGCGGCACTCTGCGCCATCGCCGCACCCGCGGCGCTCTCGGCGAAGGACGTTTCGAAGTTCGGCGTGACGATCGTCAGCTGCGTCGTAAACTCGAACGGAAGCAATCTCACCAATGGCATCAACGTCGTCTACTACAACACGCACGACTCGCCCGCGACCGAAGTGGATTTTCTCGTTAACTACAACAAACAAAAATACGTTCTCATCGATAAAGGCAGCTTCGCCCGCGGCGCGCAGATCAATCACAACCTCACCAACGCGTTGACCGGCCAGTCATGGGATGGGCCGAAACCGAAGCGTTGCGCCGTGCAACGAGTCTACTTGCAAAACGGTCAAGTGCTCGAGTAGCCTCTTGGCATCATGAGTAGCGACGCCGGCACGATCGTCGTCGGCGGCGGTCATGCCGGCGTCGAAGCTGCACTCGCATCGGCACGCCTCGGCGTGCCGACTCTGCTCGTAACCGGCGATCCGGAGAAGATCTGTACGCTTCCGTGCAATCCGTCGATCGGCGGCAGCGCGAAAGGACAGCTCGTCCGAGAGATTGACGCGCTCGGCGGCGCGATGGCCGGCATTGCCGATCGCTGCAGTCTGCACGCGCGTTTCTTGAACGAGAGCAAAGGCCCGGCGGTGCGCGCGCTGCGTCAACAGATGGACAAGCCCGCATATGCGAGAGCAGCGACGGCATTGCTGAAGGCACAACCAAATCTGCAGATCGTGCAGGGCCTGGTCGAAGATTTGATAGTGCAGGCCGGTGCGGTACGCGGCGTGCTCTGCGCCGGAGGCAACCGTTTCTGCGCCGGCCGGGTCGTCCTCGCAACCGGGACGTTCCTTGGTGGAAAATCTTTCCGCGGCGACGTCGTCCGGGCGGAGGGCCGCTTCGGCGAAGCCCCCGCGGCCGGCTTGGCCGAGGCGCTGCGCCGGCACGGCTTTCAGACCGCCCGGCTCAAGACCGGCACCCCACCGCGGATCGATAGAGCCAGCGTCGATTACGATGCGATGCACCGCCAAGCCCCGAGCCTGCGTCCGCTGCTCTTTTCGTATACGAGCCCGCATCGCTTCGGCGGACCGCAGCTCCCCTGCTACGTTACCGAAACGAACGAGCGAACCCACGCGCTGGTGCGCGAAAATCTCCATCGCTCGCCGCTCTACGGCCTCGACCTGATCCGCGGAATCGGTCCACGCTACTGTCCATCGATTGAAGACAAGGTCGTCAAGTTTGCGCACAATCCGACGCATCAGATCTTCATCGAACCCGAAGGCTGGGAAGAGCCGACGCTCTATGTCGGTGGTTTCTCAACGTCGCTGCCGGCCGAGATCCAACACGAGATGCTGCAGACGTTGCCGGGGTTGGAGTCGTGTGCGATGCTGCGCGCGGGCTACGCGGTCGAGTACGACATGATTCCGCCGACCGAACTGCGCGAAACGCTGGAGACCTATCGGATCGCGGGCCTCTATCACTGCGGGCAGCTCAACGGCACCTCGGGCTACGAAGAGGCGGCCGCGCAGGGCCTGCTTGCGGGAATCAACGCCGGCCGTGCCGCGCGCGGCGCGGAGCCGTTGCGGCTGACGCGCGCACAGGCCTACATCGGCGTATTGGTTGACGACATCGTTACCAAGGGCGTGGACGAGCCCTACCGGATGCTCACCTCACGAGCCGAGCACCGCGTGGTGCTGCGCCACGACAACGCGGATCTTCGCCTAACGCCGCTTGGACGGGCCGTTGGGCTGGTAGACGATAGCGCCTGGGAAGCCTTCGAGCGCCGCCGCGCCGCGTTACGCGCTGCTCGCCGCCAGGCCGAGGAGACTCGTCTGGATACGGCTCTGGTCGGCGAGGAGCGCTTTGAGGCCGGGAGCACCGTCGCCGACGCTCTGCGCCGCCCCGGCCTCGACTTCGAAAGCGTCGCCGGCCGGTTCGATCCGCGCGTCGCTCCCCAGATCGGCGAGCGCGTCGCGATCGAGCTCAAATCCGAAGGATACGTCCGGCGCGAGGAGATCGCGATCGAGAAAGCCGCGAGGGCCGAGCGGGTGGCCATTCCGGCCGATTTCGATTACGCATCGATTCGCGCGCTTTCACGTGAAGCGCGCGAAAAGTTCGCCCGGCGGCGCCCGCCTACGCTCGGGATGGCCGCGCGCATTCCCGGGATAACGCCATCCGACGTGGCGATCGTCGCGCTCTTCGTCCACAAGTGTCGGGTTTCGAGCCGCTCGAACGTCTAGGATGCCGTAAGGAGGAACCAACATGAGTGAATTCATCTATCTCTACCGCGGCGGCCGCCGGGCCGAGACGCCGGCAGAAGGCGAAGCTCAGATGCAACGCTGGGTCAGCTGGCTCAAAGAGCTCGCCGACTCGGGCCACATGAAGGATCGAGGCCAGCCGCTCGAGCCGGAGGGCAAAGTGGTTCGCGGGAAACAGCGGACCGTCACCGACGGGCCGTATCCGGAGTCAAAGGACGTCGTCGGCGGTTACACCCTGATCGAGGCCAAGGACATCGGACAGGCCGCGCAGCTCGCCGACGGATGCCCGATCTTCGAGTACGACGGACTCGTCGAAGTACGGCCGGTCATGAAAATGTAGTGGAAGTCGACCGCCTCTTTCGGCGGGAGTCGGGGCGAATCGTCACCGCGCTCTCTAGGATCTTCGGTCTCGATAACATCGCGCTGGCAGAGGACGTCATGCAAGACGTTTTCTGCCGCGCGCTCGAGGTGTGGAAGCTGCGCGGCGTCCCACAGAATCCCTCCGCATGGCTGATGAAGGCGGCGAAGAATCGCGCCATCGATCTTCTGCGGCGCGAACGTACCGCACGCAATCTGGTTCCCGAGCTCGGGCGTCTGCTCGAGAGCGAGTGGACGCTCGTGCCGACCGTCAACGAGTTCTTTGCTGCAGAGACGATCAAAGACGATCAACTGCGCATGATCTTTTCTTGCTGCGATCCGAGGCTCGCGCAGGAAATGCAGGTCGCACTGACGCTTCAGCTCGTCTGCGGCTTCGCGGTCGCCGAGATTGCCAGTGCCTTTCTGCGCAAACGCGCGACGGTTGAAAAGCGCATCGAGCGTGGGAAAAAGGCATTAGCCGATTCCAAACGACTCTTCGATTTGGCCGACGCCGAGCTGCCGGCACGGTTGTCGGCCGTCCACCGCGCGCTTTATTTGCTCTTCAACGAAGGCTATCACGGCGCGTCCCCAAAAGGCGCGGTGAGAACGGAGCTCTGCACGGAGGCGATGAGGCTTGCCGCGCTGCTGCTCGAACATCCGCTCGTCGCGACACCGGAGAGTTACGCAATATGCGCGCTCATGTGGTTGCACGCGGCTCGACTGCCGGCGAGGCTCAATGGAAGCGGCGAATTGATCGCGCTTGCCGACCAAGATCGGGCGCTGTGGAATCGCGATTTCATCTCGAAGGGAAACGATTTTTTGAATCGATCGGCTAGCGGCCGCGAGCTGAGCGAATATCACGTCGAAGCGGCAATCGCGTCGATTCATTCCAACGCGGCGCGCGAAGAAGATACCGACTGGGCGCGTCTGGTTTGGCTGTACGACCTACTAGCGAGCATTCGTCCGTCGCCGGTGGTCGCACTCAACCGCGCGATCGCGCTGGCGCAACAGCACGGTCCGGATCGCGGCATCGAAGCGATCGGCGCGATCGCGGCAAGCGGCGAGCTGGCCTCGTATCCGTTTCTTCCGGCGGCGCTTGGCGAGCTGGAACTGCGGGCCGGACGCGCCGGCGAAGCGCGCAAGCACTTTGAAAAAGCGGCGGCTTTGGCTCGTAATCCAGTCGAACGGCGGTTCCTAGAGCTACGCGCCGGCGCCGCCGCGAACGCCTCGTGCTGTGAGGCCACTCGATAACGAGCTTGAGGCGCTCCTTGAAAGGGCCGGCGCGCACTCGGGCGTGGCCGCACGGCTCGCGGAGTACGGCCGGCTCGTCCTCGATACGAACCGCCATTTCAACCTGACCGGAGCCAAATCGCCGGTCGAACTCGCTGCGCACATCGCCGACAGCCTGACCGTCGTCCGGTACGTGCTGGAACCCTACGTGGACGTCGGCTCCGGCGCCGGCTTGCCGGCAATTCCGATTGCGATCGCGACCGGGACTCCGGTTACGATGATCGAGGCTACCGCCAAGAAGGCACGCTTTCTCGAAGCGACGCTGGAGCGGCTCGGACTGAGCGGCACCGTCGTCGCGCAGCGTGCCGAGATTGCCGGCCGCCAGGCCGCTCTGCGGGAAGCTTTCGCGAGCGGCACGTGCCGCGCACTGGGGAGCGCTCCGGTTGTCGCCGAGCTTTTGCTGCCGCTCATCCGTCCCGGCGGAGTCGGAATCTTACAGCGCGGTGCGATCTTCCCCGACGAACGACAAGCACTCGAGGATGCTTCGCTGATGCTCGGTGGACGCGTCGCAGGCGAAGAGCCGCTCGAGGGCGATCGCCGCGTCATTTTGGTCGAGAAGCTCGGTTCGACCGCGCTTCGTTTTCCGCGGCGCCCGGGCATCCCAGCAAAACGTCCGCTGTGCCTCTAAGACTCCTCGGCCTCGACGTCGGCTGATAAGCGGCCCGAGCGTATCGCTTCCTGCATCGCCGCGTAATCGCGCTCGATCTGTGCTGCATAGCCCTTGCTGTATTCGACGATCGCCGTATCGAAGGCATCGCCGCGGCCCAAGTAGCCTGCGATCGTGTCGGCATCGCCGGCTTTGGCGTGGGCACGAGCCAGGGCCCAGCCACACATCGTTGCATAGTTGGTCATCACCCGCGGGCCAAAAGACGCGACGTTGGCCGATCCCTTCATATTGCGCAGCTGGCGCACGTAGAACTCGTGATGACCCGGCAGCTCCGTCCAGCCGAGGAAGATGTCGCTGGCGGCTTGCATAAGCCGCTGCCCGTTGACGACCCGCTCACCCTCATGCGCAAAACGGCTCTTGCGGCCTGCCGGCTCCAGCACGGATCGGCGCGCCTCCTTCATTTGGAGGAATAACGGTTCCTCGCCGTTTGCGAGAAAAAGCGCCACGTAACAGCGCGTGCCGACGCTTCCCACGCCGACGACTTTCAGGGCGGCATCCTCGAACTCGTACCGATTCAGCAGCTGTCGTAGATCGGCGGTCGCCGACGCCTTGTACTTGGCAAGAATTGCGGCGGTCGTTTTCTTCCAATCCGAGATCTTTTTGTACGCATGGCAAATGAGCGGAGGATGGTCGATAATTTTCGCCCGACCGTCGACGATTTTGGTCAATCTGGGGAACACCGCTTCCGAGGTACGCTTCGCGGCTTTGCGACCGGTCTTGCGCAGCGTACTCTCGGTTTTACGGCATTCGGAAAAAAATTCGATCAGATCCTCGAAGCCTATGGCCTCGTACCAACGCTCGAGGATCGTCCGTCCGGCAAGCTCGGAAATCCGCAACCGGTACGAGGCAACCGCTGCTCGGACCGCTCGCTCCGCGATGCCGTCCGCGAAGTTGCGGCCGCGCGCGGCAACAAGAATGCTGACTGCGAGCCGCTTCACATCCCATTCGAACGGCCCCGGAAATGTTTCGTCGAAATCGGTGATGTCGAACGCCAAACGCCGCTCGGGCGTCGCGAAGCCGCCGAAGTTCATCAGGTGACAATCACCGCTGAGTTGCACCACGATCCCCGAGCTCGGCGAGCCGGCGAGGTCGTGCGCTTGAATGGCGGCCGACCCGCGTAAGAACAGAAACGGGGACCGCGACATCCTGCCGTAGCGGACGGGGAGAAGCTTTTTGAGCCGGCCGTCATCCGATGCCTCGAGCATTGCAACCGCGTCGTCGGATCTGATCTTCCATTTTGCGTGCGCCGAGCGGGGGCACTGCGCTCGCAGTCTCCTCCCAGCGGCCCGGCGTTCTGCTTTGGTCGTCATCTGATCCACTCTTGTAAAATCTTCGTTCCGCCGTTGTTGCGCTCCCCGCCGCTCGTGAAGGGGTACGCGCGCAAAGACCCTAGAAACCGCACGAAATGCAGCTTCAGATCGATACGTCGGAGCGCGCTGCGAAGATGTGGCTGCTGATGATTCTGCGCGGAGTCCTGGCCGTAGTACTCGGGCTCGTGCTCTTGATTTGGCCGCACGCGTCGCTTCGCGTGCTGCTCGTCCTCTTCGTCGCCTACGCGTCCGTCGACGGGATCTTCTCGGCCGCCGGCGCAATCCGCAACGCGGCCGCGAAACTACCATGGATACGACGCGCGCTCGAAGCAGCGGTAGCGATCGTCTCCGCAATCGTCGTTGGGGTTTGGCCCCATGTCGTGCTCACGGTTCTCGGCTACCTCATCGGCGTCGCCCTGTTGGTGCGAGGCATCGTGCAAATCGTCGGCGTTACCTCAGTGCAGACAACGGAGCGCATACGCCGGTGGCTGGTGACTGCTGGGATTCTCGCGCTGATTGCCGGGGCAATCTTCATCTTCAGTCCGCGCACCGGTTTGCAGCTGTTCGTCTGGACACTCGCCGTTTACGGACTGGTCTACGGCGTCATTTTAATAGCGCTCGCATTCCAGTTGAAAAACACTGCCTCCGGGGCGGCGCAGGGGAGCTAACTTAGGCCCAGCGTGACGCTTCCGGCGAAACCATCGAACGTCGGGATTCGTCGTATCGACGGCGATTTAACGACATGGAAGACCTCCGCCGGGGCGGATGTGACGAGCAGGGCAACGCTTTGGCGCTCGCCAAGCTTGGCGGTGCTTACCTGGCCCTACCAAAATTTTTCTTCGGGAGCGTCAGTGCCGCAACCTCATGCAAACTCCATAGCCCGCGCGCTGGCGGCAAGCATGATACTCGTACTCGCGCCGATGTCGGTGCACGCCGCGCAAACGCAGGGAGCAAATGCTCCGCAACCATCCGCCTCGCCGGAATCTTCGCCAACTCCGCACTCAACCGAAGCGCTTAAGCCGGATCTGCTGGACGGCACGCTCTCCGCGAAAGGCGAACTCGAAGCTGACGAGCAGCTGACGGAGGCGGCAGCAGCACCCTCGAACCCGCTGTTGGCGGCGAAGAAGAACTTCGAAGAGCGCAGCGGCATCACGTTCGGGATGTCGGGCGGCGTTCTGTATCAGAACTTTTCGAATCCGACGGTGCTCCAAAACCAATACCAATCGGTCGGCGGGAAGTTCGCGTTCGATTTGAACGCCCCGCTCGCCAACCGCGATCAGCCCAACGCGCTGACGTTTGACATGGCGGTCGAGGCGCGCGGGCCGCTTGCCAGCGACTATGCGCCGCTTCAAGCCGGCGTTCTTGCGGGCTCGGGCGTTCCGACGGCGGCGACGTGGGGACAGTTCGATATCGGTATTACGCAGGCATATATTCGGCAAAGTTTGGCGGGCAACAAGTTTCAGTACACCATCGGTAAAATATTTGCGCCGAACTACGTAGACGCGTATCCGCTCTTTGACGACAATCGCCAATTCTTGAACCTAGCCTTTTCCACCAGTCCGACCATCGCGGTGCCGCTGCGCGGCTTCGGCTTCGTCGGGGCGGGTTTTCCGGGCAGCGGTAACCTGTATTTGACGGGCGGCATGTTTACCGCCAACAGCAGCGACACGGGTTCGACGATCGGCGATTTCTTCTCACGAAACGAGCACTTCTACTTTTTGGAGGTCGGGCAAACCAGTTTTGCGCGGGCCGGTTTTCCGATCCAGGGGCGAGGCGCCTTCGATCGCAACAACATCCACGTAACGCTCTGGTATCGAGATGCGCTCACTCCGCGCGGTCCCGGCGACGCGTTTCTCCGCCCGGCTCCGGAGGCGTATGGAGCTGCGTTCAACATCAACCAGGCGGTCGGAGAGAGCTTGCTGTGGTTTCTGCGCGCCGGGATCGGCAAGGGGAGTCTATTTGGAACGGGTGCGATTGCCGGCGGCTTCGCGTGGCGGCCGACCTACGCGCCGCGGGATCTCTTCGGTTTTGCCGTAGGATGGACGAATCCACAGCCGCCGGTGGTGGACCCGCTGCCCATCCCCGCTCCGTTTCCAATCTCGGTCCCGAATCTGCGAAGCCAGGGAACCGGCGAGATTTTCTACAGGATCGCGCTGATTCCGAACTTTGCCTTAACGCCCGACTATGAGTTGCTGATCCATCCCTCGCTGGCCCCATCTCGGGGGTCAATCTCGGTCTTCAGTTTGCGCGGGCGCCTTACGCTGTAGGAGTCTGTCGAGCTCCGCGCGCTACTCAGCGCGCAAGCGAGAGCGCATCGGCCGAAGTATTCACACTTGCGGTCAAGGTTCCGTTCACAACGGCGTGGACGACGAGCGCGTCGGCCTCGACCGAGATGCCGTTCAATCCAACCTGTGTGGGGACGCCGTGCAACGCTACCGTCGTCCCGTCCGAGGTGGTGAGCGTGTGGTCGTACGGCTTCATAAAGGCAGCGGTGTGCTCGTCAATGAGCTTCGACGCGTCGAACGTCGCGGCGTTGCGCACCCGTGAGACCACGAAGTTCGAGGTCAGCAGCGGTGCGAACATGCGTATCAGGAGCCGGCTGGTATCGGTTGTGTACGTGAGATCGGGCATCGAGATCACGCGCGTCGCCGGATCGACGGTCGGCGTTCCCCAGAGATAGAGCTTCCCGGAAGCGCCTCCTGAGAAATCAACCTCGATGACGAGTTTCGGCTGCGGCGCGGTGGCCGTTCCCGAATCGGTCGCGTAAATATCCACATTCTCTACGCGGACCGTGCCGATCACCTTGATCGGAAGCTCGGTTCCGACGATGGTCGAGCGCGCTCGCTGCACCATCAGGGCGAACGGTACGCGGACGTCAATGGGCAGGCGGAACTCATCGGGGATCTCGAGTGCGGCAAAACTTGGAACCGAAACTTGCGAAGGCGGCGGCGGTTCGCTGCCCACCGAAATCTGCGGACGCGCGGCCACCGCCAGATGGAAAGTCGCGAGCAGATCGGCGCCGCTCGTCACGAGCGTCAGGTTCCGTACGGTCGCATTCTGCAAGTTCGGGGTGAGCCAAGCGTTCTCCGAAATTTGAATCGGCTGCGCTAGCTGCCGGGCGATCGTTGCGAACTTCGCGCGGACGACGAGGTCGAAGGCGCGTTGGATCACCAGTGCCGCGGCCCTAGCAACCTTGTTCAGAGCGCGCAGATATGGCTCGCGGAGTACCGGCGTCAGGTCGATTCCACCGTTGTTGAGGACCGAGCGGGCGATATCGCAGTAGGCCGCCAGTTGCCCGGCGACGTTTGAGATGTTCGTTTGGAGCGTTCCGTCGGGGCGCACTCGAGCGGCGATGGCAGCCGACGCTCGCAATGCGGCGTTCGCCCTGGAACCGCATACGTAGCTGCCCGCTCGCGATCGCAGCTGGAGTTCGAAACGCTCGTTGAATCCGATCCGAATGACGTCGCCTTGGCCGCTCTCCCCAACGTCGCCGCGTCGCGCCGTGATGCGAAACTCGGTCGGCACGTACGGCGACCCGACGACTTTGCTGTTGAGGTAGGTTGCGATAATCGTCCGCACGTCAGCGTAGCCGTCGTTCGAAGCCGTTTGGACCGCTCGCCAGCCGGAGTCTAAAATCGTCGACGATCCTGCGCGGCTCAGCACCTGTCGCAGGTTGCGCACCCGCACCTCGATCGGGATCGTGATAACCGACGTCTGGATATTGGTCTGCGGCGGAAAGGACGTGGCTCGTGGCGGCGCGGGCGGGAAGGCCGAACCACAGCCTTCGAGCGTCAAGGCAGAGCAAAGAATCACGGCGCCTAGGCGTCCTTCGAATGCGCGCGTCGTCATGGGCATGATTCCTCCTCGCAAGTGCGGACCGTAAGCCACCTTTAGCTGTTGCGGGGCAGGGCACCCTTGCTGAGAGGAAGGTCATCCCCCCTGCCGGGGCGTTGCTGCGCGCGGCGTCTCTAAATTGTTTACCGTGAAACATCGGCCGGGGTGCCGTTTGCGCTACGATGGACGCGATGCACGCGCTCGATGAGAGGCTCGTCGCGGCCCTGCCCGAAGGCAGCCTCTTCGTCGTCGGCGGCCGGGTGCGCGATGAGGTTCGGGCCAAGCTCGCCGGGGTAGAAGCGCCCGCCGCTGACTCGGATTACGTTGTGGTCGGCCTCCCACTGCGCGAGCTGGTCGAGCGGCTGATCGGGCTGGGACGAGTAGATGTCGTCGGGGCGTCCTTTGCGGTGGTGAAGCTGACGGTTGACGGTCAGACGGTCGACGTCGCGACCCCCCGACGAGAACGCTCGTTTGGCCTCGGCCATCGGGATTTCGAGATCGAGGCCGGACCGCAAGTGAGCTTGCTCGACGATCTCGGCAGGCGCGACTTCCGGATGAACATGATCGCGCGAGCCCTGCCGTCCGGCGAAATCGTCGATCCGTACGACGGCCGGGCCGACATCGCGGCCCACCGGATCGATATCCTGACCCCCGAGACCTTCCGCGAAGATCCGCTGCGGATGCTGCGGGCCGCCCAGTTCGCGGCGCGCTTCGAGTACGAGGTCACGGCCGCGGTCCGCGAAGGGATGCGGGCGGCTGCGCCCCTCGCGCAGAGCATCTCCGCCGAGCGAGTCCATGACGAGCTGCTCAAGCTCTTTACGGCGAGCAGGCCATCGATCGGTTTGAGGCTTCTCCAAGAGACCGGCATACTAGCCGAGCTGTGGCCCGAGCTGGTGGAAGGGGTAGGGGTCGAGCAAAACGAGTGGCACGCCTTCGACGTCTGGCATCACAACTTGGCGACGCTTGACGCGACGCCGGCCGGCGATCTCATCTTGCGCTTGGCTGCTTTGCTACACGATATCGGCAAGCCACGCACCAAGGATGGCCCTCGCTTTTACCGGCACGAGATCGTCGGTGCTGAGATGACTCGCACGGTACTCGAGCGCTCCCGTTTTCCAAACGATACCGTTGAAGCGACCGAACACTTGGTTAAACAGCACATGTATTCGGCCGACCCCTCGCTTAGCGAGCCTGGGCTTCGTCGCTTTATCCGGAGGATCGGACCAAAAAACATCGAACGCTTGTTCGCACTGCGCCACGCCGACATCCGCGGAAGCGGCTTACCGAAACGCGACTGCAGCAATGAGGCCTTCGAAGCCCGCGTTCGCGCCGAGCTCGCGCGCAAACCCGCGTTCTCGATCCACGAACTCGTGGTGACCGGAGACGATGTAATTGCGGCGCTCGTCCGTCGTGGCGAGGCGCCGGCCGGGTTCAAGGGCGACGAGCGCGTGGGTGCCGCGCTTCGTTGGCTCTTCGAGCAGGTCACCGACGAACCCGAACGTAACGAGCGGAGCTTGCTGCTGCGAATTCTCGAGCAGTATCTCGCCGGCGTCGCCTAGGGAACCTCAATGAGTCGCATCATCGCGCTCGTCAATCAGAAGGGTGGCGTCGGAAAGAGCACGACTGCCGTCAACCTTGGCGCCGCATTGGCGGTACAGGGCCGGCGCGTTCTCGTTATAGACACGGATCCTCAGGGCAACACGACGACCGGTCTGGGCGTCGACAAATCGCAGTTGGCGCACGACATTTACCACGTGCTGATGCAGGAGATTCCGCTGGAACGCGTCGTCGTACCAACGGAGATCGAGAATCTCGCGCTCGCGCCTGCGACGATCAACCTGGCGGGCGCCGACGTCGAGCTTGTCGCCGCGCTCTCGCGCGAGACGCGCCTGCGTCAAGCCCTCGCGCCGATCGCCCCGGCCTACGATTTCGTGCTAATCGATTCGCCGCCGTCACTCGGCTTGCTGACGATTAACGCGCTCACCACGGCTGACGAATGCATCATTCCGGTGCAGGCGGAGTTCTACGCGCTCGAAGGGCTCGCGCAGTTGACGGGCGTCATTTGGCGCATTCGCGACGCGCTCAATCCCAGGCTGCACGTCAGCGGCGTCCTCGTCACCATGTTCGACGGCCGTATGCGTCTGGCGCTCGAAGTCATCCGCGAGCTCGAGAAGTACTTTCCGGAGCAGGTCTTCAAAACGCAGATCCCGCGCAACGTGCGTCTCTCCGAGGCGCCATCTTACGGGAAGCCTGCGATTCTCTTCGACCTCAAGAGCCGCGGTTCGCAGGCGTATCTCGCACTTGCACGCGAGATGCTCGCGGCCGACCGAGGGGCGGCCAGACAAGCATGAGCGCACCGAAGCGCGGTCTGGGACGCGGACTGGGAGCATTGCTCGGGGAGGCGTCGGTCCCCGTCACCACGTCGCACGAGATCGTTCGCGAGATTCCCGTCACTGAAATAACGCCAAACCCGTTTCAACCGCGCAAGAGCTTCGAGGCCGGCGCTCTCGACGAGCTCAAGACGTCGATCGCGGAGTACGGCGTACTCGTGCCGATCATCGTGCGCCGTCGCGACGATGGGTACGAGTTGATCGCCGGTGAGCGTCGCTGGCGCGCCTGTGCTGCGCTCTTGCGTCCGACGATACCCGCGATCGTCCGCGCCAGCGACGATCGTCAGACCCTCGAGTTTGCGATCGTCGAAAACCTTCAGCGCGAGAATCTCAATCCGCTCGAAGAGGCCGCCGGTTTTCACTATCTCATGGACGAGTACGGGATGACGCAAGAGGAGCTCGCTCGACGGCTCGGCAAAAGCCGCCCCGTCGTCGCGAACAGCTTGCGACTCCTCGGGCTCTCGGATGCGATAAAAGTGCTGCTCGTCGACGGACTGCTGTCGGCCGGACATGCGCGCGCACTGCTCGCGGCGCCCGAATCAAGCCGTGCTTCGTTGGCGCAGCGCACGGTCAGCGAAGGCTTGACGGTGCGCGCGCTGGAGCGCTTGACGGCGCCGGCGACGACGCGCGAGCCGAGTGTGCCGGTAGCAATCGCACTTTCGCCGGAGGAGCTCGACTTCGAAGCCCGCTTGCGCGCACGTTTCGGCGCGCACGTCGCCGTCGTGCGTTCGCGGCGCGGCGGCCGCATCGAATTTCATTTTAACACCGACGGCGAATTGATGCGTCTGGGTGATCTTTTGCTCAGCGAGGAATCCTAACCAGATGTTTCCCGTTTCGCGCATCGTCGCACTCTTAATGGCCGGAATTCTCTGCTTTGCATTCCTCGTGCCGTTATCGCTCGCGACACACCATCCCCAACTCGTCTTTTTCGTCGGGATCGTTTTCGTTGCATACCTCATCGTGAACGTCGCATTGTGGCAACGCGCGCTCCGGAAAAGGTGACGCGCGCCAATCGCGCCCGCTCACTCCACGGTATTTACGTCATTCTCAACGACGATCCGCGAATGCTCGAACTCGCGCAAGCGGTGCTCGATGCAGGCGTGCGCATCGTCCAGTACCGCGCCAAGCGTGGCATCGTGGCGGAGCACGTTCTCGCGTTGCGCGACCTGACGCGTCGAAACGACGCGCTGCTGATCGTAAACGACGACTGGCGCGCGACCGAAGCGTTCGATTGCGATGGCGTCCACCTCGGACCGGGTGATGACGGCTTCGATCGAATTGAGCCGGTGCGCGCTGCCATGCGGGAGCGGCTGATCGGATTGTCCTGCGCAACGACCGAAGAGGCGCGCGCCGCCGATGCGAACGACGTGGACTACGTTGGAACCGGTTCGATCTACGCGACGACGTCTAAAAGCGATGCCGGCGAGCCGATCGGAACGGCTGGATTGCGTGCGGTCACGGCGGCGACGAAACTTCCCGTCGCCGCGGTCGGCGGCGTTACCGCAAGAACGATCTCAGATGTACGAGGCAGCGGCGCCACGATGGCGGCCGTGATTTCCGCGATTTCCGACAGCGCACAACCGCGCCAAGCGGCGACGGAACTTCTCGATGCATGGAACCGTTGCGAGGGCGCCGGGACCGGTTCGTGAACTCGATCGTTCTCTCAATCGGCACCACGCATCCGTGGAACGTCGCGGGCGTCGGCCGGGATCTTGTCGTCGGATGCGACTTCGGAGTTCGCGTCTTTACAACGATCGTCGCCGTCACTGCGCAAGACGGGCGCGGAGTGAGCGCGTTGCACCCGATCCCACCCGAGGCGATCGCGGCGC
>JBAVSO010000104.1:0-26596 GCA_049695635.1 Candidatus Cybelea sp. | reverse complement strand
AATCTGGGAACCATCTTCGGCGTAAGCACTTCGGGTAATGAACGGGTGCTGCACGCGTTCCATTCTACGTCCGAAGGTTCGGATCCAAGAGCGACTCTAGCGGTCGTCAACGGAGTGCTCTACGGCACGACGTCCTTTGGCGGTGCGAGCCAAATGGGGACCATTTTTAAAGTCGCGCCTTAAGGGTTTGAATCCCTTTCTTTTGTGGAGGTAACTTATGTCGCGTTACGTTGCATCGACTCTTGGGCTCGTAGTTGCTTTTCTCTCAGTACCGCTCGCGGCGGCGGCCCAGGATACGACGATGTCGGATTCCGATTATATGGCAAAGGTTGCGGGCGCCGCGCCTCCGGCCGTCGTCAAAAGCGCGACGATCGTGCAGATGCAAAAAGACGGCACGATGCGCACGCTTCAGAGCGGGTCGAACGGCTTTACATGCATGCTTGCCGGCCCGTACGACGCGATGTGTTTGGATGCCAACGCCTTGCTATGGGCGCAAGCGTTGATGAAACATGCCGCGCCGCCCGACAGCATCGGGTTCGTTTACATGCTCGCCGGCGATAACGGCGCGAGTAACACCGATCCCTATGCGAGAGCCGGCACTTCCGACAATCACTGGGTCAAAACGGGACCACATGTCATGATCGTCGGGTCGGCCGCAAAATCACTGGGCTATCCCGCGACCGCCGATCCCGATCCAACGAAGCCCTACGTGATGTGGCCCGATACGCCGTACGCGCACGTGATGATTCCGGTCGCAACGTCCCCGCAGTAGCTTTAAGTAGAACGCCGACTAGCTAATCCTTGCGACATACGGGTGGAGTAGGCGCCGGTTCTTCCGTGGCGACCGCAACCTTCCATTTCTGCGGCCCCTTCGATACGACCTCGATCATGTGAGGAATGGGCAAGGGAAAGCCGGGGCTGACGACGGTGCACTTATAGGCGGTTTTGTTGCTGCACGCTGAAGACGGCGCCCGTTGCTCGACGTAGAACGATCGGGGCGTATGAAGCGAAATCGGTGTCGACCGAATTCGAGCGGCATAGCACGACTGAGGTAACGTCACAAAGGCCTGGACGATAAACGTCGACGGGCTAGCACCGGCGTTAACGCTGGTCGCGGTTGCCGGCTCCCACGCGGGAGCTGCCACGCCTACCGACGGAAAGATTGCGAACAATAATGCGATCACGGTCGACCGATCAAAATAGCGCATACCATGGACCTCCTTAGTAAGAGCAAGCGATACCTCGTAAAGTTAGGTTACGATATACCTTAAACCTCGTACGCGGCGCCGAGTCCGGCATTGGGTCGAGGGCTCCCCTCTGAAAGAGGGCCGAGCGAGCCCAGCCGCGCAGGTCATCGGCGATGAAAAGTTCACGCCGCATCTTGAGTGCGGCCGCCCTCTCCACGGTTGTCGCGAGTTTCGCGCTGCCCTGTCGCTCGGTGGCCGCCGACGCGTCGACCACCGCTTCGATCCAAAGGGTCGTTCGCAGTTTCATGGCCGCGAACCATTTAAAGGCTGCCATCGTACAGGTGCGCTCGAACGCTGACGACTTGTATACCGGAGCCTTCGGCGAATCGATGACCGGCGTGCCGACCACTGACGATATGCACTTTCGCAACGGCGCGCTGGCCTTCACGTATATGGCGACGCTGCTCCTCGAGTTCGTCGACCAAAAGAAGGTCACGCTCCAGACCAAGCTCTCCACCTTCTTTCCCGACCTTCCGCGTGCGAACCAAATCACTCTAAAGGATCTCGCGCAAATGACTTCCGGGTACGCCGATTACGTCTATCAGGACGAATTCCAAGACGCACTCTACCGCGATCCGTTCCGGCAGTGGACACCCGAAGAGTTGATCCAAATCGGAGTCTCGAAGCCGGCCCAGTTCGCACCTGGCACGAACTGGGGGTACTCGCACACTAACTACGTACTCCTCGGCCGAGTCCTCGAAAAGATCGCGGGCATGCCACTCGCCGAAGCGCTCCGACAGTTCGTCTTGGAGCCGATGGGGCTTAGCGAGACAACCGCGGCCACGACGCCCGTTGTCCCACAGCCGATTTTGCACGCGTTTACATCGGAACGCCGCGCAACTCTCGGCATCAAGCCGGATCTACCGTTTTACGAGGAGGCAACGTATTGGAATCCCTCATGGACGACGATCGAAGGCGCGGTCGAAACAACCGACGTCACCGATCTGAGCCGCTCGCTCGAGGCGGTTTCATCCGGTAAGCTCTTATCGCCGGAATCCTCAAAAGCGCAGATCTCTCCGACCCTTATCGGTTTCGGGCATTGGCAGGCGGGATGTCCCGCCTGTAAACAAGGGACTGCGGAATTGAGCTACGGCCTCGGCGTGATACGTTCAGGCCCCTGGATAACGCAGACACTCGGATTCGCCGGCGCGTCGGGTGCGGTCGGCTACCTTCCGGAACAAAAGCTGACGATTGCGGTGGAAGCGACAAACGGTCCCGGCGCGTACGATGCCAAGGGCAACGCCGGACTCGGCGCGGTCGATCTCTTCCGGGCACTCGCCAACCTGCTCGCTCCTAACACGCTGCCGTCGGGCGAAAAGTGAGCTTGGAGCCGTTGCGCGAGATTCTCTACCGCTTTGCGAAGCGTTGCGATTCGTGCTAAAAGGAGGTATGCGCTTCGCGATCATCCGCGGCTGGG
This sequence comes from Candidatus Cybelea sp., assembly GCA_049695635.1. GTDB lineage: Bacteria > Vulcanimicrobiota > Vulcanimicrobiia > Vulcanimicrobiales > Vulcanimicrobiaceae > Cybelea. The sequence continues at coordinate 23,932 of JBAVSO010000104.1, read as the reverse complement.
CGGCGCTTGCGACCGCCCTTCTTACGGCCGTCGGTTCGGATGTTAGCATCGAGTTCGCTGAGAACAGCGGCTGGCTAGGCGGTGCGTTTCGGGACAACCAGCACGAGGCAGTCCTGCCAACGCTACTTTTCGGTGCGGCCGTCACGCTCTCGTTGACGCTCTTCGTTCTTCTCGCACGCATTTACCCTGACGACCCGCTTCTGTCCCGCATCAGCGATTTCCGGACCCGCTTTGTTGATACGGCTTGTTCGCTCTTCGGCAGTCTGCTGTGCATCATCGCCATGGAGGGGTATGAGACGCAGTTCGGCGGCTCATCGCCATTCGACCCTCGCTCCGTCGTTCTCTCGCACGCGTTGCCGCTTGTCGTTACTTTTGTGGTAACGGGTGCGATCGTACACTATGCGCTGCGCGCCGCTATTCGCACCGCGCGCCGTGCCAGTGGCCTAGTTGCCGAAGTCTTCGTAGAGTTTCTGCGCAAACTTCGGGGCGAGAATACAACGCCTGGAATGGTCCGGCGATCGGCATTTGTTCTCTACGTAGTTCACGGTCCGCCAGCCGTTGTGGATGGTTCTCTCGGTCTCCGCGCGCCGCCTCGTTCGATTTTTACTCGATATCTCATAGCATAGATCCAGGGAGAGCGCAGGACGCGATCTCCCTAGGGGAGATCGAACGGATGCGAACATTCACGCGCTCGCTCTGCGCGTTTGTCGCCGTTACACTCACTGCCGTTGTAGCACGTGGCGCCGAGCTTACCAACGGCGCCATTCTAGGTACCGTCCTCGCGACGGCTGGAAAGCCGCTGCCCGGCGCTATTGTCAGCGCCGTCGCACCTTCGGGTCGCTACTCTGCGACAAGCGATGCCGGTGGCCGCTTCACGATCTTGGGAGTTTCTCCGGATACGTACGTGGTCGGCGTAAAGCTCAAGGGCTACGAGCCCTCGACGATGACCGTCGTCGTGCTGCCCGGAGCGCACGAGCTGCTTCGGTTCAACTTGCGTCCCTCGCTCAAAGAAATCGCTCGGGTGCAGACCAAAAATCAAGCCTTTGCAATCGGAAACACCGCGGACATTTTCACCGTTCAGGGCGAGCAGGCACAGGCTGCGAATCCGCAAGCCTCTTCGTCCGGGCTGGCCAACTACTCCCGCGACACGATTCAGGGCGCGATATCCAACGTTCCCGGCGTCCAACAGGACTCATTTGCCAATATCATCGTTCGCGGTGGAAAGGTACAGGATACGGTTTACGACTACGATTCCGTTCCCGTTCCGCAGGGGCTCATCGCCGAGCCGGGCGGAAACATCGTAGGCGCGCAACTTGGCACCGCCGGAGTCAGCGCCGATACCGTGACGTTGGGCGGCTATAGTGACGAAAGTCAAAACGCGCTAGGCGGCGTTGTCAACGAGATTCCACTCGTCGGTACGTATCCGGCAAAGTTGATGTTCGAGATTGCGGACGGTATTGGCGCGCAGCTCGGAGAAATGAAGTTTAGCGAGCAGGGGGCAACGCCAGATTTAAAGTGGCGATACGCGCTCTCCTCAACGGTCGGCAGCGAGTATTTTGCGTACGGTGATGGATATACGTTCTATCCTGCCGAGCAAGGCACATACGGCCTGGGGTTTCAAACGCGTTCGCAATACGCGGTAGCCGGAAACGTCCACTACGCCGCAACGCCGCACGACGATCTCTCCGCTACCTTTCTGACGGGAGCCGCCGCGTATCAGCAGTACGACTCTCCATACCAAGGCTTGAAGTGGTCAACTTTTAGCGCTCCGGGTGTTGCCTTTCCGGGCCAACCGGCGAATCCAAACACACAAGTCGACACGCCCTCGATTGCGCGTGGCACCTATAGCGTCGAAAAGCTGCAATGGATTCACAATTGGCAGCACTCGCTAGGGCGGCTCCAAGTCTTTCAGTCCCAGATCGGTGCGGTGGCGAACGGTCCTGAATGGGACGACCTCTCTTTTCCCGATGGAGTCATCTCGCTGTATTCAACGCAAAATCAGCGTGAGGACGGCATCGGATACGACTTCGAGGATCAAGCCAACGAGCAGAACGATATACGCGCCGGCGCGCAGTACGATGTCAATACGAGCAGCGTCTACCAGATCGTGCCCACCGTACCGCAACTCATAACGGCTGCGCCGCGTCTAAATCAATACCTCGTATATCTTAGCGACAGCTGGAGCATGACGCCGCACTTTTCCGCAATGGGCTCGCTGCGCTACATCGGGCAGCATTCCCAGACGAGCGACGACGTCATCTATGGAGACGGCGCCCTCGACCCGCATCTTTCGCTAGCCTATACATTCGCCGGTCTCAATGGATTCAGAGCGAACTTCGACCATACGTCAACCCCGCCGCTGCCGCTGGAGGTGCAACGAACTTGTGTCCCCGCTAACGCTTGCAGCAATGACTCCGGCGGAAATGCGGGTGGTTCGGTACCAAGCTATCCACTAGCGCCGGAAACGGCCGACGATTACGCGCTCTCTTACGAACATGGAGGACCGATCCAGGTTCGGCTCACCTACTTCGTCGAGAACGAGAAGAACGTCATAGACGTACTGCCAACAGATTTTCGCAATGCAGCTAACGCCGGCGAAAACGCTAACGCCATCGGCGTTCCGACGAATGCCGGTCAACTACGATCGCACGGATTGGAGCTTTGGGTGAGCGCCGGCGGTTTCACCCTCAACGCCAACTCCAACCGTACGTATTCGTCGAGCATCTACCAGTTCGCGTTCAACGATCTAAATGCTCCCGCGATCCTCGCAGGGCATCTTTTTCCCGCCAACTACATTCCCAACTTCACGGCAACCGCTTCTTACGGGTTCGGCTTAGCTCACCGGCGCCTGAGAATCACCCCGATGCTTTCGTACGAAAGCGGGTACCCGTACGGCAACGGCACGATGGTTTGGGAGATAGTTAACGGCGTACCCAAACAAGTTCCAAATGATAACTTCGTAAACCCCGGCTACAACTACTATTTTCTAAGGAACCCGTCACTACCGTTCAATGCCCAGACCAATCCTTACATGACGACGCTGGGCACGAACGAAGGCGCGGATCCGAATATGCTGCGCACGACGCCACAGACCCTGACGTCCCTGCACCTCGAGTACGATCTCTCACCGCATTTGACCGCTATGTTCGATGTCGTAAATCTCTTCGGGGTGGATACACCGACCCAGCTGCAAGGGAACCCTTACCTTATCGGCCCACCGGGGTACGCGGGCGGGAACGTCTTCTACGAAAGGGCGTACGGAGCGCAGTATTGCAAGAAGTGCCTGTTTACACTCGGCAACGGCATACCGACGAATAACGGTCAATATCCAGCCGTGCCGTGGAACTACGGAACGGCGGGCTATGTCCCCGAAGCGTACCCAATGGCGCGCACGGCGCTGATTCGCTTACGCTATCGTCTGTGATGTTTCCTCAGTTTGTATCCCGGATGCTAGGATAGATTTGCGGAGGATTATCGGAATGATCAAGATGGGAAAATGGAGCTTGACGTTGGCCTTGCGGCACTCTTGACTCTACCAGCATTAGCTGCAACGCAGGTGGTCTCGGTTCTATACGCAGGATCGCTCGTCACACCGATGGAGGGGCCAATTAAGGCTGCCCTCACGAAGCAGGATATCGACTTTCAGGGTCAAGGCGGCTGAAGCAAAATGCTTGCAAATCTCATTTCCGCGGACGCCAAGCGGCCGGACATCTTTATCAGCGTTCGACCCGAAGATCGTCTTAGGGCTAGGCTCCAAAGTTCTCGACGCTGAAACGTTCGCGTCCACGAGCCTCGGGATCGGATGGACGAAAAGCTCGAAGCATGCCGCACTCTTCGAGAGCGTAGCAGCCGGCAAGACTCTGATCATCGCCGCACTATCAACACCGGGACTTGCAATCGGTCGGACCGACCCAAAGCTCGATCCCAAGGGTGTCTACACCGTTGAGGCGATGAAGCTCCTCGCTGGGGCCGATGCCGAGCAGCGGATTCTCGGCGACCCTGAGAACGACGCGCAGATCTTCCCAGAGGAGGATCTGCTAGCGCGCATCGACACGGGTCAGGCCGACGTTGGCTTCTTTTACCGAACCGAGGCCGTCACGAGAGGGCTGATGTTTGTGCCGCTGCCGGGTAAGGCTTCGATGAGCGATCAGATCACTTACACGATCGTGGATTTGCGCGACGCTCCCCATCCGGCCGCAGCCCACCAGTTTGAGCAGTTCATCTTGAATGGTCAGGGAAAGACCCTTCTGCAAGATGCCGACGTCGAGTACTTGGCAACACCGGTTGTTCTGGTCAAGAAGAGCTGAGCAAAAGGCAGACATTTACTAGGGCCAATCCCAAAGGAGACCTTCCGCCGGGGGCTCGCCCTACCGAAGTGCCGACAAGAGTCGGCCCAAGTACAAGTCTTATGGGAGCCGATACCGAAGATTGAGCGGCCTATGTTAGACCGAAATCCCCCTGGGACGTTCGGCGTGCGAGTTTGGGTGCTGGCCGCGGCCATCTTCGCCGCAGCCTATCTGGTTTGGGTGGTTCTCGCGGGCGCTTTCGAGGCGTTCCTGTTGCTCTTCACCGCGATCCTACTCGCGGCTGGGCTTCGCCCGATAGTCGAGCGGCTGAGCACGAGGATGCCGTTTGGCGCGGCAGTTTCGTTGGCGTTTGGCGTCCTGTTAATCGTCGGGACGCTGCTGGTTATCGTGCTGAATGCGCCGATAGCTTCAGAGCTCATCAAGTTCATACAATCGCTCCCCTCTATACTTGCTGCGCTCCAGGAGCGGCTCGTCGCACTGCAGCGATTCATCAAGAGCGATCAGTTCGTGCAGCAAATCGCGACGATGTTGTCGAGCAACGCAGGTGGTGCGATCAACTTGATCGGCTCTCACCTTTTGGCGGGGCCCGCGTTTGTGGGCAAAGCTATCGGAAATCTATTGCTCATCCTGCTGCTGGCGCTAGGGTGGATGCTCGCCGAGGACGAGCTGGCGCAGTTCGTGCTCAGCCTTTTTCCGCCCGGCGTGCGCCAGGATTGGCGCGAGGCGTTCATCCTGATCGGGCAGCGCCTGAGCGCGTACGTTCAGGGTGTCGTTATTAACGGCGCGATCGTGGGCGTGGTGATGGGCATCGCGCTGGCAGTTTTGGGCGTCCCATACTCGCTATTGCTCGCATTCATCGTTGCCTTGGCGCAAGCGATCCCGATGGTGGGTGCGGTCATTTCGGGAATCGTCGTGCTGTTGGCGGCTTTGGCTTCGGTTGGCTGGGCGAAAATGCTTATCGTGATTGGGATATTCGCCGTCGTGCAAGTGATCGATCAGAACGTGCTCTCGCCAATCATCTTTGGACAGCGCGTGCAGATGAATTTTCTGCTGATTATCTTCTCGACGGTCGTCGGTGGCTTGCTGCTCGGAATCGCCGGCGCATTTCTCGCCGTGCCGGCGGCGGTCGTGCTGCAAGTGATCTTGGTGCAGATCGTCGCGCCGGCAGTTCGGCGGGCAAACGGGATCGCGCCCGATGGCGCCGCTCTTCCGGTAGAGAGCCCCGAAACCCGGAATTAAGCGAGCCCGACGCTACTCGCATCGGGCTCGCCGGCATCGCTATTTGCGGATGCTAATCGCCATCGTCTCTTCGTTGGAGCGCAGGAAGCCGCATGACGTGGCGTTTCTGCATAAGTTGCTGAGCCAAGTACCAACCGGCGGTCTCGTAGCCGGCCGGAAGGGACGTCGGGCTGGCAATCGGGGTAATGCCCAGCGACGAGCAACTCATGTTCGGCGGAACGCTTGGCGAGGGAATCTCTGCGAGCGACGGGGGATTCGTCGAGCCGCCGTGGAGCTTACTCTCATCGAGCGCGTCGAACAAATTCGAGGTTGCGCGATCGCCGTCGGCCGGCGACAAGCCTTCTGAAACACCCTTTGCTTCGTCCGGCAACGAGGAGAACGTCGGCATACCGAAGACCGCCTCGATAAGCTTGGAGACCGAGCCGTGATCCGCAAAGTCATGAACGACGACCCCGGTCTTAGAGAACGGCGAGATCACGAGCGTCGGCAGCCGAACGCCGTCGCCACACGGGTAGCCCTGTTCCGGACCGGTCCTATCCTGCGGGCACGTTTGGCCAAAGCCCGGAGGCGCCAAGTGGTCGTAGAAACCTCCACTATCGTCCCACGTCACGATGATGATGGAGTCTTTCCAGTACTTGCTCTGCGCAACGGCGTTAATGACTTCCGCCAGATATGCCTCGGCTACCTGATGATCAGAGCTGCCGCTCCCGGGATGATCGTCATCGCCGACGTAATATTTCTGACCGGACGGGTTGTTGGTAAAAATCGAGTCGGCCGGTACGAAGCCATACGTGTTCTCGTTTCCGCCTTTCACCCAGAAAACTCCCGAGCCCGGAAGTTTCCCGGCTTTGACGTCTGAAATGAAACCGTTGCTTTGCGTGTTGTCGCGCAGCGTTCGTTTGCTCGCAAAGGCCGACTGCGCATTATTGATGTAGTCGAAATAGAGCGGAGCGGTATGATGCGCGGAGAAACCCGCGTTAGCCGTATAAAGCCCTTCCTCATACCACGCCCACGGCAAAGACGATCGGTTAGATCTGCCTTCCTTAGAGATATCGTGACCGATGTAGCCGACGACTTTTGACTTTGTCGCCGCTCGATCCATGTCGGGATTCAAGAGCACCGGCATCGTTGCATAACTTTGGAACGTGTTGCCATCTCCCGAATATGACGTAACGGGAAACCGTAACTGCGATGGTGGCGGATTGTCGTCGTTTGAGATCGGTACGCCGTCGCTGTAGCCGCCGCTGGGTAACGGCTGGGAGAGTGTACCCTCGCCGGCCGCGGCCTCCGTTTGCCCGATCTGACCCGAAAAGAGCTGAATGTTGCTTGGCGTCGAGTCTCCCGTGTTAGCCTGGAAGTAATGATCGAAGAGTGCGAAGTTCTTCGCGTAGTTCCAGAGGTACGGGACGGTGTCGCAGTCATACACGCCCTCGATACCAATCGATTCATTATGCCCCTCGATCTGTTGGGGGCTTGGGGTCGGCCCGAGTATCGGCTGTCCGGCTTCGACGTCGACCAGAAAATCGTCCATCCTGCCCCGATCGATCGACACTTCTTGATCGAAACGACCGTTGTTGCCGCCGGTGATATCGGGCGCATCTGCAACATAGTTTGGGCTGCTGGGATTCGCCGAAATCAAGAACGGACGCTGACAACCCCCCGTCTCAGGATCCGGCTGGCAATCCGTTTCTTGGGCGAGATATGTGCCGAGATTTTCGACGTACTGGCCGTTCACGCCAGGAAAGAGGCCGAAGATCTGATCGAAAGTGTGGTTCTCTTGGATGAGCACGAAAACGTGTTTGACTTTGGAGTGAACTAGGCTTGTTATTCTACGGCGAGTTGCGGCATCCGCGAGCTGCTGAGCCGTGGATTCCCCGCCTCCGACTAGCGCGTTCTGCGATGTCAGCGGCGCGACCGAGGAGCCGCCACCCGCTCCTCCACATGCCGCTAATGCCCACGTTGCTGCTAGAACTACGAGGTTCGATGCTAAGCGACGCAATTTGTTACCACCTTTCCCTATCCCAAAGCGGGGTGTTTACCTTAAAAGCTAACAGAACGCCAGCTCGCATACAACGCGGAGAACAAGCGTCTTTGATAAGATGGATAATCGTTTCTTAACGTTATTTTGGTGGAGACCACAGCGCGGAAGCCCCCCGCCGCCAGGATGCGGGCTCGCTTCCGGTCTATGTCACATCTGGTAGCCGGATCTCGTCACCTTGCCAAATGCTACCTAAAAAGGAGCACACATGAACAAGGTCGGTCTCATCATCTACCCCGCCTCGGATGTACCGAAGGCAAAGAAATTCTTCGCCACCTTACTCGGTACCGAGCCGTACGCTGAGAGCGGATACTACGTCGGCTTCAAAGCCGGGGACGTGGAAATCGGGCTCGTTCCCAAGGGGGCGCAGCGCGGCCTGTCGGGAGCACTCGCGTACGTGGACGTCAGCGATATCAAAGAAGCGCTGGCGACCCTCCTCGCGGCCGGAGCAGAGAAGGTGCAGGACATCACCGATGTCGCCCAAGGATTGTTGGTCGCGAGCGTCAAGGACCCCGAAGGAACCCCCATCGGCCTTCGTCAGTTCCCGAGCTCATAAGGACTTCAACACATGAACGCTTCCCAACAGGTCGACAAGCTGATCCGGGACACTGCTGACTGGCGAGGCGAAGTCCTAGCCAGGCTCCGAAAGCTGATCCTCGGCACTGACGCGACGATCGTTGAGGAGTGGAAGTGGATGGGCACGCCGACGTACTCCAAGAACAGCGTGATCTGCATCATGAATCCGCACAAGGGGAAGGTAAAGCTGACCTTCTCTGACGGGGCGGCGCTTGCCGATTCAGGCAAGCTTTTCAACGCAATGCTCGAGGGTAACAAGTGGCGAGCGATCGACTTTTTCGAGGGCGACAGGGTCAACGACCGCGCTCTGAAAGCGCTCGTTAAGGAAGCCCTGGCGTACGATGCGTTGAAGGCGAAGAGCTCCGCAAGCAAAGCAAAATCCAAACCTCGAAAAACAAAGTAAGATGAACGTGGATCGCTTAGTGCTCGTCGTTGTAGTCACCGTTATTGGCGTGGCGTGGGTGGCGATGCTCGTCGGCGGAATCGCAAGTGGAGCTCTTTTCTCGTGGCAGATCCTGTTGGCGGGCGTAGTTCCCATCGTGTTGACGTTGACGATCGTCGCCGCATGTCGGCACTTCGCGGTAAACGAAAGGGCACAGTACTTTCTTTTCACGGTTCCCCTCGCAGCCTGCCTGCTTATCGCGTCAACGCACAGCCTCAATCACTTGCCGCCTGGAGGTCTGATCTCGTCCTTCTTCATCATCGAGGCGGTCTTACTCATTATAGCGGCCGTTAGTTGGCAGATTCGAACGCGACAAGTAGAGTCGTCTATCGCGACGCCCAATACTGACGCTGCAGGAGCCAGCAAACCTGAACCGAGGTGTAGATGACGAGGATTGGCTTTACGTCGGTCGATGAGTACATCGCTTCACAGCCGGAGCCGGCGCGAAACGCCCTTCGGCAAGTACGTAAGGCGATTCGCACTGCTGTGCCCGAGGCCGAAGAACTGATCGCCTACAACATGCCAAGGTACAGACTGCACGGTACCGCATTCGTGCACTTCGCAGGTTGGAAAGATCACTACTCCCTTTACGCGGCGACGAAATCCGTCCTGGCTGAATTCAAGGCCGAGCTACGGCGATATGAAATCGAAAAAGGAACGATTCGCTTTCCGCTTTCGGAATCCGTACCGGTGACGCTTATCGAGCGTATTGCGAAACTTCGTGCTAAGGAAGTGTCACTCTAGGCGACGGATCTTAGCGGCATCTCCAACATCGGCGAACGACGACGAGCGGGACGGAGATTGTCACGATTAGTCCAATCGCCCCGAAGAGTAGCGCGCTCACGGGGTTGCTGGATAATGGAATCGCCGCTGCCGAGAACGCCGCCAACGGAAAGCACGTCGCGAGGGCGAGCGGTCGCCCGACCAACCGTTCCGGAACGCCATACGCCTGCAACGTTTCGAGTTCTCCTCTGCCGGAGAGCAACAGTAGCGTGCCCGCAAACGCGCTAACGTCAACCCCAGCGAGCGGCAAGATCATGAGGTACGCGATGCGAAAGTTCATCTCCACAGGAAGTGAAACGAGGGCGAACGGCACGAGAAGCAGGAGAAAATACAGCGCGTACGTCCGCACGACATAGCGCGCCAGCGGGCTAGCCATGCGCTCGGAAATAAAGCCGTTTTGCTACCGGCGATAACGATGCGGACCTCGCATCGTCTGAATAGACGATGCGGCCGCGCTCGATGATGTGAACGGTGGTTGCGACGTCGAGCAGGGCCTGGCCGTCGTGGTCGGTGAGCAAAACGCCCATACCGCTCTCGCTGAGGTGCCGAAGGATGGCTATACAATGCCAACGCTGCGAACGGTCGAGCCCAGCAAATGGCTCGTCGACCATAACGAACGCCGGACGCGCAGCGCGCACGATCGCCAAGAGCAAAAAACCGCGTTCTGCCGCCGTCATTCGGTTGGGGTGCTTTTGTAGGAGTGCTCCTAAGCGGAGTTTCGCGGTGACTTCAAAGACGTCGTCGCAATCGTTTGCCGCCAGCCGTAAGTTCTGGACGGTGGAAAGATTACAAAGGACGCGTCGATTCTGCGGGACATATCGGAGGCCACTTCGGACTCGTTCCGTGGGAGCCAGCGCCGAAAGGTCGAGCGTTCCCGAGGAGCGTTCCATGAGGACGCGGCCGGCTTCCTGGCGGACGAAGCCGGCTGCGGTCCTGTACAGCGTGCTCTTTCCGCTGCCGTTCACTCCGGCTAGCGCAACAATACCGGCGCTCTCGACGCAAAGCGTGACATCGTCCAGGATAGTTCGAACTCCGTAACGCTTAGTTATCCCATCGAACCGCAGAACGGTCATCTGCCTCTGCTTTATCGTACGAGCCTGAGCGCCAGCTTAGAATAAACAAGCAGCGAACATCGGGAGCCACGTGCTCGCTGCGCAACCCTAGCGAATCTGTCCGCTAGGCACTATCCTTACTCCAGAAGATTCTGCTTAGGCAGGCGACCGCATCGCCAATCGTTTTAAAAACGCAGCCACCCGATCGCGGTCCCAGCGTTTGCGTGCTGCCTTCGATATCTGAAAAGGCAAACGTGACCGTGCCGGTCGGGCGAGCCGAGGCCGGCGACCCCGACTCTAACTGCGTTGCCATCGGCGCTTTTCGCGCTAAGCAGCGTTCCCCTCCACCGTCTCTTTGAGTTTTAGGCAGCATTCGCTGGAACATCACTATTTAGAATCAGCATTTGACTGACAGAGCTAGGATGACGGCGATAGAGTCCGAAAATCGCGTGTGAAGAGAGTCTTATGAAAGCTGCTGTCGTTACCGCTCCCGACGCCACCCCGGAATACGGTGAATTTTCCGAACCCCAGGTTGACGATGGCTACGAACTTGTAGAGCTGGTAGCCGCGGGGCTCCATCCTATCGTACGATCGCTGGCAGCCGGGCGGCATTACGGAAGCTCGCAGGCCTGGCCCCTCATCCCGGGCGTTGACGTCGTCGCTCGCAGCTCGACCGGCGATTTCATCTACACTGGCTTTGTGCGTCCCCCGCACGGCACGTTCGCGGAGCGAATGGCGGTGCCAAAAACGATGCGCATCACGCTACCACCAGGAGCCGATCCTGTGAAGGTCGCTGGAGGATTGAATCCGGCCTTCGCATCGTGGTTGCCGCTCAAGACGCGCGTTCGCGAGATTGGCTCGCTCGCAACGGTCTTGGTTCTCGGCGTGACCGGTATGGCCGGATATCTTGCCGTGCAACACGCGAGCCTACTCGGCGCAAAGCGCGTCGTCGGCGTGGGGCGCAATCCGGCACGTCTTGCACGCGCTGCGGCGCTTGGGGCTGCAACCGTTGCCCTGAGCGGCAATCGCGTGGCCGATGCGGCGGCAATCGTCGAGGCTCAAGGCGGTACGACACCGAGCATCGTGCTCGACTTTCTGTGGGCGTCGGCAGCCGAGACTGCCTTCGCTTCGCTGGCAAGGCGCGGGCTTGAAGAAGACACCGCCGACATTGCCTACAAGCAAATTGGCGCTACGGCCGGTCCCGAGGCAGCCGTGCCGGCGGCGCTCTTACGAAGCCGCCGCATTCGCATCTCCGGCAGCGGTGCAGGTTCCGCGCAAATTGCCGATATCATGGCCGAAATCCCCGCTTATATGCAGCTTATCGCGGACCGTAGCGTGGACGTCCCGACCAAGACGGTGGCGCTTTCGTCGATCTCCGACGCGTGGACCGCATCGGCAGACGGCACCTACAGGACTGTCGTCGTTCCTTAACTATTACCCGGTGGCGAAAGCTATGGGGCTGGGATCGCGCTCCCGCGCGGCAAACGCGTTGAACCACTTGTCCGTTCAACTTCTCCGGTGGCTATTACGGCGGCGGCGGCGGCGGTTCGTCGTACGCTGAACCGCGCGCTACAAATGCCCGATAAGGAGCGAAGCACACATGAGACGCTGAAATCTTAGACACTATGCAATAAGCAGCTGTGTCACCGCAGCGTTGCTCGCAGGATGCGGCGTCCTTCGACAAGACCAACTAAGCCGGCCCGGGTTTCTCGTCTCGGTATGAGGACGCAGGTCGCGCTCTCGATGGAGTGAAGACCTCAGGTGACTCGTGAGACGCTCTGTATGACGCGTATCTGCAAATCAGCCTTGCTGACGTTGCTCTTTCTTGCCAGGATCGTCGAAGCTTCGCTCGCTCGCACACCGCAACCAGCCGAATCTCCATCGCCGGGGCCAACGCTATCACCGCGCGAGCTGTTTCACCGGACCTTCACGCGCCTCGAGAAGTATCCCATTCCGCCCTATGTTCTTATCGTGTCGCTCTGGCAGGTTCGACCAAGCATCAATCCCCACAACCTCGAGTTAGATTTTGCCTGGCGCTACGCGATTCGCGACAGCGACGGACGCGAAAACGCGTCAACGTGGATCCTCAACGTCGGAGGATTTTTACCTATGGCGAGCGTCGTCAAGGAGTCCATCGGTGGTTTTGCGACCATACTAATACCTCGGCGAGCCGTCGAGGCGTCGATGCCTCCGGGTGATTCCTACCTCAAAACGATTGCGGTCGTTGAAGCGACCAAAGCAGACTATAGAATGGACCTAATCGGCGAAGAGGCAATCGACAACCATACGACCGACCGCCTCCGTCTGGCACCGTTACGCAACCTGCCGAAATACAATCTGCGCGATCTATGGATCGACGCACAAACGTTCGATCTGCGCAGGGCCACTTTCGTCTTCTGGGGCGACGACCGGCTCAGAAATGGCGCAACCATCACGGCGGATTTCGGGCCGGCCCAGCGATACTGGATCGTACTGCGTTCAGCGTGGTCTAACGCTAAGATCAACTTCGAGGAGACAACCATCCGCGTCCTGACCCCATCGGCCCTTCCTGCTTGGCTTTTCGATCAGTCAGTGTACGACCAACATCGAAATGCCGGTGAACGCGATCCTCTCTATGAAATTCTTAACGCTACACCTTCACCGAGTCCTACGCCCAGCGCTTGACCTTCTACCCACCGGGCATCATGGGCGCGCCGGCGTTCGATTCCGCAGCTGCAGTTGCCGAAGATGGCGTGAGCGCTTTGCCTCCACAATTGGTGAGCGCGGCGACAAGGGTGTAAGCAACGAGAGGGGCCCGGCAAACATAAGCCTCGTCATTTGATAATCCTCATATTAAATGGACAACGCGAAAACGGTTCCGCAGCCGGCTTTGGCGCAATGAGAACTGCCTCCAAAAGCGGTTGTCCCATAGAGCTTGCCGCGCACGTAGGTCAAGCCTGCAAGAGGAAACCATCCATCGGCAGCGCTAGGGAAAATGTGGAGCACTTTTTCGGTGCCGGTGGTGCTTATGCTATAAACCGTTCCACAGCCCCCGGGGTATTTGCCGCACCCCGACGAGCCTCCGGTTTCCGTGGTGCCGTAAAGCGTGCCTTTGACATTGATCAGTCCTGCAACGGGTTGAGACCCGTCAAAGCGGCGACCGAAATGATGCAGGACCTTCTCTACACCGGTCGTGCTTACGCGGTAAACCGTTCCCCAGCCGGCTCCGCTGCCACAACATATGAATGGCGAAGTTGTGCCGTACATCGTCCCGTTGACCTCGGTCAACCCTGCGTTCGGATACGAGCCATCGGTACCGCCGGCGAAACTATACAGGACCTTCTCGGCACCGCTGGTCCTTATACTAAACACAGTTCCGCAGCCGCCGCTCGAACCGCATCCCGTCCCACCGCCCCATGTAGTGCCGTACAGCGTTCCCTTTATGTTGATGAGGCCCGCATACGGCAATGCGCCATCTGGGCTGCCGCCAAAGCTATGCAGCACCGTTTTAACGCCCGCCTTATTTACGCTAAACACGGTTCCATTGTTGGACGTACCGCCATGCCAGGTCGTGCCGTACAGCGTGCCTCCAATGTCGATCAAGCCCGCGAACGGCTGGGTCCCGTTGGCGTAGCTTCCGAAGGCGTAAAACACTTTCTCTGCGCCGCTCGCGCTTATCGTGTAAATAGTGCCGCAGCCGAAATACTCCACGCACCCAGAACCACCGCCATACCTTGTCGTGCCGTACAGTGTGCCGTTGCCGTCGATCAAGCTCGCTACGGGAAGCCAACCATCCGCACCACCCGCGAAGCGGTGAACGACCTTCTCCGATCCAGCGGTGCTTACGCTGAAAACTGTTCCGCAGCCGAAATCATAGCCGTGTTTGCAATCGTCGCCCGCCCCCGTTGTGCCGTACAATGTTCCATTCACGTCGATCAAACGTGCCTGCGGATTTCGCCCGTCGTGGCGACCTCCAGCAAAGCGGTATAACACGTGAAACGACTGGGACCTTTGGTGTATTGCATTCTGCCGCGTCGTAGTGGGCGTGCCGATCGGCGGCATCGCACCCGGTGCGCCGATCGGCGGCTGTGATCCGCCGCAGCCCGCGAGCAAAGCGACAGCTATGCATAATGCATAGCGACCAAAATCTGAAATTCTCACTTGCCTTGCTCCTCGCTCCATGAACGGACCGGCGACGAAGGGCGTTCGGCGCGGACGACTCGGTTTCCAGCTTCGATTAGCGCGAGCTAAGCGTCCCTAGTGGCGCGAGTGAGGAACCTACAAGCCAGCACGAATGCGCGAACAGGCCGAGCGACGGGCTTGTGGCGCAGCATCGCCGCCGATCCCCGGCTTCTTCGATCGCGGGGCTATACAGGTTTTGGTTGAGCACGCCGACGGCGAGAAAGTCGAACGGCTGCAGCCGTTTGTTATTGCGGTACGGCCGAAAGACGTTCCAAGTTGAGAGCGTCAGCTGCGAAATGGCGCGATAGTCTTCCCAAGCAGACCGCTCGACGGTCGCTCCGAGGGCGGCGCGGATGCGGAACGTTACCGACGTTGCAGCTCGCAGCCTGCTCGCGTGTTCGGGCCGGCGCTGGGGTGCCGCATCCGAGGCACTGGCCAGCGTTGCATAAGCTCGTTAGTCGTACCCGCTTGCTTCCCTGAGATAGCACACGGTCGCGAAGAATCACAGGGTCCGATCCGCTCAAGCCGTCAGGAGCAAACGTGAGATGCACAGCGCAATCGCGAGCCGTAATGCGATAGGTACACGTATAACCAACTTTAGCGGTTTCACGCCCGAATAGATGGAACGAACCCTTGAGCGGGCTTATTGAACGTGAACGGGGCGCTCTATGGAACAACCACGCGAGGAGGAATATCGGGCCACGGGACTGTTTTCAGCATCAGCGCCGCCGGCGTGTACAAAGTGCTCTATCACTTCCGGGGTGGTTCGGACGGTTCCGACCCGCAAGCCGGCTTGACCGACCTCAACGGCACGCTCTACGGGACAACTCCGCTTGGTGGATACCGCGACAAATGCTGCAAGGTCTAGCGTTTCGGAACCAGCTTTACAGTCACTCCACAATGAGTCGCCCTGCCGTTTGCATCCCCGCTGCATTGCTTACCGGTGGTGCCACCATGCAGCGCCGAATCGCACCGGCTCCGCTTGCATTATCTCAGAGCCTCTCGTCGGCTCGTAAATCGGGGAGAAGAATCAGAATGCTGCAGAATCGCTTGCCCCTTGCGGCCTTAGCCGTTACCATTGCGCTCGCTGCGTGCGGTGGATCGCAGCCGCCGATCGGCGCGCCGGGCGCGCTCTCGGCGCTCGCGGCACGCACCAATAGTAAGAACTACAAAGTCCTGTATAGCTTTGGCGCGGTCCCCGATGGGAACTACCCCCACTCGGACTTGATCGGCGTGGGCGGCACATTCTATGGTACGACGATCGCAGGCGGTGCAAACTATTGCGGTTCAAGTAGGTGCGGGACCGTCTTCAGCATCACCACGGGCGGCGCGGAAAAGGTGCTGCACAGCTTCGCCGACGACGGCGATGGCTATTTCCCCTTCGCGGGCCTGGCTAGCGTAGACGGCACGCTTTACGGCACGACGGGCAATGGCGGCGTGTATAACACGGGCATCGGCGGCACGGTCTTCAGCATCACCACGGGCGGCGCGGAAAAAGTCCTCCACAGCTTCGGCAGCGGAGCCGATGGCAGTGGTCCTACCGCAGGCCTTATCAACGTAAAGGGCACGCTCTACGGCACAACGGGCGCAGGCGGCGCGTCCAATGCAGGCACGGTCTTCAGCATCACCACCAGCGGCACGGAAAAAGTGCTCCACAGCTTTACCGGGGGAGCCGATGGCGACGATCCCGAGAGTGGCCTGATCGACGTTGGCGGCAAGCTCTACGGCACGACAAATGGAGGCGGCGCGCACAACCATGGCACGGTTTTCAGCATCACCACGCGAGGGAGGGAGAGAGTTCTTCACAGCTTCCGCGCGAATGGAACCGATGGGGAGCTTCCTGAGGCAGGCCTGACCGACGTGGGCGGCACGCTGTACGGCACGACGATTGCCGGCGGCAGCAACGAATGCGCCAACGGTTACGGTTGCGGAACCGTCTTCAGCATTACGACCAATGGCACGGAGAAGGTGCTGCACAGCTTCGGAAAAGGGAACGATGGTTGGTATCCCGCCGCGGGACTTCTCGATGTCAAGGGCACGCTCTACGGCACGACAGCGGCACGCGGTGGTACCCAAAACGGTGGCACGGTTTTCAGTATCACGACGGGCGGCGTCGAGAACGTGCTGCACAGCTTCGGCGAGGGCGCAGACGGCTTCCAGCCTTTAGCAGACATGAACTATAAGGGCGGAAGTCTCGTAGGGACAACTTACCTCGGTGGCGTTTATGGCGTCGGCACCATTTTTTCCCTGACGCCATAGCGGAGCCTCGCGCCGCAATCGCCGCGCGACTATTGCCCACCCGCACTACCGAAGAGGGGGCCTTGTTTTAAACGGCTCTGTCTCCCGTTACGCCGCGGCGCGCATCGAGCTCTTTTCCGTGTGACTGTTGGAAGGTGACACAAAAACCGGCGCGCCGATCGGCGGCTGCGATCCGCTGCATCCTGCGAGCAACGCTGCGGTTACGCAGCTGCTTATTGCAAACCGACTAAGGTTCCAATGTCTCATGTGTGCTTTGCTTCTTGGCGCTCCAAACTGTCTGAATATTGATGACTCGTGAATGCGCGTTTATAAAGACAACGCGAAGACGGTTCCACAGCCGCCGTAAAAGCATCCGGTGTGCGTGCCGCCGCCAGCGGTGGTCCCGTAGAGCGTGCCGTTCACGTCGATCAAGCCCCCGAAAGGGTACGCACCATCTGAGCCACTGCCGAAGCTGTGCAATACTTTCTCCTCCACGCCGTACGGACTGATACTGAAAACCGTTCCATCACCGTACGCGCCGCCTTCCTCCGTAGTCCCGTAAAGCGTGCCATTGACGTCGATCAAGCTCCCGTGGGGAAGTACGCCATCGGAGGGACCGTGGAAGTCATGCAATATTTTCTCCGTGCCGGACGTGGTAATGCTGAAGACCGTTCCCCCCAACTCACCGCCCGGGCCACCCCAAAACGTCGTTCCGTAAAGTGTGCCATGCACGTCGATTAAGCTACTCTCAGGTAGTGAGCCATCACCACTCCCAAAGCTGAAGCTGTGCAATACTTTCTCCGTACCACCCTTCGTCACGCTAAAGACCGTCCCGCAACCGTTGAAGCAGCCGCTAGAGGGCCCCGAGGCGCAGCCGGGGGAGGAGCCGCAGCGGCTACTCCCCCCGCCTGCGTATGTCGTGCCGTAGAACGTGCCATTCACGTCGATCAAGGCCGCCTCAGGATAGTCGCCGTCAAGGCGACCGCCGAAACTGTGCAATATGTTCTCCGTGCCGCCGGTCGTGATGGTAAAAACAGTGCCGGAATCGGTTGTCGCACCACCCTGCGATGTGGTCCCGTAAAGCGGACCTCTAGCGTTGACCAAACTCGCCATAGGTCGATGGCCGTCGTGATAGGCGAATTGGAAACTGTAAAGCTGTCGCTCTTTGCCGGAGGTGCTGATGCTGAAGATCGTTCCCGCACCGCCGTACCGGCCGCCGCCGCCGTACTGAGTCGTGCCGTAGAGGATGTCGCCGACGTCGATTAAGCTCGCGAAGGGTTGGCCTTTGCGAAAGCTATAGAGTACGTGCTCCGTACCGCTCGTAGTAATGCTGAAGACCGTTCCGCCTTTGTCATCCGCGTACCCGTATTTGCCTCCCCGAGATGTGGTACCGTATAACACACCCTTTACGTCGACTAGGCTTGCTAGCGGGCTTTGGCCGTCGGGGCGGCCGGAGAAGCTGTAAAGGACCTGATAGGACGACGACGCCGAGCGAATGCGCTGCGCGATCGCGTCCGGCGCGCCGACCGGTAGCTGCACGTCATCCTGAGCCTGTCGAAGGACGCATCCTGCAAGCAATGATGTGGCGACACAGCTGCTTATTACATAGTGGCTGAGATTCCAGCGTCTCATGTGTGCTTTGCTCCTTGCACGTTGCGCATCACCTTTGTGCCGGTTACGGTGACAACGCGAAGACGGTTCCGCAGCCCAGAGAAGTGTGGCAATCCCCCTTGTGGCGGCCGCCCCTGGCCGTCGTTCCGTAAAGGACGCCGGCGACGTCGAGCAACGACGCACTTGGGTTGGCTCCATTCGCGCCGCCCGTGAAGTCGTGCAGGACCGTTTTCGCGCCACTCGTGGAAATACTGAAAACGGTTCCGAAACCGGCGCTGCCGCCGTTGGCGGTCGTGCCGTAGAGCGTGCCGCCCACGTCGATTAGGCCTGCCGTGGGATTGCTGCCATCGGTGTCGCCGCCAAAGCTGTATACAACCTTCTCCGAACCGCTTGTCGTGATGCTAAAGACCGTACCATTGCCGTTTGTGCCGCCGGAAGAGGTTGTGCCGTAAAGTGTGCCGTCCACGTCGATTAAGCCCGCGCGGGGAATGCCGCCATCGGTTCCGTAGCCGAAGCTGTGCAGCACTTTCTCCGTGCCGCTCTTCGTGACGCTAAAGACCGTGCCGCAGCCGCCACCACCAGCGCACACGCTATACGCGCCGCCACGCGACGTTGTACCGTAGAGCGTACCACCCACGTCGATTAGGCCTGCGACCGGCGCGCAGCCATCGGCGCCGCCGGCGAAGCTATATCGCAGTCTCTCCGAGCCGCTCGTAGTTATGCTGAAGACCGTGCCGCAGTTGTGCTTCCCGCCGATGCGGGTCGTGCCGTAAAGCCTCTGGCTCCCGTCGAACAGGGATGCGACGGGCTGGACGCCATCGTTTCTATGGCCGAAGCTATGGAGCACTTTCTCCGCGCCGCTCGTCGTGACGCTAAAGACCGTGCCGGCGTCGCTGTAGTAGCTGTAGCGATATGAGCCGCCGGCCAACGTCGTGCCGTAGAGTGTCCCCTTTACGTCTATCACAGCTGCCGCCGGGAGCGCGCCGTCGGGGGCTTTTTTGACACTATAGAGCACCTTCTCCGTGCCATTCTGTGTAATGCTGAAGATCACGCCTCTGTTGGCGGTCCCGCCCTTCTCCGTTGTGCCGTAGAGCGTGCCATCCACGTCGATTAGCGACGCATAGGGCAGGCTGGCATCGGGCTTGCCACGGAAGCGATACAGGACTTTGTAGTTCGTGCTCTTGCCACGTGCCCCGAGCGCGTGAGTTTGCCGCATCACACCGGGCGCACCAATCGGCGGCTGCGACCCTCCGCATCCGGCGAGCAATGCCGCAATGGCACCGAAGCTAACAACGTAGCAAGCCAGGGTTCTCATGTGCAGTGCCTCCCGAATCGGAACGGATTATTACCACTGCGAAAGTTCACCGCGAGGCCGCTAAGTCCCAGCGGGCAAGCATTCTACGAGGCCACGAGCGACTAATGCGAAGCGGCCTCGCGTGCGCGGGAGTGGTGGGGGCGGTTATTACGGCGGAGGAGACTGGTACCGGCGGTGCTTCGGGCTTTTTCTCTTACAGCTGTGGCGGCGGATCGTCGTATATTGAGCCGAGTGCGACACGCTTTCGACGCTGGCAGGCGGGGGCCGCGCGAACACCAATGACCTCGTTGTGGTCAGTTGGTGGCGAGGCGTTACTTGACATCCGTGACCTCGGCACAAGTCCCGCATTATCAAAACCTCGGCGCGTGACTAAACGCCGCACCCGTATCCCCATCCTGGATGTGCGTCACGAACGTACCGCTGGGATAGTCGTACACGTCGGTATTTCCGGAGCTTGTAGAGGGAACAAAGATCTTGTGTTCTGCTTTGGTCAACGCGGGGCGGACTGGGTCGTAGACAGAAATCGTTGAGGACGGTGACGTGTGCCCGAGCGGATAAGTGAGGATTTCGCCGGCATCAAAGTCCGTCACGATGAGATCGTTACCCGTGACGATCACGCCGGGGAGCCTGCCGGACAGGCCCGTTAGGCCGAGATTCTTTCCCGAGCCCTTCGCTTTGGCGAACTCCACGACGGCCGACGTGGCGTAGCTGGAGTTACCGCTCCCACCAGCGGCGTAAACGTCGTTCGATGAACTCACCGCTACGCCGGCCACCACGGTGAGGCTAGAGTTCGTTAGTCGCCGGCTCGATGACTTGGCGCCGGGCGGATACACGTCGACGCCTCCGGCTTCGTCACCGACATAGACGTAACCGTTGCTACCTACGGCGACGTCGAGGGGGGGATCGGGCACCTTCAACGTCAGCGACGGTTTCGTTTTCCCCGGCCCGTAGACGGTGACTCTGTTCGAGTCAAGATTTGCGACGTAGAGATTGCCCTTCGTATCGACGGCGAGTCCCTCGGGCTGGTCGATCCCGTCGGTAATCTGTCCGACTAGCGACGCTTTGCGCACATCATCGTGCACCCAAAAGACGTTGACGAAGTGTTGAGACCCGGATATGTCCACCGAGACGTATAGCAACCGCTTCGCAATCCTGCTGTCCGGCGACATCCAACCGCGCAGCGTAGAAATATGTGATGCTTGCGTCTGACTAGCAGACCCGGGAGTTACGCCCGTCAGCGCGTTGCTGGAAGAGCACGCGGTGACCGCAATCCCTAGAACGCAAGCCGTACCTAATGATCGTAAGCCTTGCATAAAATCCCCCTCTATCGGATGAGATTTTAAGGTCTCGAAGGACTCTGCTCCAGTGAGCTAACGTTCCGCGTCCGCCTTCGAATCCTTTTGCCTGGCTTTCGACCGGAGCGGGAGCATATCATGCTCAAGTACGTCTGTAGCTTTCGGCGACCGCGATCCGCGGCCGAAGCGTTCGTTGCGCAGCGAACATCGCCGCAACGGCGTCTTCGCGCCGAGTGAATGCGCAGAATCGCGTCGCGGCGGCGCACCGCCTGCATCGCCGCGCGGTCGCGCTCTCATCGCACCGCGCTTCCCTCGATAATCAGTGAAGGCAAACGTCACGGCACTGGTTGGAAGCGCGCAGCCAAGGCCATGTCTGGACCTTCAAAGACCAAGCCGCGTCCGCCTGGTTGGCTGGCTTTCAAGCGCGGAGCAATACCGCCAAGGCCTCCCAATGCCGGGGATGCGGCACATTCGCACCAGCCCGGATGCGCGAGCAGGCGCACGCGCACCAGATCAAGCCGTCCAACTTCACCTCAGCTGTCACATCGTGCCATTTGCGCATCCGATCGGTGCCGACTCAGAGCGCTTTCACCTCATCGCACCGTACGAAACCGATCCGCGAAAGTGGAGCGCGCTATCATGGATCGATCATATTCTGGCAAGCAATACCGGATCAGCACGACGCTCGCAACCAGCACGAAGCAGATCGTGCGCGTCAAGAGTTATGGCGACGTGCTCGAAGAGTACGAGTTTCATGAAGAGGCTAAGTGTGCCGATGCCAGCGGCGCGACGCTGCCGTGAACCGTGCGCGAGGGGCGAAGCGATCAGCGAGGGCCATCGCCGCAATCGCAGCTGGGCGCGCGGGCATCCGGGCCAGCGCGACGAGGCATGGTTCAAGCGCGAGATCGCGCCGAAGCTCGATGCATTCTCGCTCAAGGTAATCGCGGCGACGACGGGTTATTTTTTCAGCATTACAACGGGCGGCAAAGAAAAAGTGCTGCATAGCTTTGGCGAGGGAGCCGATGGCGCTATTTCCCCAGGCAGGCCTGATCGACGTAGGCGGCACGCTTTACGGCGCAACGTCAGGAGCCGGCGCGTACGGCTATAGGACGTCCCGCAACGAACCGATTGGCGGCCGGTTAGAATTGCACTGCGGGTTGGCGTGCACTGCGATTCAACCGTATAGTTGTTGAAGCGAATGCCCCGCCAGCCAGCTTATCGATGCGCGGCGTCGGAGTGCTGCCGCCGTAGCATGAGAAGTCACCCCAGCCGATGTTGTCCGCGAGAATAAAGATAATGTTCGATTTGCGGCCTGTAGCGTGCGATCCAGGGCTCATGACCGGAGTCCTTTCGTCAATGTTGCGAATGCAATCTGATTAGTTTATTGTTGCAGTGCGGCGGGCAAGTCGCTCTCTCCAATAAGGTAGTTAGCGCTCACGTTAAAAAGGCTTGGATACGCAGTAACGGTCGCGTTGACCACGCCAAGAAATGGACCCGTTGCCGTTGCCGTACGAACAAAACCGCCTTCCGAGGCTGCAAGCTCGAAATGACGCCCGAAAAGTTGACCAACGCTGAATGCAATCGGCGTCGTATTCGGATTGAAATTGTGTTGTACGAATAACCCCAGCAGCGTTCCGCCGTGCGATTCCCAATACGGCACAATCTGCGGCGAGAGGCTCCAACCACGCTGCTTAGTTGTGCACGTAAGACAGCTCACTGTGAAATTGTTTACCGGGAAGGCGAGCGTGAGACCGAAATTGTGCGGGAGCGGTTGCGTAACGATCGGATCGATCGTATAGGTTGGCCCGGGACCGCGAAAGGCTTGCGATCCGGTCGGTGCCTGATAGGCGAGGTCTAGGGCCGCCATCGTAAACTTTGCGGGATCGACAAACATAAGCTGCTTGTACTCGAAGCTCATATTGCTCGTCCCAGCGGCCAGTACGCCGAGCCGGCTCGTGCTCGCCTGAACGAAGGAAGGGGGAGTAATCACCACCTGAGCCCGTGGCGCGACACCGATATAGACCACGGGTGAAGGAATGCCAAATGCGTGCACGTCGCCCGAGACGTCCAGCGTAGTACCCGTCGCGCTTAGTTCCGCACTGATCGGAATGCTGGCGCTGCTGTATTGTCCCGTAACTGCAGCTTCTCCGCGAACGAAGACGCACGCGGTACCGTTGCCGATCTTGTTGAGGAGTTCTAGTGGCCCGGCACAGGGATCGAAGTCCTTGGGTATCGTTGGAGCGGCTTCCGCGGGAGCAGCAGGGGTGGGGCTAGCCAATGGGCTCGCCGTTTGGGCCGCCGCAGTTTTTCCCGCTACTAAAAGGATCGCTAGCAACAATGCGGATGTTGTCGCTGCACGAGTTGTTCCGATTTGTGACCTAGTCGGTAGCGTCTGCTTCAAATCAACCCCCGGGTAATAGAGTTCATTGTAACCGCGCCGAACCCATAAACCGATGGGGCGGCCTTCGGTACAGGCGCGGCGGCACCTAGCAGGCTCGGAACCGGCCTACGCACGCCGAAGGGGCCGACACAATCGCGGTCACCATCGACTTGAAGCTTTATTGCATACGAACGGAGTGCTAACCAATGGCAGATCTTCTCTACCGGTCCAACCCATGGATACTACCAGTATTAATGTTACTCGTGTTGGGCGCGGCGATTGAGTTACCGTATCGCCTGAGGACTTTGCTATATCCAAACAAGGTCAATCCAAACCCGTCAATGCCGTTCAGGCCGGTCTTCTCACTCTGTCCGCCTTTGTCTTAGGCTTGTCCTTTTCGCAAGCTTCCAGCGCGTTTTGACGCGCGCCGAACGGTCGTCGTTAATGAAGCCAATGCCATCGGCACTACCTGGCTTCGAGCGAACCAGCTTGAGC
>JBAVSO010000103.1:0-5890 GCA_049695635.1 Candidatus Cybelea sp. | reverse complement strand
TCGCTCTTGGCAAAAGCTGGCGTGCCGATCGAGGTGGTCAGTCAGCGACTCGGTCATAGCTGCATCGGCGTCACCGTCGATCGCTACGTGACCGTCTATCGGGAGCGTGATGCGGCGGCCGCCGCAGCGTTCGCGCGATTAGTCGCGTGACAAAAACGAAAAGCCGACGTGACAATTCCGTGACAACTCGGCTTCTCTAAGACCGGTAAAAGCGCCGGATTCCCTCGTGAGATATGCGATTTTGTTCTTAGCGCCAACGGGAATCGAACCCGTCTTTCCGCCTTGAAAGGGCGATGTCCTAACCGATAGACGATGGCGCCGCAGGTGGCTCCAACACGGTAGCGCGGCGCCGAGGGCGTGTCAATGACCGACCAAGAGCCGCCAGCCGCGGCGTCGAACGCGGCCGGATGGGATTCTTCGATCGTTCGCTGTCGATAGCAAAGCCGGGGTTCAATCGCTGGCTCGTCCCGCCGGCCGCGCTCTGCATCCATCTCTGTATCGGTGAAGCGTATGCGTTCAGCGTCTTCACCAAGCCGATGGCTCAGGCGATCGGCGTGACCGCGCCAACGCCGGGCGTGGATTGGACGGTGCCGCAGCTGGGCTGGATCTTCAGTCTCGCGATCGTGATGCTCGGCCTCTCGGCGGCATTCGGGGGTAAGTGGGTCGAGCGCGCGGGGCCGCGCGCAGCGATGTTCGTCGCTGCGCTCTGCTTTAGCGTCGGGTTGATCGTTGCAGGTTTTGGCGTGAACGCACACTGGCTTTGGCTGGTCTACCTCGGGTACGGCGTGATCGGTGGTTGCGGGCTCGGTATTGGGTACATCTCGCCGGTCTCGACGCTGATCAAATGGTTTCCCGATCGGCCCGGCTTGGCGACCGGTACCGCGATCATGGGCTTCGGCGGCGGCGCGTTGATTGGTGCCCCGCTCTCGGTGCTCTTGATGAAGCATTTCGCGGATGCAACCGGCACGGGCGTCGCGCAGACCATGATCGTGCTCGGCATTCTCTACTTCATCTGGATGATCGTCGGTTCGCTGATCGTCCGCGTTCCGCAAGAGGGCTGGAGGCCGGCCGGGTACGTGCCGCCGGCTGCGTCGGCGATGATCACGACGAGGAACGTGTCGCGCGATCAAGCGCTGCGAACGCCGCAGTTTTACCTGCTGTGGCTCGTGCTCTGTTTAAACGTCACCGCCGGCATCGGCGTGATCGGTCAAGCGTCGTTGATGATTCAGGACATGTTCGGCGTGACCGCGATCGCTGCCGCGGGGTTCGTCGGGCTGATGAGCCTCTTCAACATGGGCGGTCGCATTTTCTGGGCGTCGCTCTCCGACTTTATCGGCCGCAAGATGACCTACACGATCTTCTTCATTTTAGGCACGGTGCTCTACTTCCTGATCCCGACGTTCGGACACATGCATGCTATCGTGCTTTTCGTTCTGGCCGTTCTCGTGATCCTCACAATGTACGGCGGCGGTTTTGCGACGATTCCGGCGTACTTACGCGATCTGTTTGGAACGATCGAAGTCGGCGCGATCCACGGCGCGCTCTTGACGGCATGGTCGGTTGCCGGTGTTGCCGGACCCGTGCTCGTGAACTACATTCGCCAGTATCAAATCGATCGTGGCGTCGCCCAAGCCGACGCTTATTCCGTTACGATGTACATAATGGCATCTTTGCTCGTCGTCGGGCTAATCTGCAATGTTGCGATTCGTCCAGTGCACGAGCGGCACCATCTCGAAGCACAGACCGTAACTAACTGAGGCATAAGATGGATCAACTCGAAGAACAGATGCGGCCGGCCGACAGCAACACCACGTTTCTCGTGCTGGCGTGGCTGTGGGTCGGGATCCCGCTCGCGTGGGGCATCGCCGTTACGATCGCAAACGCGACGAAACTATTTGTGTAGGCGAGTCATCCTTCGACAAGCTCAGGATGACACACGGGCTCCGTTCGCCCTTCCACTTCGCTCCCGACGCTACCCGGCCTTGACGCGCGAACGCTGTGCGTGTTATTGTTCGGCCCATGTCCCGACGCACGAGCTATATGATGTTCTCCTTGGGCCGCATGCAGATGCATGCGGAGGGGTCGTCGTGAAGCTGGCATAGGTAGGTCCAGGAACAAGAATGCTTCACGCGCCCCTCGCCGACATGGCGGGGGGCGCGTTCTATCCTCGCTTTCCCATCGCAACAGGAGGCCGAGAATATGAAACTGACCATTGGAGTCGCGCTGCTTGGGTGCGGAACGATCGGCGCAAGCGTAGCCGAAGCGCTCCAGCACGCGCGTGACGCAATCGAGCGACGTACCGGCGTCGGCTACGAGTTACGCGGCGTCGCGATCCGCGATCCGCACAAACAGCGAGCGGCAACGCTCGAGCGACGGCTCTTCACGCACGACTCGCACTCGATCGTCGAGGATCCGAGCGTGGGGCTTGTGGTCGAACTGATCGGTGGAACGACCGATGCAGCCGAGCTCCTCGAGCGCGCGCTGGATCGCGGCTGTCACGTCGTGACCGCCAACAAAGACCTGATCGCAACGCAAGGTCCGCGGCTGCGCGCGCTCGCCGCCAGCCGCGGCGCCGAGCTGCGTTTCGAAGCTGCCGTCGGCGGAGCGATCCCGATCGTGCGCACGCTCGAAGAGGCCCTCGCGGGAGACGAGATCCTTTCCATCGCCGGCGTGCTCAACGGAACCTGCACGTCAATTCTTAGCGCGATGGAAGGCGGCGCCAGTTTCGACGAAGCGACCGCGCTCGCGCGACGGCTCGGCTACGCCGAAGCCGATCCGTCGAACGATGCGGACGGCCACGACGCCGCCCATAAGCTGGCGCTGCTCGCGCAGCTGGCATTTGATCTGGCGGTCGTCTCGCCGCGGATTCGACGCACCGGAATCGGGGCGATCACGCAGCGGGATGTCGCACGCGCGCGGATGCTCGGGCTGCACGTTCGGCTGGTCGCAGCGATGGCGTTGCGCGAACGCTGCCTCGTTGCTGAGGTCGCTCCGGTTCTGGTTCCTGAAGCGCACGAGTTCGCGCGCACGGCCGGTGCGGAGAACGTCGTGCAAATCGTCGTGCGCGACGCGGGCCGGCTTGTTTTGCGTGGACCGGGCGCCGGAGCAGTGGCAACGCGCTCGGCCGTAATGGGTGACATCGTTGCGGTCTTGCGTGGCCTGCGGCACCGCCGCGATCCGATCGCACGAAGTCGTCAAATCGCGCTCGACCCGGCGATCAACGTCGAGCCCTTCTTCGCTAACCTCGCGCGGGTTGCAGAAATTCCGCACCTGCGGCTCTGGGACGACGCCCTGACCGGCGCTCCGGCCGCGGCATTGGCAAACGCATGATGCGCGAAGAAACGATTTCGATCGGCGCGCTCGAGCTCGACTGCGGCGTGCAAATTTCGGCCGTCGAGCAGCGAGTGACGATCTACGGTACTCCGCGCGACGACGGTTCCAACATCGTGCTGATCGAGCACGCGTTAACCGGATCGAGCCGCGTCGCGGAATGGTGGGCGGGCATCGCCGGCGACGGCGCGCTCTTCGATCCGAACCATTGGTGCGCGATCGGCATTAACTCGCTGGGAAGTTGTTACGGTTCGACCGGACCGGCGTGTCGCGCTCCGGATAGCAGGCCGTATGGCAAACGCTTTCCACGCGTCACGGTTGCCGACATCGTACGCGCCGAGCGGCGAGTGCTCTCGCGCCTGGGTATCGAGCGAGTCGCGTTGGCCGTAGGCGGATCGTTGGGCGGAATGCGCGCCCTGCAGTGGGCGCTCGACGCACCCGAACGCCTCGGATGCGCGGTCGCGGTCGGTGCGCACGACCACCATAGCGCGATGGGCATCGCGCTCAACGCCCTCCAGCGCGAAGCGCTCGCGCTCGACTCTGCGCGAGGATTGCGACTCGCGCGCAAGATCGCCACGATCTCCTATAAAAGCGAGGAGCTCTTCAACCTGCGCCACAACCGCAGGCCCGATCGTAACGGCAAGGCCCACTTCGACGTCGAGGGTTACTTAGAACATCAAGCCGAGCGCTTTGAAGCGCGCATGGATCCAAACAGTTACGCGGTGTTGACCCACGCAATGGATTCCTTCGATATTCGCGAGCGCGCGACGGAAACGCCGGCACCGGCACTCGTCTTCGTCGGAATTTCATCGGACACGCTCTTTCGCGCGCAAGACGTCCGCGCCGCAGCCGAACGATTTTCAGCGCACGGGTCGGACGCGCGCTATTACGAGTTGTCGAGTTCGCACGGCCACGATGCGTTTCTGGCGGAGCCGCGAGCCTTGCGTTCGCTACTCGAGCCGATCGTGCGCGAGATAACGTCCGACGGCCGGCCACGATCGAGCCGCGTTCCCTCGCTCGGCTTCTCGACGCGCGCGGTCTGGAGCGGGCAGGATGCGTGTCCGGCGACGGGAGCAACGATCGTGCCCGTCTACCAGTCGGCAACCTTCACGCTGCCCGAGATCGGTGTCACCAACGGCTTCGACTACTCGCGCACGCGCAACCCGACGCGCCTGGCGTTGGAGCGGCAGCTCGCCGCACTCGAAGACGCCAAGTTCGCATGCGCGTTTGCCTCAGGCATGGCGGCCGTCGTCGCGGCGACCTCGCTGCTCTCCAGCGGAGATCACATCATCGCAAGCCGCGACATTTATGGCGGAACGCATCGGTTCTTCACCCAAACGCTGGCGCGCTACGGAATCGAGGTGACGTTCGTTGACACGAGCGACGCGCGAGCGACGTGGGGCGCGGCGAAACCGGCGACGCGCCTGCTTTGGCTCGAGACGCCGAGCAATCCGACGCTGCGGCTCTGCGACGTCGAAGCATTGTCGCGGTTACGCCCTTCCGGCGTACTCGTTGCGGTGGACAACACGTTCGCCTCGCCGTTCCTTCAGCAGCCCCTGCAGCTAGGGGCCGATTTTGTCGTGCATTCCACTACCAAATACATCGGCGGACATAGCGACACGATCGGCGGCGCAGTCGTTACCAACGATCGCGCGATCGCCGACGCGATTGCCTTCCACCAAAACTCGGCCGGCGCCGTGCCGGGGCCGTGGGACGCCTACCTTACGTTGCGTGGTGCCAAGACGCTCGCACTGCGGATGAGCAAGCATTCGCAAAACGCGCAAGCCGTCGCCGAGTTTTTGTCAGGGCGCGACGATGTGGAGGCGGTTTACTATCCCGGCTTGCCCGGACACCCGCAACACGAGCTGGCAAAACGCCAGATGCACGGATTCGGCGGCATCATTTCGTTTCGCGCCGCCGGCGGCGTCGAACGCGCTCGCGCGATCGCCACAAAGACAGCGATCTTCGCCCTGGCGGTCTCGCTGGGCGGCGTCGAATCGTTGATCTGCAATCCGGCGACGATGACGCACGGGTCGCTCACGGCGCAAGAGCGCAGCGAGCTCGGGATAACCGATGATTTGCTGCGGCTCTCGGTCGGAATAGAAGACGCCAAAGACCTGATCACCGACTTAGCCTCGGCGCTCGGGTCGACGAGGGTCGCGGCGCCGCGCTACTCCGGGACACTCTCCCAGACCGGATAGGCTATCCATCGCAAGAGCTTCGGCAAAAAAAGGAAGCCTCGACTCGTTTGTGCGACTAAAGACCGCCGATGATCAAACCGAAAGCCAGCCGATGAAGAGTCTCATCGTCTTCGACCTAGACGGTACGCTCGCGAAGAGCAAGTCCGCGCTGGACGACGAAATGGCGGGACTGCTGACGCGCCTTCTTGCCGTCGTCAAGGTCGCCATCATCTCCGGCGGAGACTATCCGCAGTTTCAAACCCAGGTGCTCGCTCGTCTTCCGGCGGCCGGCGATTTGGCGAACCTTTCGATTCTGCCGACGTCGGGAACGAAGTTCTTTTCGTACGACGGCGACTGGCGCAAGCTCTACTCCGAAGACT
>JBAVSO010000102.1:0-20903 GCA_049695635.1 Candidatus Cybelea sp. | reverse complement strand
GTGATGGACTCGCCCGTGCCGCAGCCCTTGCGCACGATAACGACGCCTTCGAACATCTGCGTGCGTTCCTTGCCCCCCTCTTGCACTTTGGAGTAGACCTTGACGGTATCCCCGGCTCGGAATTGCGGGATGCCGTCCTTGAGCTGTTCGCGATTGAGGACATCGATAACGTTCATAGCAGTGTCATCCTGGTCGAAGGGCTGAGCTTGTCGAAGGGCGCAGCGCAAGGAATAGCCGGGCGCGGAGCCCGGCAAAACCATCGTATCCTATCACGGGCCTTCCGGGCCCTGCAAGGCGGCATCGTCGAGCAGGTCTCGCCGGCGCGCGATTGTACGCTCTCGCGACTGCTCGCGCCGCCATGCCGCGATCTTGGCATGGTCGCCCGAGAGTAGGACCGGCGGAACGTCTACGCCGCGAAAGGTCGCAGGGCGCGTAAAGCTGGGGTAGTCGAGCATGCCCCCGCTGAAAGATTCGCTCTCCAGTGACTCGGCTCGCAAGGCCCCGGCCAGCAAACGGATGGTCGCGTCCATAAAGGCAAGCGCCGGAATCTCGCCCCCCGTCAGCACAAAATCGCCCACCGACCATTCCTCAATCGGATAGAGACGGGCCAGCCGGTCGTCGATTCCCTCGTAATGACCGCAAACGATCACCAAACGGTCGAGCTCCGACCAGGCGCGCGCGTCCCGCGCCGTAAAGAGCTGGCCGCTTGGGCTCGGAACGACGATCGCCCGTCGCTCGCCCTCCGTCGCTTCCTTTGCGATGCGGTCGAGAACCCGAGCGATCGGTTCGATCCGCAGCACCATGCCCGGCCCGCCGCCGTAGGGTGCGTCGTCGGCGCGTTCGCCCTCGACGAGCTCGTCAAGCAGGTGATGGTAACGTACCTCCGCGATCCCGCTCTCGACCGCCCGTCCGACGATCGAGAGGCCGACGAAAGGCGCGAAGATCTCCGGAAAGAGCGTAACGAGGTCAATCGTGAACATGGACGGAGCGTGTTTCGGGACGAAGAACGATTTGCTTGCGCGCTGCAGGCTCTCGACCGCCGCGACTTTTCAAGCGCCGACGCAGAGCTTTCCGAACTGCTCGCGCGCGAAGAGCTCGACGGCAAGGGACGGGCCTTTCTGCTCAACAAGCGCGGAGTCGCGCGCGTTGGCCTGCAGGCGCCGGAGCTTGCGCGCGCCGATTTCATCGCTGCCTTGGAAGCATTTCCCGGTCACGCGCCGGCACTGACGAATCTGGGCAATATGCTGCTCGAAGAGGGTCAGGTCGACGCGGCGATTGCGAGCTACGAACGCGCGATCGCGGGCGATCGGGAGTACGCTAACGCCTACCTAAACTTAGGCGTGGCGTACAAGCGCGCCGGACGCATCGGCGAGGCGGTGCGCGCACTACGCGACGCGCACCGGCTCGAGCAGCGCGCTATCGCGGCGAATTCTTGGCGGCAGGCTCGACGCCCGTGATTTCCTCGAGATATTCGAAGAGCTGCGGCAGAGTGATCTTTTCGAGCGCCGTCCGCTCGTGGACGGTACCGCCCTCCTCACCCTCGTCGCGAATGTAACAGCGCGTCTCGATGCCCTCGCCATGGCCGCTCACGAACGAGACGGCGAAGCCACGGCCAGGCATTTCGTCGTAGATTCGCATCGTCTGCGGGTTGAGAATCTCAATCGAATGCGATTGGCTGTCTGCGTCGAAGAAAAGGATCTTGAGATGCTCAAAGTTCGTGACCTCGATGAGGCCCACCACAAAAACGTTCTTTGTGGAAAAGAACTCGTGACCGCGTTTGCTGCGGCTCGAGACTTCGTAGAAGACGCGGTGCGCAACGAACCGGTTGAGGATCTTCCGCAAGGTCGCCAGCGAGGCCAGCGTCTCGGTGCGGTTGCCGCGTGTGTAAATGATCTTCACGGGCGGGTCCTGATGCTTGCACGGCTGCGCAGGTAAGCCCTTTAGGGCCTAGCCATGTTCTCCGTCCCGGACGTCCTGGTCGTTTCGATCCTCGCGCTCTTGCTCTTCGGACCGGATCGGCTGCCGAAAGTGATGCGCCAGGCCGGGCGTTTCATACGCGAGATTCAGAACACGTCGCACGCCTTCGTCGCCGAGATGGAGCGCGCCGCCGATGCCAACGACCCACCGTCGCGTTGGGAGCGAGAGCCCGCCCTCCCGCCGGAGACCGAAAAACCTACGCCCTAGATGTTGAAGTTCTGGCGCAGTTCGGTGATTCGCTGCGCTATCATCGAGCGAACCTGTCCGTTGAGGCGCTGTCGCTGGTCTTCGGGCAGCCGCCGGTAGACCATGTAGCCGGCGGCCGAGAGCAATCCGCCCAAAACGCCCACGAGGAGAATCTTGCCGGTTTCGCCCGCGTCGTCGTCGCTAGGACCCCTCTCATCGAGGGAACCTTGATAACCGTTGCCGGCGTTCGGCGAACTCGACCACGGCGGTTCCGGAGGGCTCGTGCGAAAGCTATCAGACATCGTAAAAATCTCCTTCGACCTATCGTTACCCAGTCCGCTCCACGGCTTCCCGCGCTTCCACGGTCTCCTTGGTCAAACCAACGTGCTTGGGAAACCGCACCGCGATCTGCTCGACGGCGAGCTCGGCGGTTGCTAGGATCGCTCGGACGCTTTCGAGGTCGCGTTGGTCCTCGCGCAGGCGCAGCTCCAGTTCGCCGGGTTCTTGGCGTGATGTGACGACCGCGCGTGCATACTCGCGTAACCCCAAGTGCGCCGCCTGTAGAATTGCCGAGACGGCAGCGCAGACGATGTCCTTGCCGTGGTCGGCGAAATCGGCGTGGCCGCGAGCCCGCAGACCGCAGAGGCGATCTCGTTCATCGCGGTAGAAGGTCAGCTCGAGCATCCGGATAGGCTCTGCCTTAGGGCAGCGTAATCTTGGTGATTTTGACTTCGGCGTACGGCTGGCGGTGACCGTTGAGCTTGCGAACGCGTTTCTTCGGCTTATATCGAAACACCAATATCTTCTTGTCCTTGGCGTGCCGCACGATCGTTCCCGAAACGGTGGCGCCATCGAGAGTCGGGGTGCCGACTTTGACTGCCTCGGCGCTTGCTGCCATGACTACCCGATCGAAGGTCACGTCGGAACCAACTTCGCTCGCGACCAGATCGCAGCGGATGACGTCTCCCTCGGCAACCTTGTATTGCTTGCCGCCGGATTCAATGATCGCGTACATAACCTTGGTACGATACCAGGGAGGCGGGTCAGCGTCAACGCGCGTTCGCACGGACGAGCGGCCCCTTCGTCGCACCCGCACCGCACCGAATTCAAAGGGCCCCTCTTTGCTTGACAGGGCGGCCGATTCGTAGTATTACAGAGTAGTCTATGAAACAGATTGTTCTGAAGACTCGAAATGACCTGAGCCTCAAGAGTGGCTTTTGCCCGGCTCGGGCGGCGATCGTCTGGAGCCTTTACGGCTGGGTGGTCGCCGCTTTCTGGCGATCCGCCGGGAGCAACCCGTGCGCGCAGGCTTCGGTGTGGGCACTGGCGCTTTTGGCGGCGCTCGCTCTCCTAATCCCAATGGTGGAGGTTTGAGCGTGGACCGCATCGGTGCTTCGGAAGCGCGCGATCACATTGAGATGGTCGAACGCATTCTCGCGGAGTCGCAGCAGCGGCTCTGTTCGGGCGGCGAGTATTTCGTAGTCTGGGGGATCATCGGCGCGTTCATAACCGTGATCGCCGAGCTCGCCGATCAGCATCGGGTCGGGACGGCCGCGCTGTGGTCGATCCCGATCGTTATTGTAGCCGGCGCGGTCTTCTCGATCTTGCGCTCCCGGCAGACGCGCCCAGTCCTCCAGCGCAGCTCGATCGTACAGCGCGAGTTCTTCAACGTGCTCTGGCTCACGCTCGGCTTGGCGTTCGTCGCCGACGTTGCGGTCTTTCGAATCTTTGCCGGCATCGCCGGCGCCGCGATTTGGAGCGTAGCCCAGGCGATCGCATTGCTCTACATCGGTATGCACGGAAACCGTCGCGCGCAAATTGCAGGAATTCTCGTCGTCGCCTCGCTGATTGCCGCCAACTTCTCTCCGTCCAACGTCGCGGGATACGTGCTTGCCGCCGGGATGCTCGCCGGGTATACGGGATTCGGCATCAGCGAGCTGCTCGCTCGCGAGTAGAAGGCTAAACGCATGGACGAGCTGTTGCTCTCCAAGGTCCGCCTCGGCGTCGTTGCCGAGCTGCTCAACTTCGATTGGGTCGCATTTTCGGAGCTGGCGCGCTCGCTCGACGTGAGCAACGGCAATCTCGGCGCGCATCTGAGCAAGCTCGTCGAGGCCGGCTACGTAGACGAGGACAAGAGCTTCGTCAATCGGCGGCCACTAACGCGATATCGGCTGACGAAACGCGGACGTGAGGCCTTTGCCGAGCACGTCTCGCAGCTGCAATCGCTTTTGGAAGCGGCGAGGTAGTCATGGAAAGCACGGTCCTAAGCTTCGAGAACGTGAGCAAATCGTACGGCGAGATTCGAGCCCTCGAGTCGCTCACGTTTTCGGTGCGGCGCAACGAAGTCGTCGCGCTGCTTGGTCCCAACGGCGCCGGAAAGACGACGGCAATCGAGATCGCAATCGGCTTGCGCGGCGCCGGCTCCGGTGAGGTCCGCCTCTTCGGGGCATCACCGCGACGCGCCGGCGTTCGACGGCGCCTCGGCGTCACGCCGCAAGAGAGTGGTTTTCCTGACATGCTGTGCGCAGACGAGATCGTCGCGTTCGCCGCGCATCACTATCCCAATGGGGTCTCGATTCCAGAGATGCTCGATCGGTTTGGTCTCGTCGAGCTCGCAAAGCGTCGCGCCGGGACGCTCTCGGGCGGTGAGTCGCGACGTCTCGCGCTTGCGCTCGCATTCGTCGGCGACCCCGGTCTCGTTGTGCTCGACGAGCCGACGGCAGGTCTTGATGTCGAGTCGCGCCGGCGCCTCTGGGAAGTCGTGCGCACCCTCGGCGATGGCCGCTCGATTCTCTTTACGACGCACTACCTCGAAGAGGCGCAAGCGCTCGCGACGCGCATCCTGGTCGTAGACCACGGGCGATTGCTCTTCGACGGCGAGCCGCAGGCGCTGCGCGCGCGCGTTGGCGGGCGCCGTCTCTCCTACGTAGGAGACGGCGGGCCGGTCGCGGTGATGCCCGACGATGCCGATGAATACGTCCGCGCCATGGTCGCAAGCGGCGTCGCGTTCGCGAACCTCGAGATCACGCGCCCGTCGCTCGAAGAAGCCTTTCTCTCGCTGACCGGAGGCATGAAATGAGCGCTCTCGGACTGGTGCGCGCCCACGCGCGCATCGAGTTTCTCGATCTGATCCGGTGGCCCGGATATGTCGTGCCGACCGTTCTCTTTCCAGCGATGTTCTTCGTGCTCTTCGACTTGCGGTACGCTCGCGAGCGGGCCTCTGCCGCGGACACGATGACGCTGGCATTCATGGTCTTTGCGATCGTCGGCATCACGCTCTATCAGTTCGGCGTAGGGATCGCGCAGGAGCGCGGCCGGCCGTGGGAGCGCTATCTGCGCGCACTTCCGGTCTCAACGGCGGTGCGCTTCACTGCGCGAATAGTAACGGCGGTGCTCTTCGGACTTTTGGCGGCCGGAGTCGTCGCGCTCGTCGCGCGTGCCTTCACGCCGATCGATCTGAACGCGTCGCAGTGGCTGCGGGTGTTGCTGTACGCAATCTTCGGCGGCATCCCATTCGTGCTTTTCGGCATCACGATCGGCTACTGGGCGTCTGCGCGCGCGGCCGTACCAATCGCGACCGCCTGCAACCTGCTGCTCGCATACGCGGGCGGACTCTGGATGCCGACCGCCTACCTCCCGCGCTTCGTCCAGACGATCTCACCCTATCTTCCGACGCGCCAGTTCGCCGATCTGTTGTGGAGCGTCACCGGTAACGGCAACGCGACGCGGGCGCTTGCCGGGTTGACCCTCTACGCCGTGCTCTTTGCGGTCGCCGCCTCGGTCGGATACCGCCGTGACGAACGAAGTCGCTACGCGTAAGGCGCCGGCGCCGCTTTAGGGGTATACTTGCAGTGAGTTCCCACGCTACGAGTTGGAGGCATTCTATGCAACGATACGTTCGAATCGCCGGCTCGCTTCTCGCCGGCGCCACCCTCATCTGTTTAGCGGCCTGTTCTAGTCGAAGCGCGACCTTTGGAGGCCCGCTTCCCGGCGTCGATCAGGCGGCTTCACGGCTCGCCCCGATGGCGAAATCGACGCCGCCGGTGAGCGCGCCCGTAACGATTCCCTACCCATACACGAACAACTGGGTAACGACGACGTGGTCGGGCCCAAGCTCACGCGGAGTGAGAACCCCCGGCAGCGATACCGGCGTAATCACCGTCAAGTTCGCGCTCAACGACAAGACCGGCATCTACGACGTGCTCGAGCGCATTGATTCGAAGAGCGGTTACGTCGAAAAGCTCGATTCCGCGATCGGGTTTCTTCGCCACAGGGGCGGCATCGCGCAGATCATTCTATCGGACGACTACACCTTCGTCGAAGGCTCGTTCAGCGAAACAGGAATGGATACGTATCCGAACGGACAAAACTCGTTTGACTTTCCGCTCGTGAAGGGTCGGCACTGGAGTGCCGCCGCCGCGCACACCTCCTCGGTGAACGAATCCCAGAGCGGGAAGGGCTCCTTCGACGAGAACGTTGCCACGAAGGAAGCGGCTGACGGCACCTACCGAGGGCAGACCTCGTTTTCGAGCCTGGGCCACAAGAAAATCGAAGACAACTATGCGTCCACCACCGACGTGT
Source organism: Candidatus Cybelea sp. (assembly GCA_049695635.1). Taxonomy (GTDB): domain Bacteria; phylum Vulcanimicrobiota; class Vulcanimicrobiia; order Vulcanimicrobiales; family Vulcanimicrobiaceae; genus Cybelea. The sequence continues at coordinate 14,159 of JBAVSO010000102.1, read as the reverse complement.
CGATGAACGACGCCTCGGTCTACACTCTCTCCGAGCGCGCCGCAGGCTACCATAAGCTCACCCAACTTTTTGAACTACCGCACGCCGGTCACATCGAGGTCCGATCCGAAGGGCACAACCCGTTGCCTTTCAAGCGAGGAACGGTGAGGGTTCCGGATTGGTATCCCGAAAGCGGCGAGCTGCCGCGGGCGCTCTACTCCGATCGCTTCACCGTCGTGGGTGCGGCGACGATGCCCGTCTTCTGCGGCTCTCATCGGGGCGAAGCCTCGACCGAAGTCCTCGAAAAATTCGCGAACATCGATCCCGTGCAGGGCTTCTATAACACCTACGTGTCGGAGTATTACTTGGCAAGTCTTGCTCCGGGTCAGTACTGGTTCGCGTGCATCGTCGAGAACTACCGCAATGAGACCTACGCCGACGGTTGGGCGATGAGCGCGGGAGACTGGGGAGCGCTTACCTCTCGCCAGATCGGAACGGAAATCCTGATTGCGCGCAACGTGCACGAGGGATCGCACGCGATGTCACCGGCGCTGCCCTCGCTGCCCGCCCTGACCTTCCCCTCGCTCGGCTTTCACGCTCGCATCGGACCGTGAACGTCGCGGAAACCTAACGTAGCTGCGAGCTCGTGCGCGGCGCGCAATCCTTCTTCGAAGGCGCGCACCGCGTTGAGCTCGCCGGCCTCTTTCGCGCCGCCGACGACGCGAAATGGTACGCCGAGCGCGCGAATCGGTTCGACCAGCGCGTCGTTGCGTTCTTGGCCGGCTGCGATAACGACGGTGTCGGCTTCGATCGTGCGCTCGGTTCCATCGGCCGCTCTTATGCGGATGCCGCCGGGAACGATCGCGTCGTAGCTGACGTTTGCCAGCGTTTCGACTCCCGCGGCGCGCAAGGCTCGCAGCACGGCCCAACGCGTCGTCTTGCCGATTCCTTCGCCGATCGTCGCACCGCGTCGCATCAGCGCGACCTCCTTTCGACCAACGACGAGAAGCGCGCCGTCGGGCGGCGCGGCCAAGCCCTGCTCGTAAAGAAAACGGGTGCTCTCGTTGACGCTCGTCTCGCCGAAACTCAGGTAATGCGCGACGTCGACGCCGATTCCGCCGGCTCCCACGATGGCGACGCGATTGCCGACCTCGCCGCCGCGCAGCAAGACGTCCGGATACGACAATACGTGAGGAAGGTCGCTGCCGGCAAGCCTGGTCTCGCGCGGAACGACCCCGGTCGCGAGCACGATCGCGTCGAAGCCCTGAAGCAGTCGCGTATCTTCGAGGCGGCAGTTCAATCGCACGACCACTTGCAGGCGCGCCAGCTCGTTGGTGAAATAGCGTATCGTTTCGCCGAAGTCGCGCTTTCCCGGAATTCGCCGTGCCATTCGAAACTGGCCACCCAGTTCTTCCAGCGCCTCAAAGAGCTCGACACGATGCCCGAGCGCCGCCAAGGCTCGAGCGCTCTCCATTCCGGCCGGTCCAGCGCCGACCACCGCGAAGCGCCCCGGCTTCTGCGACGCGCCGTTCTCGGGAAACTCACGTTCGCGGCCCGCGCGAGGATTGACCATGCACGAAACGGCTGCATCGAGCAACGACCGGTCAATGCATGCCTGGTTGCACGCAATGCACGTGTTCACCAGATCCGCTTGGGCGCCCAGTGCCTTTGCGACGATTCGCGAATCGGCGAGGAACGGGCGAGCCATCGAGACGAAATCAACGCTGCCGGCCGTCAGAACGTCTTCTGCGGCGGCGAGCGAGTTGATTCGGTTGCTCGCGATCACGGGGAGCGTTCCGACTGCGACCTTAACTGCCGCCGCATACGGCACCCAGATTCCATTCGGAACGAGATGCTGCACGGTCGGAATCGACGATTCATGCCAGCCGATTCCGACGTTAAGCGCGTCAACGCCGTCGGCGGCAAGCGCTCGTGCGAAGGCGAGCGTCTCCGGCGCAGTCGTCGAGTCGGCCATCAAGTCGGCGCCCGAGATGCGAAAGATCAGCGGAAAATCCGTGCCGGCGCTTGCGCGAATGGCTCGCAGTATCTCGCGCGCAAAGCGCATGCGCCGCTCGAGGTCGCCGCCCCACGCATCATCGCGCCGATTCGTGACCGGCGAGAGAAACTGATTGATGAGATAACCCTCGGATGCCATCACCTCGACCGCGTCGTAGCCGAGTTCGCGCGCTCGCGCAGCGCCTCGAGCGAAGTCGCCGATCGTCGTCAGAATCTCCGCTTCCTGCAGCGAACGCGGTGGGTCGGGCGAGAAGCGGGATGCTATCGCCGACGGCGCGACCGGCTGCAATCCAAACGACCAGCGGTAAGCGTAGCGTCCGGCATGAAACAGCTGCAGGGCGATCCGTCCGCCGGCAGCATGCACCGCTGCCGCGGCTTGGCGAAGCGGCGGCGCGCCGGCGGCTTCGTTGATGAAGCTGTAGTTGCGACCGCCGGCCCCCTCTCGGTTGACGCAGGAACCGCCGGTCACGATCAAGCCGGCGCCACCGCGTGCGCGTTCGGCGTAAAATGCCGCCAGCGCGTCGCCGTCGGACTCGATGCCCAGATGCATCGAGCCCATCACGATGCGATTGGGAAGGCGCAGGCCGCCGATCCAGCCGGCCGCGAGCGCGCGTTCGAACACGAGTCCCCTACGTGAGCGAAAGCGGCGGTGACGTGTCGGAGTAAAACGGCGGCGCGATCACGCTTAGGCCGCCGTCGACGGCGATCGTTTGGCCGGTGATGTACTCCGATTCCGGCGCCAGCAGGAACGCAATCGTATCAGCGACCTCTTGCGCGGTTCCCATCCGTCCCTTCGGAATCTTAGAAAGCACCGATTCCATCGGCGCCATGCCGGCAACCCTTTCGTAGAAATAGGCGCATGATTCGGTGTCGATCAGGCCCCCGTTGACGGCGTTGACGTTGACGCGCAGCGGCGCGAACTCGACGGCCATGTAGCGTACCCAGGCCTCGATCGCCGCCTTGTTGGATCCCAGATTGGCGTACGTCGGATAGGCACGGATGCTTCCGTAGCTGGAGAGCACCGCAATGCGTCCGCCGTCCTTCATGAGCTTAACGGCGCGCTGCGCGCCGAGGACGAAGGCCCGAACGTTGAGGTTAAAGGACCGGTCGAGATTGTGCGCCTTGAGATCGGCGATCTTCTTGAAGGCGCTGGCCGCGGCATTCGAAACGAAGTGATCGAGACGCCCAAACTCGGTTGCGACTCGGTCGAAGAGAAGATCGATCTCGTCAACGCTTTCCATATCGGCTTGCACGGCGATCGCACGCGTACCGAGCGCCTCGATCTCGCGTACCGTCGCGGCTGCGAGTTCGGCATTGCGAACGTAGTTCACGACGATCTCCGCGCCATCGCGGGCGAGCGTCAACGCCAGCGCCCGGCCTATCCCGCGCGAGCTTCCGGTGATGAGCGAGACCTTTTTCTCAAAACGCCGGGTCACTCGCCTGCGGTCCCGTCGAGCAGCTCGCGCGCGATGACTGTCTTTTGAATCTCGTTCGTTCCTTCTTCGAAGCGTTGCGCGCGTGCATCGCGGTAGACGCGCTCGATTGCGTTTGGCTGCCAAAAACCGATTCCGCCGTGCATCTGCAGCGCTTTATCGGTTACGCGGGTGAGCATCTCGACAGCCTGCAGCTTTGACATCGAGGAGAGCGCCGGCGCGTCGGAGCCGCCGGCCTCCCAGCGGCGGGCGGCGTAGAGCACGAGTTGACGCGCCGCTTCGATCTCGGTTGCATTCTCGGCGATCATGAAGCGAATCGCCTGACGCTGCTCGAGCCGCTTCCCAAAGGTCTCGCGTTTGCGCGCATACTCGATTGCGAGCTCGTGCGCCCTGCGCGCCAATCCGACGCAGCTCATTGCGACGGAGATGCGGCTGGGCGTGAGAAAGCCGCCCAGCGCGATCTCCAAGCCCTGGCCTTCGTCGCCGAGGCGGTTTTCAACCGGAACCGGCGTTCGATCGAAACTCAGACGCGCGTGATCCGTTCCACGCACGCCCATAGACTCGTCCATCTCGACGACCGTCGCGCCCGGTGAGTGACGATCAACGAGCAGCGCGACCGTCCCATCTGCGCCGCGCGTTCCCGCGAGCCGGGCGAAGAGCAGCCAGTAGTCGCAGATCGTTCCGAACGTGATGAGATGCTTCTCGCCGCTCAAGTAATAGGTGTCGCCCTCGCGGACCACGCTCGAACGCAGGTCTGCGCCGGTGCCCGCGGTCGGCTCGGTGAGTGTGAACGCAACCTTGAGCTCGCCGCGGATCGATGGGATCACGAAACGGCGGCGCTGCTCGTCGTCGGCGAACCGGTCCATCGCGCGCCACGTACCGTTGACGACGTGAACGATCATTCGAATTGAAGCGTGCGACATCGAGAAGAGCTCGATCAGCTCGAGAAAACGCGTGAACGGAACCGCGCCTCCGCCGTATTCGACAGGCGCAGCCAGTGAGAGATAGCCGCGCGCCCGCAGTTCCTCCCACAGTTCGTCCGGAACGCGCCGCTCGCGTTCGATGCGGTGCGCCCAAGCCTCTGCCGGTCCGGCAACGTAGGCCGCGATATCGGATTTCAGCGCCGCGAACGACGCCTCGTCAAATCGCGCCGCGCGGTCGAGTTGTTTCACGAAATCGTCGCTTTGACGGGATCGTGCGGGCGCAGCTCGCGCGCTCGCTCGCGCAGCACGTACTTCTGCACCTTTCCCGAGGGCGTGCGCGGGAGCTCGTCGACGATTTCCAAACGCTCGGGCCAATAATGCTTGGCGACCTGACAGGCATCGAGATAATGCTGCATTCGTTCGAAGTCGAGCCGCGCTCTCTCGCGCAGCACCACGAAGGCGCAGGCCCGCTCGCCCAGACGCGGATCCGGCATCGCGACGATCGCGACCTCAGCGATCGCGGGATGATCGCTCAGCAGTTGTTCCACCTCGGCGACGGGGACTTTCTCGCCGCCGCGATTGATGACATCGCGCACCCGGCCGGTGATGCGAACGTACCCCGACTCGTCCATAACGCCGAGATCGCCGGTACGGAACCAGCCGTCGGCGGTAAACGCGGCGGCCGTCCATTCGGGATGATCGGCGTAACCCTCAAACATCGTCGGCGACTGGACCTCGAAGTGCCCTTCCTCACCGCTGGGGAGCACGCGTCCTTGCGAATCGGTGATGCGCAGATGAATTCCGCGCAGCGCGCGGCCGTCCGTTCCCCAAATCTTGGCAGCCTCGTCCTGCGGAGCGGAGAGCGAACCCAGGCACGATTCGGTCGTTCCCCACGCGCCGCAGACCGCCGTGCCGAGTATTCGCGTTGCGCGCTCGGCCAAACCGCGCGGTACCGCGGCTCCGGTCGCAACGAATATTCGCAGCGCTGCCGGTGGACGCGCGCCCTCTTCAACGGCCGTGACCAGATCGGCCAAAAAGGGCGTCGCGGCCTGCACGAAGGTTCCATCCCAGTCGTTGAGCGCGCGCAGCGCGCGCGACGCGTTCCAAACCGGCTGAACGATCTGCGGAACGCCCATCACGATCGCAAGCCACATGCCGTACAGGAAGCCGGTCTGATGGGCGAGCGGTGACGGAACGAATACACGGTCCTCGGCGGCCAAGCCCAGATGCTCGACCTCCATCGCGGCGGCGCGCATTAGGACGTCGTTGCGGTGGAGCACGCCCTTCGGCTCGCCTGACGTTCCCGACGTAAAGAGCAGCTGCACGACCGAGGTAGCGTCGGCGCGGCGCAAATCGAGCGCTGCCGAGTCGACCTCGATGGCGTCCAGCGACTCTTGAAAGCGCAGCCACTGGACCGAGTTCTCGTTGTCGGGCGCCGGTAGCGGGTGCACTTTGCGGCCGCGCGCGGAGACGATTACGTGTTCGAGCCGTAGCGGCAGATCGCGGCCGAAGATTGACGCTTCTCGCAGCAGCGAGAGAATTTCACCCGCGTGATGACGGCCGCGCGCTTCGTCGGGCACGAAGAGTATGCGCGCCCCGGAGCGACGCAGGCAGAACGCCACCTCGCGCTCGCGGAAGATCGGCATGAGCGGGCAGCAGATCGCGCCGACGCGCAGCGTCGCGAGCGAAACGATGACGAACTCGAGGCAGTTGGGAAGCTGATACGCTACGCATTCGCCAGGGCGCACGCCGAGCGCAAGCAGGAGGGTCGCAGTGCGCTCGACGCGATCGAGCAACTCTTGCCACGTCAGCGTGGCGTCGCTCCCGTCACGCGTCTCGACGACGGCGAGCTCGCGCGGCATCTCGTCTGCGTGTTTTCGTAGTAGCTCGTCGAGCCGCAACCGCGCGGCACGATCCGGCTTGAGCATTTGCCGGTCGGGCTTCGCGCTGGGTCGCCGGCCGTTTGACGGTCCGTCGGAGATCGACATTGGAACGCCGATGCTGCGCATCGCCTCGAGAAAAAGGGGATAGGAGATCCGATAGGCGTGCGGATAGGTCAGCGTGCTCTGCCCTTCGGCGCGCGAAGCGGCGACCGCAAGCGACATCAAGATCCGGTGATCGTTGAACGACGACAGATGCGCGCCGCGTAGCTGCGAGACGCCGCGTGCGACGAGGCGGTCGTCGTGCAGTTCGAGGTGTCCGCCCATGCGGTTGAGCTGCAGCATCGCGGCGACGCGATCCGACTCCTTGAGGCGCACGTGTCTGATGTTTTCCAGCACGGTCTCGCCTTTCGCGAAGGTGCCAAGCGTCGAAAGAATCGGCAGCATGTCGGGGATGTCGCGACAATCTACCCGCACGCCTCGCAGCTCGACCCCATCGTGCTTCACGCGCAGGGCTCGCTCGCGCTCGTCGTAGGTCATCGGCACGCCCATCTCGCGCGCGATCTCCATGAAGGCGCCTTCGGGATGGTCGGGCAGCTCGCCGGGCATCTTCCGCAAGCCGCGAAAGAGCACGTCCGAAGGATGGATCGCGGTGACGGCGATGCCGAAGGCGGCCGATCCGATGTCGGGGGGCAGCTCGACGGTCGCGGGGCGGGCTTGCTGTTCCGGTTCGATTTCGAAATGGCGCCAGTCCGCCGAGATACGGGCGTGAAGACCGAAGGCGCGCATCATTTCGGCGGTCAGCGCGATGTACGGACGCTCGTTGAGTTCGCCTTCGACTTCGATAACGGTGCGCTCGCTCGCGAATGGAGCGAGCAGCAGAAGGCCCGAGATCCACTGTGAGAGCGTACCGGGTATGACGATCCTTCCGCCGCGCGGACGGGCCGGCACGATCGCGATCGGCGGGCAGCCATTCGCCGATTCGAAGCGCACGCCCATCTGCGCGAGCGCTTCGAGCAACGGTCCGACCGGCCGGCGGCGGAAATACTTCTGCGCGCTGAGCGTGATCGGTGCGTCGGCGAGCGACGCCAAGCCGATCATGAAATAGAGCGTTGATCCCGAGCTGCCGACCGAGACGACCTTGCGCCGCACGTGATATGGGCCGCCCGTGACGAGCAGCGTTTGATCGTCAACTTCAATCTTCGTCCCAAGCGCGCGCAGGACGTCCATCGTGTACTGCACGTGGCGCGCATCGGAGAGACCGAGAATCCTGCTCGTACCCGGCGCGAGCGACGCCAGAATCAACGCGCGGTGCGCGTGGTACTTAGAGTTTGGGACCTGCACCTGACCGGTCAGCGGCCCACTCGTTCCTTTGACGAGAAGATTCATCGGCGTCGCTTGAACCTTCCTAACAACCTGGTACCCGCCCTGCCGCGATCACAGTGAGAGGATCAGCGATGCGTTCTGTCCGCCGAAACCGAACGCATTGACCTGAAAGACCGAGTACGAGTACGCGCGCGGGCGTTCGGTCACGAGGTCGAAGCACGTTCGCGGATCCACGCTTCGGGTCCCCATCGTTGCTGGAATCCGGCCATCGTGCATGCCGACGATTCCCGCGATCGTGGACATCGCTCCGGCGCTCGCCATGCTATGTCCGACGTGACCTTTGATTGACGTGACGATCGCTTGGCCGTCCGTATAGACGTCGTCGAGGGCCCGCGCTTCCGCCGCGTCGCCGACGATCGTGCCGGTCGCGTGCGCGTAGACGACATGGCAGCGTTGGCCGGCCTCGCCGGAGGACTCGATGGCGTCGCGCATCGCGCATACTTCATACTGTGCGGAGGGGTCGGGCGAGGTGATGTGATAGGCGTCGGCGACCGACCCATATCCACGGATTCGCGCTAGAATTTCGGCACCACGCGCTTGCGCGCGCTCGGCGCGTTCGAGAACGAGGATACCTGCCCCGTCGCCCATCACGAACCCGTCGCGATCGACGTCGAACGGACGCGATGCCTGCAAAATGTCGTGGTTTCGCGAGAGCGCGCCGGCGCGGACGAGACTTTCGTAAACGAGCGGACTGAGAAGCGTTTCGCTGCCGCCCGCGATCGCCGCCTCGACCTCGCCGCGTTCGATCATGCCCGCCGCCAATCCGATTGCATCCAGCGAGGAGGCGCACGCGGTGCTGATGGCAAGCTGCGGACCATGCAGCTTCCAGTGCATCGCGATGAACGCGCTCGCCATGTTCGGAATCACGAGTGCCATCAGTTTTGGCGTAACGGTGCGCGCACCGTCGAGAAAGCGAGTCTGCGACTCGGCGACGAGCGGAAAGCCGCCCATCGTGTTGCCGAGGATGACCGCGGTTTTCGGTGGCGGATCGAGCGCCGCGCGCGCGAGCGCCTCTTGAGCGGCTACCATCGCGTACTGCGTGAAGCGATCGGTGTTCCGGAACGCGCTCTGGGGCAGCGGGGTCTGCCGTAGGAAGTCGTCAGCGACCGCGGCCCAAAGTGCGTTCCCGGAGACGCGGGAGCCATCGGGCATCGGTGCGATCGCGCGCTTTCCTTCGAGCAGATGCTGCCAGAACGACTCCGTGGTGCTGCCGACGGGTGAAACGACTCCCACTCCCGTAACGGCAACATGCTCCATTGTAGGTTGATTCATACAATGCCACGCCTGCGGCCTGCTGCTGGTTCTCAAGCGGAACAGGATGAGGCGTTCTGCGCGCGTCGAAGGCGCCTGGGGTGGAGCGAGGCGTCAACGTACCGCAATCGTACCGCCTGGTCCGCCGCGATGCGCGGGCCGAGCGGACCATCGTGCAGCTGCGCGGCGGTGCGACGTTTGGCGGCGACGAGGTCGCAATCTGCGCGGGTCCATGCGGCGTCGAGTCAAGCGAACAGATAGAAGAAGCGGCTCGCGCGGTCGCAGCCGCGGGCGCCAACGTATTGCGCGGCGGCGCCTACAAACCACGCACCTCGCCCTATTCATTCCAAGGACTCGGTGAAAAGGCGCTCCAGATGCTACGCGCCGCAGGCGATCGGCACGGTCTGGCGGTCGTCACCGAAGTGATGGATCCGCGCGACGTGGAGAAGGTCGCGCGATATGCCGATATGCTGCAGATCGGTGCGCGTAACATGCAGAACTTCGCGTTGCTGCGCGAAGTCGGCGCGACGCGCATGCCGGTCTTGCTCAAGCGAGGGCTTTCGGCCACGGTGCAAGAGTGGCTGCTCGCGGCCGAGTACGTTCTGCTCGGCGGCAACGAAAGCGTCGTCCTCTGCGAGCGCGGCGTTCGATCCTTCGACGTCGCCACGCGTAACTTGCTCGATATATCGGTCGTCCCGCTGCTCGAAGAGATGACGCATCTGCCGGTGATCGTCGATCCCTCGCACGCGATGGGCATCGCGCGTCTCGTTCCGCCGATCGCAATGGCGAGCCTAGCGGCGGGCGCGCACGGGCTTCTGATCGAGGTTCATCCGGATCCGGCCAACGCGCTCTCCGACGGCGCGCAATCGCTCGACTGCGCTCAGTTCGCAGAGCTTATGCGTCGGCTCGCACCGGTCGCAGAGATCGCCGGACGAAAGCTGCCGCGCCGTTATCGAGCGGTGAGTACCGAGAGCGCCTCCAAACCCGATTCGGCGGTGCGATCGAGCAATAGCGGCGTCAAGCTGGCGTAACCCGCATGCACGGCCCCGATGTCGGTGCCGAGCGTTTCGCGGTCGGTCGCGAACGGCGATTCCCATGCGCGGTAGTATCGTGTCGCACCGTCGTGTTCTTGGCCGACCATGCGGCCACAGATTCGCTTGCGTCCTAGGCGCGTCACCGCAATCCCGGCGATGCGCTCCAACGGAATGTTCGGAACGTTCAAGTTCCAGTAACAACCGGCGTCACGCAAGTTCTCGAAGGCCCGAGCGATGCAGCGGCGGACGATCTCGGCCGCGCTCTCCCAGTGGCGACGGCCGAACGGGTCCTCGTGATCCAATGCCAGAGAGACCGCGAGCGCCGGAATCCCGAGTAGCGAAGCTTCTACCGCTCCCGCAACGGTTCCGGAGTAGTTGACGTCGTCTGCCAGATTCGGTCCGTGATTGATGCCGCTAATCACGAGCTGCGGACGCGGCGAGATCTCCGTCGCACCGAGAAAGACGCAATCAGCCGGAGTGCCGGAGCAGGCATAAGAGAGTACGGCGTTGTCATGGCGCCGCTCCAACGTGATCGCCTCGTCCGCGGTGATCGCGTGTGAGACGCCGCTGCGATTTCCCGACGGAGCCACGACGACCAGGCTGTGCTCGTCGCGCAGCGAGTCAACGAGCGCGAGAATACCCGGCGAGTCGATTCCATCGTCGTTGGTGATGAGAACGCGCAACTACGTCCTAGGCCGCACCAGGCACGAAGTGCAGCGCCAGGCCGTCGATGCAGTAGCGCAAGTGCGTCGGCGGCGGGCCATCGTCAAAGATGTGGCCGAGGTGGCCGCCGCAGTTCCGGCAGTGCACTTCGGTTCGCTCCTCGACGAGCGCGTAATCGGATTGCGTTCGCGTTGCGTTCGGCAGCACGTCCCAGAAGGACGGCCAGCCGTCGCCGCTATCGTATTTGGTTTTCGAGGAGAAGAGCGCTATCTCGCAGCCGGCGCAGCGGTACGTGCCGCGCTCCGTCTGCTTGATGAGCGGGCTCGAGAAGGGTGGTTCGGTGCCACCCTCTCGCAGGATCTCGTAACGATCGGGCCCGAGCAGCGCCCGCCACTGCGCGTCGGTGTGCGTTACTTGGTATTGCTGTCCTGCCGTCGCGCGTTTGCTCGCGAGCCCCAAAGCCGCTAGCGCGGCCGCGGCCGTCACAAATTCGGAGCGTTTCACCGTGCTGCTCCCGGGATGACGTGACACGCCGCTCCGCCATTTTTTTCGAAATAGCGCTGATGGTACTCTTCTGCCGGCCAAAAACGCGGTGCGGGGAGAATCTGCGTTACGATCGGTCGCGCGTAGTTGCGCTGCTCGCGCTCTCGCGACGCGATCGCTTCGCGTTCTTGTTCCTCGCCGTGCGTGAAGATTGCGGACCGATATTGATCGCCGACGTCGGGGCCTTGACGATTGAGCTGGGTCGGATCGTGAAGCTGCCAAAAGACGCTCAGGAGCTTCTCGTAGGCGACTTGCTGCGGATCGAACGTAACCTCAACGGCCTCGGCATGACCGGTAGCGTGTCCGCAGACCTGACGGTAGGTGGGGTTATCAACATGACCACCGGTGTAACCGGAAACGACGTCAAGGACGCCGGGTACTTGCCGAAACGCCGCTTCGACGCCCCAGAAGCAGCCGGCTGCGAAGGTTGCAGTTTGCGTTGCCATACGTCTTTAGAACGCCGAGCCGGCCCCGCCGGATGCATTCCCCACGGCGTCCTGGCGCAGGACGTCTTCGAGGCTCTCGCGCCTGGCCAGCAGCCGGTGCGCACCGTTGGCGATGCCGACCACCGCGGGCTTGGGAAAGCGGTTGTAGTTGCCGGCCATGCTGTACGTGTACGCGCCGGTCGCGCACATCGCGAGCAGATCTCCGCGGCATACGCTGCGCGGCAACCGGACGATTGCGAGCTCGTCGTTCTCGCACGAACGCCCGCAAAGCGTCATCTCTTCCTCGCCATCGCGCCCGGATCTCGCCGGGATCACGTGGTGACGAGCGCCGTAGAGGGCCGGACGAGGGTTCTCGGCGATACCGCCGTCCACGACGACGAAGGTTCGCTGCGTTTGACGTTTGACCGCAAGGACGCAGTAGATTGTGGTTCCGGCGAGCGCGACGATCGCGCGCCCCGGTTCGACGCCCAGCCGCGTCACCGAGAGATTGCGCTCGCGTACGCGTTCGAGAACGTACCGCTCGACGTCGCCAATCGTGGCGACGACGTCGAGCGAGTCGTCTTCCTGCGGTTGCGTCTTTACCTTGAATCCCCCGCCGATCACGATCCGCTCGACGCGAAACCCCGCTCGCTCGAACCGTCCCGCGGAGTCGAGGAGCGCCGCCGCGTTCTCCACGTACGCCGGCGATTGGCGAATCTGTGACCCAAGGTGCGCGTGCAGACCCGCAAAACGCAGCTGTGGGTTGTCGCGCAAGATGGCGATTGCGTCTGGTTCGTCGCGCGCGGGGATGCCGAACTTCGTGTCGTTTCCCGCGGTGCGCACGAAGGCGTGGGTCTGCGCGTCGATGCCGACGTTCAAGCGCAAGATGACCTGCGCGCTGCTCCCGCCTCGCGAGAGTCTCGCGAGCGCTTCGAGCTCCTCGATGCCGTCAACGACGATGTAACCGACGCGACCGCTGCAGGCGGCTCGAAGCTCTTGCTCGGTCTTACCGGCGCCGTGGAGCGTCAGCCGTTGCGCCGGAAATCCGGCGCGTTCGGCGGTCACGAGCTCGCCGAGCGAACACACGTCTATACCGATCGAGCGCCCCGCCAAGTGGCGCACGAACTCGACGGTCGCAAAGGCTTTGGCAGCGTATGAAATCTCTAGATTCAGGGTTTTCGCGCAACTCAGAAGCTCGTCGATCGCGGCGTCCACCACGCCAAGGTCAATCGCAAGCAAGGGCGTTCCGTAGGTTTGGGCGAGCCGAGCGGCCGGGATTCCACCCAGCAGCAGATCGCCGTTCGCGTCGCGCGTCTGGCCCTGCGCAAGGCCGCTATGCCAATGAGGAAAAGGCGTCAGAACTGCTCCATAAAAGCGTCGATTTGCCCTTGGCCGACGCCGGCCGCGAGGAGCCGCGCCGGAAGAAGCTTGGCGTTCTCCGGCGGCGTAACGAACATAAACGGCGCGTGCTCGCCGTCAGCCGCGCCCACCGTGCACCACCGTAACGCCGCGGGAATTAGCGCCGTTTGGTAGCGTGGGAGCGTTAGGGTTTGGTCGCCCGCTCCCACCTCGAGCGATTCGCCGAGCGACATCAGGATGAGCGGACGTCCTTGTGTTTCGATCGAGGCGGGTTCGCCGCACGCGACGATCCGCTCGACGACAAAGTGATCGTCGGCGATCAGGGCGGTCCGCTGGAGTCCTTCGAAGTTATACGTAATCTGCGAAAGGGCGCCTGTGGTCGTGGCGCGGTAGTCGAGAACGTCGGCAGCCTTCTGCACGTGCAGCTCGCGAGGCTTGTCGTCGAGGCCGACGCGATTGTAGTCGAACATCCGGTACGTGAGATCCGAAGCCTGCTGCGTTTCGAAGACGGTGACGCCCGGTCCGATCGCGTGCACCAATCCGTGCGGTATGTAAACGCTGTCACCTGTTTTTACTTCGAGGTGGCGTAGCAGCTCGCCGAGAGTGCCGTCGGCGACGCGTCGTTCGTATTCGTCGCGCGAAGTGTCGCGAGTCCAGCCATAAACGATCTCTGCGTTCGGCTGCGCGTCGAGCACGTACCAGCACTCCGTCTTGCCGAACGGCTGATGTTCGACCCGCTGGGCGTACGCGTCGTCGGGGTGCACCTGCACCGAGAGCCAATCGTGCGCGGTGATGATCTTCGTTAGCACCGGAAAGATGCGCTTCGGATCGATATCGCCCAGAAGCTGCGGACCGAGCCGGCCGCGCAGGTCGGCGACGGTAGAGCCGGCGAGCTCGCCGTTGGTGACGCGATCGGTATCCCAGCATTCCCACGATTCGCCGAGCCGAGCGTTGGGATCGCCGTGCTTGCCATAGACGCGCACCAGCTCGTCACCACCCCATACCGGTGTCGTGAGCTTCGGATCGAGGACGTAAGGATAAATCGCCTCACCTTGCATTTAGGGAACCTCTGACTTCTTCAGAGGTTCCCTCCGCTTGGATACGAGGCGGTCGTGCGGAATTCCGGCCCGCCGGCTCGAAGGGTCACGCGTGCACGAGCTTTATATCGGGATCGGCTCGAACCTCGGAGATCGGCAAAGCAACATCCTCGCCGCGCTGCAACGCTTGCGCACGCGCGCGAAGATTACCGCGGTCTCGGCCTTTTACG
>JBAVSO010000101.1:0-9251 GCA_049695635.1 Candidatus Cybelea sp. | reverse complement strand
GGTCCGCAGCGCGCGCAGAACGGCTGCTTCCGAGACGCGCTGCGCCTGGTGCGTCACGCGCGCGGCGTCCTCCGCGGCGAGGTCGCGGGCGAGCAGTGCAGGGTCTACCTGCGCGACGAGCACGTTTCGGAAGGCGCCGATTAGCGAACGCATCAGCATCGCGAGGTCGACCCCCGCGTCGCTCGCCTCTTCGGCGACGTTCAAGGCGGCCGCCGCGTCTTTTGCGACGATCGCATCGAGCAGCGCGTCGGTGAAATGGCGTCCGGTCGAGCCGAACGCGAGATCGAGCGTCGCAACGGTGGCCGGCTTTCCACCGGCAAAGGCCGCGAGCTGCTCGAGCATCGTCAGGGCGTCGCGCAGGCCGCCGTCGGCACGATAGGCGATCGCAGCCAACGCGTCCTGATCCACGGCGATCTTCTCGGCTTTTGAGATTTCTTTCATCTTCTCGATCATCACCGGGACGGTGATTCGGCGAAACGCGTACCGCTGGCAGCGCGAGAGGATTGTGACCGGAAGCTTTTCAGGTTCGGTCGTCGCCAAGATGAAAATGACGTGCGGCGGAGGCTCCTCGAGGGTCTTGAGAAAGGCGTTCGCGCCCTCTTTAGTCAGCATATGCGCCTCGTCGATGATGTAGACTTTCATCCGCATCGTCGCGGGCGCATACTTGACGGCCTCACGTAACGTCCCGATGGCCTCGACCCCGCGATTGCTGGCTGCGTCGATCTCCAGGACGTCGAGCGCCGTCCCGGCTAGCATGGCCCGGCAATTCTCGCAGGTGTTGTCCGGCACCGCGATGGGGCCTTTCACGCAGTTGATACAGCGTGCTAGAATCTTGGCAGCAGAGGTCTTTCCGGAACCGCGCGGCCCAGAGAATAGGTAAGCATGGGCGAGCTTTCCGCTTTCGATCGCGGCCGTAAGGGTTCGTACGACGGCGTCCTGTCCGACAAGATCGGCAAACGTCAGAGGGCGCCAGGTGCGGTAGAGGGACACGGGGCCTCAAACTTTAGCAGGTCGTTTCAAGGCGCCTGCCGGAGGGTATGGTTGCAACGAAGCTCTCTGGCGAGCGGTTATAGGAGTTGTCTCCCAGGCGACGGCGCTTGGTCATTTTTTAGGATAAAAAGATATCCGTGAATCTGCGCGCAGCGCTCCAAGAAAAGTTTGGGTTCGGTGCTTTTTACCCGGGCCAAGAAGAGGTCGTGTCGCGTGTTCTTCGGCAACAGGACACGCTGGCGATTCTTGCGACCGGTGCGGGCAAGAGTCTAACGTATCAGCTGCCGGCGCTGTTGTCGGAAGGCACGACGGTCGTCGTCAGCCCTCTGATCGCGCTGATGAAGGACCAGCTCGATATGCTGCGCGAGCGCGGGATCACCGACGTCGTCGCGCTCAACTCCACGCTCTCCGACGATCAGGAGATGCACGCGCGCCAGCGCATCGGCTCGGGTAACGTTCGGATCGTCTATACGACGCCCGAGAAGCTCGAAGACGATAGTTTCCTGCGACTCCTTCAATCAATTCGAGTGCCGCTCTTCGTTGTCGACGAAGCGCACTGCATCAGCCAGTGGGGGCACGATTTCCGTCCCGCCTATCTCGCGTTGGGCGGCGTGATCGCCAAGCTCGGACACCCGACGGTGTTGGCCCTGACGGCGACCGCAACGCCCTCGGTGCGTGAAGACATTCTTCACCAGCTCGGCATCGATAACGTCAAGCCGATCGTGCGCGGATTCGACCGGCCGAATTTGATCTACGAGACGCGCAAAGCCGATAAAGAGGCCGACAAGCTTCGTATTCTCACCTCGCTCTTCGCAGGCGACGCGGCCCTTGCGGGCACAGGTATCATCTACACCGCTACGATCAAGAACGCGCTTGAAGTTCAGCGCTTTCTCTCGCAGGAGCTTGGGATTCCGGCGGCAGTCTATCATTCGAAGCTGCACAAAGAGGAACGCACCAGCGTCCACAACTTGTTCATGGACGAAACGATTCGAGCCGTCGTTGCAACCAACGCGTTCGGCTTGGGAATCGACAAGCCGAACATCCGCTTCGTCGTGCACTACGATCTGCCCGGATCGCTCGAAGCCTATACCCAAGAGGCCGGACGCGCCGGACGCGATGGCCTGCCTTCCCGCTGCATTCTCATCTATCGTATGAGCGACACGCGCGTGCAGAACTACTTCTTGACCGGCAAATACCCCGACGTCGAAGAGGTCCAGCGCGTTTTCGGAACGATCGAAGTTTTCTGCGATCAGGCCGGCGGCGTCTCGATGATTGATCTGCGCAAGATTCTTCAGCTCCCGCTGACCAAGCTGAAAGTGATCCTTGCGCTGCTCAAAAAGTCCGGTTATATCGAACACGTCGGAAAATCGGCTTACGGCTTGACCGAAGCGGTACGCAAGCACCGCGATCTGATTTTGAACCTAGCGAACTACGAGACGAAAAAATCGTACGATCAGAGCAAGCTCGCGATGATGTTGCAGTACGCTGAAACGACGTCATGCCGGCGTCGCTTCATTTTGAACTATTTCGGCGAAGATTTCGACACGGTCAACTGTGGCGCGTGCGACAACTGTCTGCGCGCGCTAAAGCGCGGCGTCGACGCGCAGGCCGCTACCGGCGGCTTCAGGATCGGTGACGTCGTCCAACACCCCAAATTCGGCTCGGGCACCGTCGAACGCGCCGAGCGCGACTTGGTCACGGTACTCTTCCCCAGCGTCGGATATAAGACGCTGCTGGCCTCGGCCGTCAATCACGCCTCCGTGGAGCAAATCGCCTAAAAGCTCGTAGAGCTCAAAAGGAGGCGCCGAGCGGGAGCGAAGCACTAGCTTCGTTGAGCAGCAAAGCATTCGAGCAAATGGCGAAGGCAGCGCTAGTGGTCGCGGCCTTTGTCGCGCTCCACGGCGCCGCGTCCGCTCAAACGCCCTCGCCGTCCCCTTCCCCATCGCCGCAGGTGTCGCTTGCCCCGTCGGCAGCTCCCGCGGCCCCGCCTCCCTACGCCGCGCCGAGTGCGACGCAGCCGCCGATCTCCGTCACACCCGCCCTGGCCCTTGTGCCCATCGGCAAGGCGGCAAACATCTCGATCAGCTCGGCGATCAGCCCGCTTACGGCGGTGATACGCGACGGCTCGATCGCCGCGGTCGCAGGCATCGATCAGGCCGCACAGCGGATAACGATCGTCGGCAAGGCGCCGGGCACGACCGTGGTGACGGTGAGCGACATGCGCGGCCTCCAGCGCGACGTTCCGGTGCGCGTCGCATACTACGCGGGGACGATCGCCGACCGGATTGCGCTCGCGCTGACCGGCGACCCCGCCTTGCCGGAGTTCGTGCGCGAGGAAGTCGCGCGGGCCGCCAGAGAAGCGGCATCCCCGCGACCGGGCGCGCAGGTCGTCGTCACGGCCGACGACGTTCCGGCTCGCCGCCCGCTCGATCAAGACGACGTCGCCTCCTTCGATATCCCAGTTTTGATACAGAGCGTCACGGACTTCGAAGTCGACGGATCC
This sequence comes from Candidatus Cybelea sp., assembly GCA_049695635.1. Lineage (GTDB taxonomy): Bacteria > Vulcanimicrobiota > Vulcanimicrobiia > Vulcanimicrobiales > Vulcanimicrobiaceae > Cybelea. The sequence goes on along the minus strand of JBAVSO010000101.1, from coordinate 5,758 downwards.
ACCCACGTTGACGTGCAGAACGTCGCCGTTCCGCGCATTTCGCCCAACGCGCTGATGGTGAGCGACTATCCCGAGCGCTTGACGGAGAACGGCACGCTCTTCACCGCCGACCTGCTCCACGAAGCGCCGTCGCGTTTTCTTTACTTTCACTACAATCCGCCCGGACAGCCCGACCGCCGAATCGTTCTTCGCGCAGATAATCTCTCGCGCGAGCCGGCGATCGTGCAGTTCATCAGCGGCCGCGGCGGCCCGTCGCCGAACGAGATGGAGGTCGGCCATACCGCTACGAAGCGTTTCCTGGTCAACGTCGTGCAGAACCAGGGACGGCTGCTGACGCTCGGCGGCAACAGCTCGACCGATGTCGTCGAGCAGGACTTACCGGCTCGAAGCGTCGTCTGCAATTTGCTTCAGCTACGCGTGCTCTCCGGCGGCAACGTGCACCTCACACTCTTCGCGCAGGACGCCTCCGAGAGTCCCGATGCTGCGGTAAGCGGTTCCGGGCTACTCGAAGGCGCCGCCAAACACGCGCGCGGCATCTATCCGATCGCCGAGTTTCACTTCGCAACGCAGTGGAAGGTCAACGAAGATTATCTCGAGCTTCCGATCGGCCATCTCCCGCTTCCCAACGATCTGCGCGGTCAAGCGCTTTCGGGAGACTACGGCGTACTGCAATCCTTCGTCGTCAACGTCGAGAACCCGACGGGAACGCCACAAGCGATCGCGATCTACGAGAATCCGCGCGGCGGTCGTTCGACCGCGACCTATCTGATTGACGGCGTCTTGGTGCAGTCGCATCAGGTACCCCCCTATTCGCGTTACAAGGTTCGGCAGTATATCGTGCCGGCACACGGATTCGTGCGCGTCACGATCGTCACGATGCCTGAGGCCGGCTCGAGCCTTCCGCTGCGTCTCGTCTTCGCGCCCGACGATGGAAGCGTCGCGCCTGGCGCGCGCGGCTCACCGATCTACTGACGAAGCGTAGACGTTCTCAATGCGCTGCGCGCTCGTCTCCCACGAGAAACGAGCGATCGCGGCGGCGCGGACCTGCCGAGCGCGCAGCTCCTCCGAGCCGTTCAATGCGGCGCCGAGCGCACCGGCCCAGGCATTGGGATCGTCGGCGTCCACGCTGGTGGCATCGCCGGCCGCAACCTCAGGCAGCGATGTACGATCGGAAACGACGCACGGTACGCCGGCACAGAGCGCCTGCGCTGCCGCATACCCAAAACCTTCGTAACGCGAGGGTACCGCCGCAACGGCGCAGCGCTCGTAGAGCCCGATGAGCTGCACGCGCGGCACGTAGCCGGGCATCTCGACGCGGTCTGCGACCTGCAAACGCTGCGCGAGTTGCGCGCATTCGTGCGCGTACGGCGTGTGCGGCCCGATCGCGACGAGTCGCGCCGCGGGCAAATGGGGAAGCGCGCGAATCAGCACCTCGAGGTTCTTGCGCCGCTCGACCGTTCCGACCGCAAGGATCGTCGTTCCGTCGCCGGCGCTTCGCGGGACGCCGCAGAAATCGGCAGCGACGCCCGGATAGACGACCTCGACGCGCGTGGGATCGAAGTCGCCTAAAATCCGCAGCAGCCTATCGCGCGAGAAGTTAGAATCTACGACGATCCTCGCAGCGCCACGATACCGGTGCAGCGAGAACGGCCCGAAATAGTAGCGCGCGTAGGCAGGAGCGTGAGCCTGTGCTTCGTGCCAGGCGAGATCGTGCACGGTCACGACGATCGGCATTCCGGTCATGCGCGGCATCGTGCCGGCCGTGCAATGGAGCAGCTGCGCGCCTGAAGATCGCGCGCGGCGCGGCAAGACCGCTTGATCCCACAGCAGCCTGCGATCGAATCGCCACGGGTCGAGCCGAGGCTCTCGCAAGGCGACCGCGTCGAGGCCCCGCCGCTGCAAGGCATCGATCAACCCCCGGACGTACTCGCCGATTCCCGTTGCCGTGCCGACGGTCAGTTGCGCGTCGAGCGCAACCCTCAACGCAGGTCTCGTTCGAGCGCTCGAACCATCAGCGAGCGCGGATCCAAAGCGCGCGCCCGCGCCAAATCGGCGACCGCGGCTTGCTGGTCGCCCCGTTCCCAAGCCAGGACTCCGAGGCCCGCAATCGCGTCGGCGCTCGACGGATCGATTGCAGCGGCGTGCGCGAAGAGTTCCTGCGCGCGATGCCGGTCGCGCAGCAGGTCGGCCTGGTTCGCAGCCTCTACCGCGTACCGTTCGGAGAGTGGCGCGAGCGCCACGGCCGCTTCGAAATCGCCGGCTGCACGGGCGAGCCACGCGTTCTGAAGGGCACTGCCGGGAACTTGCCGCCAGGCCTTCCGATTTGCTAGCCGTCCCATCCGCCAGTCGGCCTCTGCGACGGCGTCGGGATGAGTGCCGCCGCGTGCCAGACGATTTCGCAGCAGACGTTCGACCACGTATCCTGCCGCCGGATCGCGCGCAGCCAGCACCTGCACCGCGGCCTGCATGGCGTCGGGATCGGGCGCGGCCAAAAAATACTCGCCCGCCAGCAAAGGCTGACCTCGCAACAACGCCACCCGCGCCAGCAGCTCGTCGCGAACCGGCGACGACGGCAGGCGCACCGCGTAGCGTTCGGCGGCGTCCGGATCGTGCCGTGCGAGCGCGGCTTGCGCTAAGCTCGCTTCGACGTACGGTGCCGGCGCAATGCGATCGAGCGCGCGATAGACGGCCAGACCGAAGCTCGCCGGCACTCGCGTGGGCAGCGTTCCGCGAACGGCCGCGCCGGCTGTGAGCGAATCCGACGCGAGCTGAATCGCGCCGAATGCAATCAGCAACGCTACGACGACCGCGCCGAGCGTGAAACGAAAGAGAGCGTAGGTTTGAGGAACCGCCAATCTAGGGGACCTCAGAACTTGACGGTAAAGTTGACGTCCTCGCGCGTCTGAGTGCTGCCGTTGATGGAGAAGATGTTGTCCTGCAAGCGCTCTTGATACGCACCGATCGAGAGCGAGCTGGAGATCCGCGGAATGTTGAACGTGAGCTTTCCGCCGTACGTGTTGTCCACGGCATCGAGATTCACGAGGCCAGGTAAGCCGTACGCGCCGTAGAGCCGTTGCGCGTCGTAGTTCAAGTTCAGCGTCAATCCGTGCAGGACCGGCACCGAGACGCCGGCGCCGAGCGAAAGCCGGTTCAGGTCGGCGTTATTCGGAACGACAAGCGCCGTGCCGACGCCGGGCAGCTGCCACGACGACGCCGAATCGAGCGGCGAGACGGAGAAGTTTTGGGCGTCGTTGCTTCCGACGTGCTCGTAACCGCTCGAGAGATTGACGTTAAGATTTCGCTTGCCGGCGCGTACGTCGAAGTTCGCGCCCGCGTCGTACGAAGCGTCGTGGAGCGTGAGCTGGGGTGTTGCCGGCGCGGTATCGTCCGCATGTCCTTCAAACTTCACGCTTCCGATCTGAGCCGGCGACGAAAGAAAATCGCCCGCCTGAATCTCGGGTGGGGCAAACGCCTGCGTCCCGGGCGCAGGTGAGATGACGGTCTGCGGCACCGGTTGATATGCAGCGGCAAAGTGGGCGCTCGGCGCGAGCGTCACGACATCGCTCGACCCTGATGAAGGCGCCGTGAAACGAGCGACGCTCGGCGCGAGGTCGAACGGTGCCGATTCGGCGGCCGCGGCAAAGGACGGCCCTTGAGCGTTGCTCGGATCGCGCAGTGCGAGCTGCTCTTCCGAGAGCGTTGACGTAAAGTCTGAGGCAAGATACTGCGTCGTGCCGCCGGAGTGAACTTGCAACGCGAGATCGCGCAGCGGCGATTCGCTCACCCGGTCGCCGTGCGCCGCCGCGAAGGAGGCCGTCGAGTCGGACGTCTCGCCGAAGAGTCGCAGCATCAACTGCGAACCAATGTCGAACTTTGAGGTCGGCGGAAGGAGCCCCGAGGCTGAGACAACGTTCGGAATAAGCGCCAGAACTAGCGCTGCCGTTGCCACGCTGCCGACAACCCGACGCACCTTTTACCTCCCTAAATGTTTACTGCTAAGCCGCTGCGACCGCGAAGTACGCTTCTCACGGGGCTAACTAGCTTGGAGGTTGAGGGTCCGCTCCCCTTGCAAGAAAGCGCCGGGCGATCAAGATCGCTGCGTAATCGTCGATCGGGCGCTGGGGCAGCTGCATCCCGACCGGGATCAAGCGGCGCCATCCCCGGGGCGGATGCTCGGCGAAGTAGAGCTCTCGGGCGGCGCGGCTCGTCTCGTACTCGTCTACGAGATGGATCGGAAGGCCGAGGGCTTCGAGCGAAGCTTTAACGGGACGCGAGTTCGTACCGCGACCCAAAGCGATTGCGGTCACGCGCCGGGTGCGAACCAATTCACCTAGGCATGCAGGCAAGCGCTCGATCGTCTCGATGCCTGCGGCAACGACCGCTCCGGAAGCGTCGAGCAGTGCATATCCGGCTTTGATGCTGCCAGGATCGACGCCGAGTACCGCATCTCGCGAGTTCATGGCTGATGCGTGAGCACGATCACGATCGGGATGAAGCCGCTGCGGGGGTAAAAATCCGACGCTGCAAAGGCCGTAAGCACGTAGGTGCCCGGCTGCGAAATGCGCTGCTGCATCTGCTGCGCATCGGGAATCAGCTGCAACGGTTGCACGGCGTCGGAGAGAAACGGCGGCAAGCCCAGCCGGCGGGCCGCGGCTGAGACGTAGGCTTCGAGCTGGATGATCGCTATGTTTATGCTCGCACCGCTCTTGCCGGGAATCACGATCTCCGCGATCGCCTGACCCTTACTGAAGTACCGGATGTCCTGGGTCACGTTGATTGCGAAGTGGATCGGATCGTCCTCGAAGAGATTCTGATCTGAAGTGACCGTCAGCATGACGTTGGCTTGTGAGAGCGCCGCCGCCGTCGTCAGATCGGTCGCCAAGCCGGTCAATTTCTTATCCGCATCGGGAGCAATCGCATAAGGCTTCAACCCGAGCCGCGGATAGGTCGCGTTGACGTACTTGACCGCGAAGAAGTAGTAATCGCGGATCGTCGCCAGCCGCCGCGCCTGCGATGCGGATTGCGGAATGATCCGATAGAACGGAACCATCAGCGTATTGACCGGTAAGACGAGCCGGCCCGTGTTGACCTTGGCCTCGAGGTCGCGCTGACGCGCTTGCATCTCGTTGATCTGCGCGTTGAGCGTTGTGAGCTTGAAAAAGGCCGTTTTGACCTGCTCGGACGCGAAGATCGCGGCCAGCGAGACAACCAGCGCGATGAACATTCCGGTAGCGATCGCGACGATCGTCGACGTGTACCTCGGGCGAATTCCAAAGAGACTGAGGCGCTTGCGTCCGACCTGATGGCCGACGCGGTCGCCGACGTACGCGACCGCACCGGCGAGCCCCATCACAACCGCGATGTTTCCGATTCCTCGCACGATCTCGACGAGATTCATACCAGCGCGGCACGCCTCAACCGGATTGCGCCAATCGCGGTAAAGAGAATGTTGGGAACCCAAGCCCAGAGCGCCGCAACAGCGGTAAAGGCATCGGCCGCGAACGAGCAGATCGTCATTACGACGTAGTAGACGAAGACGATCGCAAGCGACAGGCCAAAACCCAAACTCGTGCTTCCGCTCGACCGGATCGAGCGCAGTCCGAACGGGATCGCGATAAGAATAAAGACAAAGCACGCAAAGGGCCGTGCGAGCTTCTCTTGATAGGTCGTTACGTACTTTCGCCGTTCGTTATCGGTAAGCTGACCGGAGCGTACGATCTCGGCGATCTCCGCCCGGCTCATATTCTCGGGGTCGTCG
>JBAVSO010000100.1:0-9503 GCA_049695635.1 Candidatus Cybelea sp. | reverse complement strand
ATGGACGGCAATCTCGGCCACATCACCGACGAGTTGCTCGCGGACGAGCGAGCCCGGCTCCTAGCGGGCGAACCCGTAACCTGAGGTCCGAGAGAAGGCTGCAAAAAATCGCTGAACCGGCCGGCGAGCTGCTGGCATCGGCTGCAGCCCGGCTGGCGGCGAGCAGCGAATCACCGCGGCTCGATGCGGCGCTGCTGCTGGCGCACGTGCTTGGAGAACGGCGTGAATGGATCGCCGCTCATTCTGAGGCCCCGGTCTCGATGGAGCAGGCGAAATCGTTCGCAACGCTCTGCGAGCGCCGCGCCGCGGGCGTGCCCGTCGCCTATCTGGTCGGGAGCGCCTTTTTCTGGGGGCGCGAGTTCGTCGTGAACGAAGATGTGCTCGTTCCGCGCCCCGAAACCGAGCATTTGGTCGAAGATGCCTTGCACTTCATTCGCGGCCCAATGCGCGTGCTCGACGTCGGCACCGGCTGCGGCGCGATCGCGTGCACCATTGCAGCGCAAACGCCGGCGGTCGTTGACGCGACCGATGCGGCGCGCGCGGCAATCGAGGTCGCAACAAAGAACGCGCGCCACCTCGGCGTAGCCGACCGTTGCCGGTTCTATCACGGCGACCTCGCGGAACCGGTTCGCGCGCACCGCTACGACGCCGTCATCGCAAACCTGCCGTACGTCCCAACAGAGGATCTGCCGAAACGGCCGGATCCCGCTTCATTCGAACCGCGTGCAGCGCTCGACGGCGGCCCCGACGGCCTCGCACTCTACCGCCGGCTTCTGGCACAACTGCCGCCTCTCAATGAAGAAGCGTTGATTTTACTCGAAGCCGCCCCCCCAACAATAGAGCGTCTCGCGCATATTGTCCGCACCACTCTTCCAAACTTCGTCGTCTCGGTCCACTCCGATTACGCAAACCTCCCCCGCTACATCCGGGCAACAAGCGCAGGCTGCGAGGGACTACGCGCCGGTGAAGCGGCGTCTGAATCGGCCCGGAGCCAGGATGGCGAGAGGGCCGAGAATCGAGCGCCGGCGAGCGCCGGACGCGCTCGCCAAGCGTCCGCAGAACCGGCCGCGTAGTCCCGAAGGAGCCGTCGATCACAAAGCCAGGTAAGCGAGCCGACGAGGGCGAAATGAAACGCCCCGAGATGGCGAAGTATATCTTCTTCACCGGGGGCGTAGTGAGTTCGCTCGGAAAGGGCATAGCCGCAGCCTCGCTCGGCCGGCTTCTGAAAGCCCGCGGCTTGAGCGTTTCGATCCAGAAGCTGGACCCCTACATCAACGTGGACGCCGGAACGATGAACCCGTACCAGCATGGCGAGGTCTTCGTGACCGAGGACGGCGCCGAGACGGATCTCGACCTCGGGCATTACGAGCGTTTCATCGACGAAAACCTCCAGCGTGCGAATAACGTGACGACCGGGCAGATCTACAACTCGGTGATCGAAAAAGAGCGTCGCGGCAAGTACCTCGGCGCGACCGTGCAAGTCATTCCGCACATTACCAACGAGATCAAGGCGCATATCAAGCGCGTCGCCGAGGAAAGCGGCGCGGAAGTCTGCATCGTCGAGGTCGGCGGAACGGTCGGTGACATCGAATCGCTGCCATTCCTGGAAGCGATTCGCCAGATGCGCTACGACGCGGGCGAGCAGAACGTGATGTACATCCACCTCACGCTTGTTCCGCATCTCGGCGCGGCCGACGAGCTTAAGACGAAGCCCACGCAGCACTCGGTACGCGAGCTGCGCGGCATCGGCATCTCGCCCGATGCGATCGTTTGCCGAACTCAATCCGCGCTGCCGATGCCGCTTGAGCTGAAGGAGAAGATTGCGCTCTTCTGCGACGTGCCGCCGGGCGCAGTCGTGCAGAATAGTGATGCGCGCACGATCTATCAAGTGCCGCTCAACCTCGAAGCCGAGGGATTGGCGCAGGCCGCGGTTCGCAAGCTCAACTTGCCGGCGTCGGCACCGATGCTCGATGATTGGGTCGCGATCGCGGAGCGTCTGCTCCAGCCACGCCGACGCGTGACCATCGCGCTGATCGGAAAATACGTCGAGTTGAAAGATGCCTACATCTCGATCGACGAAGCGCTCGCGCACGCCGGGATCTTTCACCATGCCGCGGTCGAGATCAAGCGCATTGACTCGGAGCAGGTTGAGAAGGAAGGGATCGACGTGCTGCGCGGCGCGCACGGCGTTTTGGTGGCGCCGGGCTTCGGGGCGCGCGGAGTGAAGGGGAAGCTGCTCGCGATTCGGCACGTGCGCGAACGTAAAATTCCTTTCTTGGGCATCTGCTACGGCATGCAGCTGGCCTGCGTCGAGTTCGCGCGCGACGTCTGCGAACTGCCTGAGGCCATGACGAGCGAGGTGGATGAGACGAGCGGCGATCCGGTGATAGACTTCATGCCGGATCAACGAAACCTCGAAATGTACGGCGGCACGATGCGGCTCGGAACGTACTCGTGCACGCTCGAGCCGGGAAGCCAAGCTGCGCGTGCGTACGGTGAGCTCGAGATCAGCGAGCGCCACCGTCATCGCTACGAGTTCAATAACCGTTATCGGCCGATCTTCGAGGAACACGGAATGCGTTTTACCGGGCACCACACGATCGGTAAGACGCGGCTCGTCGAGGTCGTGGAGCTTCCGCCCGCGATGCACCCGTGGTTCGTAGCTACGCAAGCGCACCCCGAGTTCAAGTCGCGGCCAAACCGCCCGGCGCCGCTCTACCGAGAGTTCATCGGCGCCGCGCTGGCGCACGAAGAGCGCGTCGACGGCCGCACCGGCGTTGCCGAGGCGGCACTCTGGACCCAGGCCTAATCACTGCCGTCGTCCTAACGCGCGACGAAGAGCGTAATCTCCCCCGCGCTCTCACGAGCCTTCCGCGCGGGATAGCCCTGCTCGTGCTCGATGCGGGCTCGCGCGACCATACCGTCCAGTTCGCTCGCGGAGCGGGCGCGCGGGTAATCCAGCGTGAGTGGACGGATTTCGTGGACGCCCGGCGCTTCGCACTGGCGCAGGTGCAGACGCCGTGGGCGCTGATGATCGACGCGGACGAAGCGCTGGACGATGTGGCGCGCGACGCGATCGTGAGCGCCTCGGCCGACGGAGACGCGTATCGCATTAGACGCACCACCTATTTCTGTGGCAAGCCGATGCGTATCTGGCGCAACGAGCCGCTCCTGCGGCTCTTTCGTACCGGTCGCGTTACGCTCGAAGCGCATCCGGCCGCGGCAAGCACCGCGAAGCTGCATGAAGCGTGGGCGTGCGACGGACGCATCGGCGATCTCCCCGGCACTTTGCTGCACTATTCGTACCCCGACGTAAGGTCGTACCGAGCGAAATACGAGCGGTACACGATGGTCGAAGCGGAGCAGATGAAAGGATCGCCGGTCGTGCTGCTGGCCGCCTGCGCCGCTAGCGTCGGCCGGCTGGCGTGGCTGCTCTTTGCGCGGGGCGCGCTGCTGGACGGCCCCCGGGGCTGGTACGTTGCCTACCGCTCCGCGACGTACCCGGCGGTGGCGGCGCGCAAAGCGCTCTGGCGGTGAGCGCGCGCGTCGGCCTCGACGCGCGATTGACGCGCCAGATGTCAGCGGGAATGAAAACGTACGCGCGCGAGCTGATCGCGCGCCTGCCGCGAATAGCGCCGGAGCTTACGTTCGTGGAGTTCACTGAGGGCGGCAACTTCGGATGGCGCGAGCAGATTGAGCTTCCGCTGGCGATGCGCAGGGCCAGGCTGGACCTCGCGCACTTTCTCTCACAATACGTTCCAGTGCTCGTGCCGCGGCGCTTCGTCGTTACGATACACGACCTGATTCACTTGCGTTTCCCCGAGTATTTCAAAGCCAAGGTCGGGCCGTATTACGCCACGGTCGTGCGGTTGGCGTGCGCTCGGGCCACGCGGGTGATCACCGACGACCAGCGCACCGTAGACGATCTCGAAACGTTGCTCGGCGTGAACCCTGCGAAGATTAGAGTGATTCCACTGGGGGTTAGTGAGAGCTTTCAGCAACCTGTGGTGCCATACGAAGGCATTCGACCGTATCTGCTCTACGTCGGCAATCATCGCAAGCATAAAGATCTCGCAACGCTCTTCGATGCCTGGTCGGGCTTACCCGAAACGTCGAGGATCGATCTTTTGTTGACGGGCCCCGACGATTTTGACGGTGAGTTGCAGTGCCGCAGCGAACCCGGTCGCGCGATCGTCGCGCTCGGCGACGTTACGACGGAACGGCTGGTCGCATACTACGCCGGCGCGCGAGCGCTCGTCCAACCGGCGTTGCGCGAGGGTTTCGGTTTGCCGATGCTTGAGGCGATGGCAGCCGGCTGCCCCGTCGTGGCCTGCGAAGACGCCATACCGCGCGTTTTGACGCCGGCCGCGCTCACCTTTAGGGCGCGCGACGCCGGCGATTTGCGCTCAGTGCTCGAGCGGCTTCTCTCCGACGAGGGTCTTCGCACTCGGGTGCTCAACATAGGTGTGAAGATCGCGCAGGAGCTCACCTGGGATCGCTGCGCGCGCGCCACCGCAGACGTCTATCGGGAAGTATTGGAGCAAGATTGACACGCGCTTTGGCGGGGTTGGCACTGCTGGTCGTTGCGTTACAGACGGGACCGGTTGCGGCCGCTCCTCGACCGATTGCCGTCATCATCAACGGCAACAGCCTTTCGCTCAATCCACCGCCGCACTTCGAAAAGGGCTTGCTCTTCGTGCCGGTGCGCCAGACGATTGAAGCGCTTGGGCTTTCGTTCAACCGCAGTGGAAAGCAGATCACCACGCAGATCGGCTCGAAAAGCGTCGTCTTGACGATCGGCAGCCGCGTTGCCCTCATCAACGGCCAGCCGCTGACACTCGAAGCCGCGCCGATCGAAGTGGGGAACGTACTCTACGTTCCGCTTCGATACTTCACCGACGTTCTCGGTGCCCAAGCGAGCTTCGACCGCAAGACTAACACAATGACGATCGTCGCACAGCTCGTCGGACGGTCCTCGAACAGTTTCGTTACGACCGTCAGCGGATTCGAGCGTTTCGGAACCGTTGCGGCGGTTGACGTGCTCTCGGATCCACCGACGATTACGCTAGAGTCCAACGGCAAAATAAAGACGATCCCGGTGGCGCCCAACGCGTCGATCGACGTCGCGGACGTCAACGTGAACGTGACCTCGCCAGGGGAGCTCGGCGACGTGCGCCCAGGAGACTTCGCGCGCGTCGAGATGCGAAAGGATGGGCGCGTGGTGCGAATCGTCGACGAGTATGGGTCGCGAAACGGTCACATCGTCGCAATCGCCGGAAACCAATTCGTGCTCGACAACGGGCAAGTCGTCGCCGCCGGAAGAACGACGGAAATCTCGCTCAATGGGAATGGCGCGTCGATCGATCAGCTGAGACCGAGCGATCAGGTCACCGTTCGGTACAACGTTGAGACGAACGAGGTGCGCGAAATTCTTGCCAGCCGTCGCGCCGCCGGCGCATCTTCGAGCCAGCCGTCCAACGTACAGATTTCGGGCGTCGATACCGACGCAAACCGGCCACTGCACCCCGGCGACATGATTCGCGTAACGTTGCACGGCACTCCGGGCGGTTCGGCCACCTTCGACATCGGCTCGGACGTCGTGAATCAAGCCATGGAGCAGCGATCGCCCGGCGTTTATGTCGGCAGCTACACGATTCCGCGCGGTACGAACTTCGATGACGTCGCGTTGATCGGGCGTCTATCGATGGGCAACGCCAGCGCTCAGGCGCCCGCTCCGCAAACCGTTTCGGCGTCGAGTATCGGACCGGGCATCGCCGACTTCGCGCCCGATGCGGGCTCGACGATCAACACGAGCCGGCCGGCAGTTTATGCGAGCTTCGCCGCGGATGCCGTCCCGGTCAACCCGTCAACGGCGTTGCTGTGGATCAATGGCCGCGACGTCACGTCGGAATGCCTGCGAACGGCCCAGTTCATTCAGTATCTACCATCGTACAGTTATCCCGACGGTGCCGTGCGCGTCACCGTGCGCGTCGCGGACCAGGCTGGAAACACGACGGTCAAGTCGTGGAGCTTCACGATTCGAACGCATTGATGGAGGACTGCCTATTCTGCAAGATCGCGCGCGGCGAGATTCCGGCAAAAACCGTCTATCGCGACGAGACCGCGATTGCCATCGAAGACGTCAATCCGCAGGCGCCGGCGCATTTGCTCGTGCTGCCTGTCAAGCACTACGATACGCTCGGCGAGACTGTGGCTAGGGCTGACCAGGAGGGGCTCGCGGGGCGGCTCTTCGAGATCGCGACGCGCTTGGGTAAAGAGCGGGGCGGCACGCGCGGGTATCGCCTCGTCGTCAATACGGGGCCGGACGGTGGACAGACGGTCGGGCATCTTCACATCCACGTCTTGGCCGGCCGGCGCATGACCTGGCCCCCAGGCTAGGATTTGACGCTGCCTCGGGCGCTATGCTACGCTGTGCCTGGCCCTCTTAGGGCCTAATTTTTCGTGCCGTCCAGGCAGTAGAACGGTACGCCGAAAGGGGGGTCATCAACAAATGGAAGTTCGCATCGCACCGGGCGAGACGATCGAGAGCGCGTTGCGCCGCTTCAAGAAGGCCACCCAAAAGGCCGGCATTCTGGCGGAGGCGCGTAAGCACGAGCATTACGAAAAGCCGAGCGTCCGCAAGAAGAAGAAGTCGGCTGCGGCCCGCAAGCGTCGCGCCTAACCGAGCGCCATGGGAACGGTTAAAGACCGCATCGCCTCCGATCTAAAAGAGGCGATGCGAGCGCGCGACCAGTTACGCCTCGACACGCTCCGCTCGGCGCTCTCGGGGTTCATCTATAAGCGCACCGAGAGCGGTCACGACCTTTCCGACGCCGACGAGCTCGAGGTCGTGCGGCGTTTGGTAAAGCAACGGGGCGACTCGCTTGCCGAGTTTGAGAAGGCCGGCCGCACCGATCTTGCAGCAAAGGAACGCGTGGAACGCGAGCTCTTGCTGGCCTACCTTCCCGCGCAGCGATCGGCGGAGGAGATCCGCGAAATCGTCCAGAGCGTTTTGGCGGAGCTTCCGGCCGATCAGCGTAACGCTGGCGCGGTAATGAAGGTCGTTATGCCGCAGCTGCGCGGCCTCGCCGATGGCAATTTGGTCCGGCAGATCGTCACCGACCTTTTGTCATCCTGAGTCGAAAGGCGTAACCTTCGGAGGCAGCCCATGGTAGCAACCCGCATGAGAGCATTCCGGCTGGCTGCGCCCATCTCGTACGTCCTATTGCTCGGGGGCCTCTGTGGGCTCGCCGCAGGAGGTCAAATAGGCAACCCCGTCGTCGTCATACCGATTACGGGAACCGTCGACGATGGCATGGCTCATTTGGTTCAGCGTTCGGTTGACGAGGCGAATCAGGAGCACGCTCGCGCAATCGTGCTCGACGTGAACAGTCCCGGCGGCCTCGTCGAAGCTGCATTCTCGATTCGTGACGCGCTGTTCGGCGCACAAGAACCGGTGATAGCCTATGTGGGCGAACGCGCCTACTCTGCGGCGGCGCTCATTTCGCTTGCGGCGAACCGCATCGTTATGGCTCCGGGCGCATCGATCGGTGCGGCCGAACCGATTCCGGCGACGGTAAAAATGATTTCGGGGCTGCGTGGTGAGTTCGAATCGACCGCGCAGCGCAATCACCACGATAGTAAGATCGCCGGAGCGATGGTAGACAAGAACGTGGATCTGCCGCAGTATAAACGTCCCGGCGCGATTCTCACGCTCAATACGCAAGATGCGGTCCGCTCCGGAATCGCGACCGGAACGGCGCCGACCCTCGAAGCCGCATTGGCCCAGCTTCATCTGGCCGACGCTCCGCGCACGACAGAGTCGTTTACGCTGGCGGAGCGAATCGCGCGCTTTGCAACCGATCCGGTCGTCAGCGGACTTCTGCTCACCCTTGGGATGCTCGGACTTTTGATCGAGATGCAGACGCTGCACGGCATCGCCGGCATCATCGGCATCGGCTCGCTCGGCCTGTTCTTCGGAGCCCACCTTTACGCGGGCTTCTCGAACGGCTTCGTGGTCGTGCTGGCGGTGCTCGGACTGATTGGGATTCTCTGGGAGCTCCACGTCGTACCGGGTCACGGTATCCCGGGGATTCTCGGAGTCGTCGCCCTTCTGGTGGCGGTGCTGTGGGCCTTCGGCCTGCCGTTCGTGTTCGTTGGAATTGAAACGATCGCGACGGCGATCGTGCTGACCGTGATCGCTTTCACGCTTACCGTCCGCGCAGTGCCGCAAAACGCGTGGGCACAACGGCTCGCCTTGGCAGCCGCGCAGGGCCCGGAGTACGTGACGAGCGCCAATTACGGGAGTCTGCGCGGACGCACCGGCACGGCCGTGAGCTTTTTACGACCGGCCGGAATCGCCTCGATTGATGGGCATCGCGTGGACGTGTTGACCTCTGGTGAGTTCATTGCGCAAGGAACGCCGATTCGCGTCGTGCGCGTCGAAGGTGCCCGAATCTTCGTCGAACCCCTCTCTGCATAGGAGCATCCATGATTGCCGTTAGCGGCGTTGTCCTCATTCTCATCATTGTCATCGTGTTTTTCGCGTTCCTTTACTATTTTCCGATCGGTCTGTGGATCCGCACGGTCGCCGCGGGTGTGCCGCTAGGTATCATCGCACTCGTGCGAATGCGGCTCATTGGCATTCCGCCGGGCGTGATAGTGACGAACTACGTGCGCGCGCGTAAGGCCGGGTTGAACCTGAGCGTAGATCAGATGCAGTCGCACTTCCTCGCGGGCGGTAACGTCGAGAACGTGACGCTGGCGATGATCGCGGCGCAGCGGGCGGAGATTCCGCTGGAATGGCAGCGCGCCGCCGCGATCGACCTAGCCGGGCGCAACGTGCTAGAAGCGCTGCAGACATCGGTCAATCCGAAGGTCATCGAGACGCCCATCTTCCAGGGCGTCGCGCAGAACGGCATTCAGCTCAACGTCAAGGCACGAATCACGGTGCGAAGCAACCTCGACCGTTACGTCGGCGGCGCGGGCGAGCCGACCATCGTCGCGCGCGTGGGAGAAGGCGTCGTTTCGGCCGTCGGCGCGGCGATCGATCACAAGGAGGTTCTCGAATATCCGGACCGCATCAGCAAAGCGGTGCTTGCAAAGGGCCTCGACGCGGGAACCGCCTTCGAGATCGTCTCCATTGACATCGCCGACGTGGACGTCGGCAAGAACATCGGCGCGGAGCTGCAGACGAGTCAAGCGGAGGCCGATCGACGCATCGCACAGGCGAAGGCCGCGGAGCGGCAATACGCAGCCCAGGCCTCCGAGCAAGAGCAGAAAGCGCAAACGCAAGCGATGCGCGCGAAAGTCGTCGAGGCCGAAGCGACGATCCCACAGGCGATCGCTCAGGCATTCCTCCACGGCAATTTGGGCGTGATGGATTACTATCGGCTCAGGAACGTGCAAGCCGACACCGAGATGCGCGCCTCGATTGGTACGACGACGGAGAGTTCGAGCGACTCGCAGCAGCCGCCGCCGGCGGGGCCAAACCCGAAGTAAAC